>CAZIVF010000015.1:9233-26270 GCA_964542725.1 uncultured Subdoligranulum sp. | reverse complement strand
GGCCAGGGAGTTTTTCGGGCATCCGCCCGCTTGGCGCTGCTACGCTTTAGATATGCGAAAGCCCCCGGCCTTTCGGCTGGGGGCTTGGCTTACCGTATCAGGTCAAATCAGACCAGTTCGATGATCGCCATCTCGGCGGCATCGCCGCGGCGCACGCCGATCTTGTAGATGCGGGTGTAGCCGCCGTTGCGGTCGGCATATTTGGGGCCATACTCATCGATGACCTTCTTAGCAACATCCTCTTTGGTGATGTAGCTGAAGATCTGACGCTTTGCGTGCAGGTCCTCACGCTTGCCGAGAGTCACCATCTTTTCGGCCATGGAACGAACTTCCTTGGCGCGGGGGACGGTGGTCTCGATCTTGCCGTTCTCGAACAGATAAGTCACCATCGCGCGCAGCATGGCGTTGCGGCTGTCGGTGGCACGGCCGAGTTTTCTGGTACCGGGCATTCCGTTTCACTCCTTTATCAGTTATCCGCGCTTTCGCGGTGCTTAGTTGTCGTCTTCCTTGGTCAGGGTAAAGCCCAGGCTATCCAGCTTGGTCAAGACCTCTTCCAGAGACTTGCGGCCCAGGTTGCGGACCTTCATCATCTCATCCTCACTCTTGGAGATCAGGTCGCCGACACTGTTGATGCCGGCGCGCTTCAGGCAGTTGAAGGAGCGGACGCTCAAGTCCAGTTCCTCAATGGTCATCTCCAGAGCCTTCTCCCTGCCCTTCTCGTCGTTTTCAACCATGATCTCGGTCTCGGCGGCTTCGTCGCAGAGATTCACGAAGAGGTTCAGATGCTCGGTCAGCACCCGTGCCGACAGGCTCAGCGCCTCCTGCGCGGAGATGGTGCCGTCGGTCCAGACCTCAATGGTCAGCTTATCATAGTCGGTGATCTGGCCAACGCGGGTATTATCCACCGTGTAGTTGGTCTTGAGTACCGGGGTATAGATACTGTCGACCGGCAGGGTGGTGATGTCATTCTTTTCGATCAGATCCAGCTTATTCTTCTCCGCAGGCACATAGCCGCGGCCCTTGTCAAAGGTCAGCTCCATCACAAGCTTGGCCCCCTCGCCCAGGGTGGCGATATGCCATTCCGGGTTCAGGATCTCCAGGTCGTCGCCGCCCTTGATGCTGTCAGCCGTGACCTCGCAGGGGCCAACGGCCTCCACGCGAACGGCCTTGGGGCCATCGCCATAGATTTTGGCAGCAACACCCTTGAGGTTCAGAACGATCTCGGTGACGTCCTCGCGTACACCCTCGATGGTGGAGAATTCATGCACCACGCCGTCGATCTTGACGCTGGTGATTGCCACACCGGGCAGAGAGGACAAAAGGACACGACGCAAGCTGTTGCCCAAGGTAGTGCCGAAGCCGCGCTCCAGCGGCTCGACAACGAACTTACCGTAGCGGCCATCCGGCGAAAGGCTGGCCGTCTCGATCTTGGGGCGTTCGATCTCCATCATAAAAACCCTCCTTGTTCAGCCGACGCCCAAAAGCGCCGGCAGGTTGTAAAAGTAGATAGTGGCAGAGAGGATTACTTGGAGTACAACTCGACGATCAGGTGCTCCTCGATGGGGACAGTGATGTCCTCACGGGCAGGCATCTTAGTGACGGTGCCTTTCAGGCTGCCCTTCTCGCGCTCCAGCCAAGCGGGCAGGATCACCACGGGGGCATCCTCACCGGTCAGCTTGCTGAACTTGACGGAAGAACGGCTGGAGGAAACGACTTCGATCACATCGCCCGGCTTCACCTGGTAGGAGGGGATGTTGACGCGCTTGCCGTTGACGGTGAAATGGTTGTGGGAGACCAACTGGCGGGCGTCGCGGCGGGTCTGGGCAAAGCCCAGCAGGAACACGACATTATCCAGGCGGCGCTCCACCAGAACCAGCAGGTTGGTGCCGGTCTGGCCGGGCATACGGGAAGCCTTCTCGTAGTAGGAACGGAACTGGCTCTCCAGGATGCCGTAGACGAACTTGACCTTCTGCTTCTCATTGAGCTGCTGCGCGTACTCGCTCTTCTTCTTTCTCATCTGGCCGCCGGGATTGCGATTGGTGGTCTTCTTCGCATACCCCATAACAGCAGGAGAAATGCCGAGAGCACGGCAACGCTTGGCGATCGGTTGGGTATTCTTAGCCATAACTCATTTTCTCCTTTCAATCAAACGCGGCGGCGCTTGGGCGGGCGGCAGCCGTTATGCGGGATGGGAGTCACGTCACGGATCATAGTGACCTCCAAACCGGTAGCCTGGAGGGCTCGGATGGCGCTCTCACGTCCGGAGCCAGGGCCTTTGACGTAGACCTCAACGGTCTTCATGCCGTGCTCCATAGCAGCCTTGGCGGCGACCTCGGCAGCGCTCTGGGCGGCGAACGGGGTGCTCTTGCGGGAGCCGCGGAAGTTCAGCGCGCCGGTGCTGCACCAGGAGATCGCGTTGCCCTGGGTGTCAGTGATGGTCACGATGGTGTTGTTGAAGGTACTCTGAATATGCGCGGCGCCCGCGCTGATATTTTTGCGCTCCTTCTTCTTGGTGCGGGTCTTCGCCGCACTCGCTTTATTAGCAGCCATGTCAGTTCCTCCTTACTTCTTCTTATTTGCGACAGTGCGCTTGGGACCTTTGCAGGTACGCGCATTGGTCTTGGTGCGCTGGCCGCGGCAAGGCAGGCCCTTGCGATGGCGGACGCCGCGGTAGCACTGGATCTCGGTCAGACGCTTGATGTCCAGCGCGACGTTGCGGCGAAGATCACCTTCGACGAGGATGTTGTTTTTGTCGATGTAGTCACGGATCTTGGACTCATCCTCAGCCGACAGATCCTTGACGCGGGTATCAGGGTTGATTCCGGTGCCGGCGAGAATCTCGTCGGCAGTGCTCTGACCGATACCGTAAACATAAGTCAGACCAACTTCAATCCGCTTCTCACGAGGCAGATCAACACCAGCAATACGTGCCATAAAGCACCTCCATTAGATACATCCCATGTCCTGTGTCGGGGCCTGCGCCGGGAATCTACGCACTTGGCCCCCAAGCGTTTTGGGTACGGTTTCCGGGGTTTGCCCCCCGGACCTTTAGCCCTGGCGCTGCTTATGCTTCGGATTGGCACAAATGATCATCACGCGGCCTTTGCGCTTGATGACCTTGCACTTCTCGCAAATGGGTTTCACGGAAGGTTTTACCTTCATGATGTTAACCTCCTTCTATAAACACAAGGCGTTCGCTTATTTGGAGCGCCAGGTGATCCGGGCCTTCGTCAGGTCGTAGGGCGACATCTCCATGGTGACTTTGTCGCCGGGCAGGATGCGGATAAAATTCGTCCGCAGCTTGCCGGAGATATGCGCCAGCACCGTGTGGCTGTTGGGCTTGCCCTCTTTGTTCAGCAGCTCAACCTTAAACACGGTATTGGGCATTGCCTCGCGTACGATACCTTCGACTTCGATGACATCTTCTTTAGACAAGCTGATTGCCTCCTTGGAAGGTTCTGTCAGTTTGGATGCGCCGCGTCATAGGCGGCGATGGCCTCACTGAGAAGTTGATCGCTTTTCAGGAGTTCGTTCTCCAGAACGGTGGCAGTGGGGGCCACATGCTTCCTCTTCTTGCGCTTGGGGCGTTCGATCTTGCGCAGACTTCCGTCTGCGAGAAGAAGCATCTGGCCATCCACAGCCAAGACGGCCAGGGTGCGGGTTTTATCCCGCCCTGCTTTGGAGCGAACCAGACGGCCTTCTACAAAGTCCATCCGGGTTCCTCCCAGCCGTGGGTCAGGATCTCCGGCCCCGACGAAGTGATGGCGATGGTGTGCTCAAAGTGAGCCGCCAGGCCGCCGTCACAGGTCTTGACCGTCCATCCATCCTTCAAAGTCTTTACCGTATGCTTGTACTGGCAGACCATCGGCTCAATGGCGATGGTCATGCCCGGCACCAGCCGCGGGCCGCGGCCCGCGGTGCCGAAATTGGGGACTTCCGGGTCCTCATGCAGCTCCTTGCCGACGCCATGGCCGACAAAGGTGCGCACCACCGAGAAACCGTTTTCCTCCACATAGCTCTGCACCGCATGGCCGATATCGCCCACACGGTTGCCCGCCAGCGCCATGGCAATGCCGCGGTGCAGGCTCTCCTTGGTGACATCCAGCAGACGCTGGGCCTCCTTGTCGATCTTGCCGCAGGCGTAGGTGCAGGCGTTGTCCCCATTGTAGCCGTCGATCTTGCAGCCAGTATCGATGGAAACGATGTCTCCGGGGCGGATCTGCTGGCTCTTGGTGGGGATGCCGTGGATCACGGTATCATTGACGCTGATGCAGGCTGTTGCCGGGAAGCCGTACAGGTGCAGGAAGTTGGGCCTGGCACCGTGGCGCACGATAAAGTCGTAGATGATTTTGTCGATCTCCGCCGTGGTGATCCCCGGCTCGATCGCTTCGCCGCCCGCCTTGAGCGCCGCAGCGCTGATCGCGTTGGCGCGGCGCATCTTTTCAAGTTCGACGGTATTCTTGATCTGGATCATGGATGCTTATGCCTCCAGCAGCTTCAGAACGTAGGCAGTGTTTTTCTCGATGGAGCCCTGATCCGGGGCATCGACAAGCTTGCCGCGCTCACGGTAGAAAGCAACCAGCGGCTCGGTCTGCTCATGGTAGGCCTTCAGACGGTCCAGCACGGTGGCAGGCTCGTCATCCTTGCGGATGCCCAACTCGCCGCCGCAGCGGTCGCAGACGCCTTCCACGGCCGGGCGCTTGTTGACGGTGTGGTAGCTGGCGCCGCACTTGTTGCAGACGCGGCGGCCGCTCATGCGCTTGGTGATCTCCTCATCGGCCACGACCAGGTTGATGACCTTGTCGATCTCCACACCCATCTGCTCCAGGGCCTCGCCCTGGGCGATGGTGCGGGGCATACCGTCGAGGATAAAGCCCCTCGCGCAGTCCGGCTGCGCCAGACGCTCTTTGACGATGCCGACAATGACTTCGTCGGGTACCAGAGCGCCGGCATCCATGAAGGATTTGGCTTTCAGGCCCATCGGGGTGCCATCCTTGACGGCGGCACGCAGGATGTTGCCGGTGGAGATGGTGGGGATACCCAGCTTATCGCAGAGGATCTCAGCCTGGGTGCCTTTGCCGGCGCCGGGGGCGCCCAAAAGGATGAGTTTCATAGTCAGTCCCCTTTCAAGCCGTGCGGCTTATTCCAAAAAGCCTTTGTGGTGACGTGCGGTCATATAGCCTTCCAGAGAGCGGGCCGTATCCAGCGCCACGCCGACAACGATCAGCAGGCTGGTACCGCCCAGCTGGATGGAAGTGCCGGTCAGGTTGCCCAGCAGAATGGGAACGCCCGCGACGATGGCCAGGAAGATGGCGCCGATCAGCGTGATCTTGCTCAGGGTCCTGGTGATGAAGTCGCTGGTGGGCTTGCCGGGGCGGATGCCCGGAACGGTGCCGTTGTTCTTGCGCAGCTGGTTGGCAATATCCACGGGGTTATACTGGATCGCCACATAGAAATAGTTGAAGCCGACAATGAGCAGCATATACGCCACGAAGTAGACCGGGCTGTTGTAGTTGAACGCGCTGAAGAAGCCCGACCAAATGGGGTGTTTGATGGGGTCCAGGTTGATAAAGCTACCGATCATGCCGGGCAGGCCGCACAGCGTCGAGGCGAAGATGATGGGCATAACGCCGGACATATTCACCTTGATGGGAATGTAGCTTGCCTGGCCGCCGTACATCTTACGGCCCACAACGCGCTTGGCATACTGGACGGGGATGCGGCGCTCGGCATTGGTCAGAACAACCACGAACACCACGGCGGCCAGCGCCAGGACGAGCAGGAAGGGCAGGAAGATGTAGAACATCGGCTCACCGGCCTGGGCGCGGGTCAGGATACCCTGCACAGAGCCGTAAACGCTGGACCAGCGGGCGACAATGCCGGCGAAGATCAGAAGGGACAGGCCGTTGCCGATGCCCTTGCCGTCGATCTGGTTGCCCAGCCAGGCACACAGCTGGGAGCCGGCGGTGAAGCAGAGGATGATGACGATCGCGGAGAAGATCTGCGCGAAGCCGCCGCCATTGTACTTCAGAGCGCCCATGTTGCGGATGATGAAGTAGTAGCCGATGGAGAGTACCAGGCCGAGCGCCGCACCGGTGTAGTTGGTGATGCGGGTCAGCTTGCGGCGGCCCTCCTCCCCTTCCTTGGAGAGATTCTCCAGGTAGGGGATGGCCACAACCAGCAGCTGGATAATGATGGAAGCGTTGATGGCCGGCTGAACACCCAGGGCGAACAGTGTACACTGGCTCAGCGCGCCACCGCTCATCATGTTCAGGTAGGTCAGCATGCTGCCGGTGGTGAACATAGCGTCCAGCGCACTGGCATTGATATAAGGCACCGGAATGGCGCAGCCAAGCCGGAAGATGACCAGGATAACCATTGTGAAGAGCAAGCGTTTCCGCAGATCTTCAATCTTCCAGGCATTGCGGAAGGTTTCCAACACCTTACATCACCTCAGCCTTCCCGCCCGCTTTCTCGATTTTTTCCTTGGCGGAGGCGGTATAGGCCGCGACCTTGACGTTGACAGCCTTGGTCAGCTCGCCGTTGCCCAGCACCTTGACGCCGTCCAGCGTCTTGGAGATGATGCCGGCCTTGAGCAGAGCCTCGGTGTCGACGGCGGCGCCGGCCTCGAACTTCTCGAGGTCAGACACCTTAATGGTAACATACTTGGTACCGAAAATGTTGTTGAAACCGCGCTTCGGCAGACGGCGCTGCAGCGGCATCTGGCCGCCCTCAAAGCCCGCCTTCTTGACGCCGGAGCGAGCCTTCTGGCCCTTGTGGCCGAAACCGGCGGTCTTGCCGTTGCCGGAACCGGCGCCGCGGCCCTTGCGGGTAACGGCCTTGCGCGCGCCGGCGGGCGCGTTCAGTTCATGAAGTTTCATGCTTGCACCTCCTTGCATTACGCCTTGGTCACGACGACCAGGTGGGAGATCTTGGCGATCTTGCCGGCGGTCGCGGCGTTATCAGGCTGGGAGACGACATCGCCGGGGCGCTTCAGGCCCAGGGAGTTCGCAACGGCGATCTGCTCCTTGCCGCGGCCGATCAGGCTCTTGGCAAGGCGGATGCTCACGGTAGATTCAGACATAGTTGCACCCTCCTTAACCCAGGATTTCCGCAACGGTCTTGCCGCGCTTGGCAGCGACGCTCTCGGCGTCGGTCAAGCCGCACAGACCCGCGAAGGTCGCGGCGGTAACGTTGATCGGATTGTTGGAACGCAGGCTCTTGGTACGGATGTCCTTGATGCCGGCGCACTCAAGCACCGCACGGACAGGGCCGCCGGCAATAACGCCGGTACCGGGGGCGGCGGGGCGCATCAGAACACGGCCGGCGCCGAACTCGCCCACGATCTCATGGGGAATGGTGGTGCCTTTCATGTTGACCTTGTGCATATTCTTCTTGGCAGCGCCCTCGCCCTTGCGGATGGCCTCGGGAACCTCGCCGGACTTGCCGACGCCGTAGCCGATATTGCCCTTGCCGTCACCGACAACGATCAGCGCGGCAAACTTCATAACGCGGCCGCCCTTGACGGTCTTGGAAACGCGGTTGATGGAGACGACCTTGGTGATCATGCCGTCATCTTGTTCTCTTCTCTGCATGGCCATTGTATCTTCTCCCTCCTTTTACAGTTTCAGGCCGGCTTCGCGGGCGCCTTCAGCGAGAGCCTGCACACGGCCGTGATAGACGAAACCGCCGCGGTCGTAGACCACTTCGGTGATGCCCTTCTCCAGGCACTTCTTGGCGATGGCCTCGCCAACCTTCTTGGCGGCCTCGACGTTGCCGCCGTAGGCGCCAAAATCCTTCTCTAAGCTGGACGCGCTGGCCAGGGTAACTCCCTTGTCATCATCGATGACCTGGGCGTAGATGTGCTTGGCAGAGCGGAAAACATCCAGACGGGGACGCTCGGCGGTGCCGCTGATCTTGCCGCGGACACGGCGGTGACGGCGCAGACGAGCAACGTTCTTATCAGCCTTATTGACCATAATGTTTCTCCTCTCCTGTTATTTACCCTTGCCGGCTTTGCCTTCCTTGCGGATGACAACTTCGCCAACATAGCGGATGCCCTTGCCCTTGTAAGGCTCCGGCGGGCGCTTGCCGCGGACCTCGGCGGCGAACTGGCCGACTTCCTGCTTGTCGATACCGACGATGCTGAAGTGCAGCGCGTCCTTGACCTCGATCTTGATGGTCTCGGTCTCCTCGACCTCAACGGGGTGAGAGAAGCCCAGGGTCAGGTTCAGCTTATTGCCCTGCTTAGCGCAGCGGTAGCCGACGCCCTGGATCTCCAGATCCTTGCGGTAGCCCTCGGTGACACCCACGACCATGTTGTGGATCAGGGTGCGGGTCAGGCCATGGAGGCTGCGGGCCTCCTTCTCGTCATTGGGGCGGGTAACCAAAAGCTCATTACCCTCGACCTTAACGGTCATCATGGGGTGAACCTTGGAATGCAGGGTACCCTTGGGGCCCTTCACGGTGATGGTGTGCTCGGCCTCGTCGATCTTCACATCCACGCCCGCGGGAATGACGATGGGTTTTCTTCCAATTCTCGACATTGTCTTATTGCCCCTTTCTTACCACACAAAGGCGAGAACTTCACCGCCGACATGGGCCGCACGGGCAGCCTTGTCGGTCATGACGCCTTTGGAGGTGGAGATGATCGCGATGCCCAAGCCGCGCATGACCTTAGGCATATCCTCGCAGTTGGTGTAGATACGCAGGCCCGGCTTGGAAACGCGCTTGAGGCCGGCGATAACGGGAGTGCCGTTCTCCTGATACTTGAGGGTCAGGGTGATAACGCCCTGCTTGCCATCTTCAGTAACCTTCATACCCTTGATGTAGCCCTCATCAACCAGGATCTGGCAGATAGCCTTCTTCAGGTTGGAAGCAGGAACGTCCACGGAAGGGTGTTTGGCAGTGCTGGCATTGCGGATGCGGGTAAGCAGGTCCGCGATAGGATCGGTGATTTGCATGCCACTAACCTCCTTAGGTTGTGTGTATCAATGTTGTTGTTTCGGAATTACCAGGAAGCCTTCTTCACGCCGGGGATCTCGCCCTTGTAGGCCAGCTCACGGAAGCAGATACGGCAGACGCCGTACTTGCGCAGGTAAGCGTGGGGACGGCCGCAGATCTTGCAGCGGTTGTAAGCGCGGGTCGAGAACTTGGCAGGACGCTGCTGCTTGAGCTTCATAGAAGTTTTTGCCATCTTAGTTCCTCCCTTAGTTCGCAAACGGGGCGCCCAGAGCCTTCAGCAGCTCCTTGGCTTCCTCGTCGGTCTTGGCGGTGGTGACGAAGCAGATATCCATACCGCGGATAGCGTCAACCTTGTCAAAGTCGATCTCCGGGAAGATGATCTGCTCCTTCAGACCGAAGGCGTAGTTGCCGCGCCCGTCGAAGCTGTTGCCGTTGATGCCGCGGAAGTCACGGACACGGGGCAGAGCGACGTTGAACAGGCGGTCAACGAACTCGTACATACGGTCGCCGCGCAGGGTGACTTTGACGCCGATGGGCATGCCCTGGCGCAGCTTGAAGTTTGCGACGCTCTTCTTGGCCTTGCAAACCACGGCCTTCTGGCCGGTGATCTGGCCCAGGTCGGCAACGATGGCATCGATGACCTTGGCGTTTTCTTTCGCCTCGCCGGCGGCAACATTGACGATAACCTTATCCAGCTTGGGGATCTGCATCACGCTCTTGTAGCCGAACTTCTTGTTCAGGGCCGGAGCGATCTCATTGACATACTGTTCTTTCAAACGTGCCATTTTTTACTCCTCCCTTACAGTTCAGCGCCGCACTTGCGGCAGACGCGGACGTTCTTGCCGTCCTTGACGGAATGGCCCACACGGGTCGCCTTGCCGCACTTGGGGCAAACGGGCATGACCTTGCAGGCGTAGATCGCGCCCTCGGCCTTGACGATGCCGCCCTGCTCGCCTTGACGGCGGGGCTTGACGTGCTTGGTGACCATGTTCAGGCCCTCGACGATGACCTTGCCCTCTTTGGGGGAGGTCTGCAGGACCTTGCCGGTCTTGCCCTTGTCCTTGCCGGAGATGATCATAACGTTGTCGCCGGTTTTAACATGAAGATTGTTCATTCTATTAAAACCTCCTTACAGCGATTCGGGAGCCAGGGACAGGATCTTGGTGAAGCCGGCCTCGCGCAGCTCGCGCGCGACAGGTCCAAAGATACGGGTACCCTTGGGGCTCTTATCGGCCATGACGATGACGGCGGCGTTCTCATCGAAGCGGATGTAGGAGCCGTCGTCACGGCGCAGGCCGTGCTTGCTGCGGACGATGACGGCCTTCACCACATCGCCCTTCTTCACAGTGCCACCGGGCGCAGCCTTTTTGACGCTGCAGACCACGATGTCACCAATGTTCGCATATCTCTTGCGGGTACCGCCCAGTACACGGAAGCACATTAACTCCTTCGCACCGGTATTGTCGGCAACTTTGAGATAAGTTTGCATCTGAACCATCTTTCAGGTCCTCCTTTCAAAGTACCAGGCTGATTATTTCGCTTTCTCGATGATCTTGACCAGGCGCCAGTTGACGTCCTTGCTGATCTTGCGGGTCTCCATGATCTCGACGCGATCACCGATGCGGGCTTCGTTGTTCTCGTCATGGGCCTTAAACTTCTTGGTGCGCTTCAAGATCTTCTTATAAAGAGGGTGCTGGACGCTGTCCATAACGGCGACGACGATGGTCTTGTCCATCTTGTCGGAGACAACGACGCCCACACGGGTCTTTCTCAGATTACGTTCCATGTCTTACCCTCCCTCTTACGCTTTCTTCGCATTCTTCTCGGCCAGGACGGTCATCACGCGGGCGATGTCCTTCTTGACGGCTTCGATGCGGATGGGGTTTTCCAACTGGTTGATGGCGTGCTGAAAGCGCAGGTTGAAGAGCTCAGCTTTCAGATCCTTAAGCTGCTTGTTCAGCTCGACATCAGTCATTTCGCGCAGTTCAGTGGCTTTCATTCAGCGTCACCCTCCTTTACAGTGTCAAGCTCCTCACGCTTGACGAATTTGCAGCGCATCGGCAGCTTGTGGCTGGCCAGGCGCAGAGCCTCGCGGGCAGTCTCCTCGCTGACGTCCGCCAGCTCAAAGAGCACGCGGCCGGGCTTGACCACGGCCACCCAGTACTCCGGGCTGCCCTTACCGGAACCCATGCGGGTGCCGGCCGGCTTCTCGGTAACGGGTTTGTCGGGGAAGATCTTGATCCAGACCTTGCCGCCGCGCTTGATATAACGGGTCATGGCAACACGGGCCGCCTCGATCTGGTTGGAGGTGATCCAGGCCGGCTCCAGGGCGACCAGGCCGTATTCGCCCTGGTTGACCTTGTTGCCGCGCATGGCCTTGCCGGTCATGCGGCCGCGCTGCACGCGGCGGTACTTAACACGTTTCGGCAATAACATTACTGTTTGCCTCCTTCCTTCTTGGCGGCGGTCTTGGCGCCCTTCAGGATCTCGCCCTTGTAGATCCAGACCTTGATGCCGACCTTGCCGTAGGTGGTGTTGGCCTCGGCGAAACCGTAGTCAATGTCGGCGCGCAGGGTCTGCAGGGGGATGGTGCCCTCGTGGTAGCTCTCGGTACGGGCGATGTCGGCTCCGGCCAGACGGCCGGAGCAGGTCACCTTGATGCCCTTGGCGGGCACGGCGCTGCGGTCACGGGGGGACATGGCGTTGCGGATGGCCTGCTTCATGGCGCGGCGGAACGCGATGCGGCGCTCCAGCTGGGAAGCGACGTCCTCAGCGACCAGCTGGGCGTTGGTGGAGGTGCCCTTGACCTCGACGATGTTCAGGTTGACGTTCTTGCCGGTCATCTTGGCGAGCTGCTTCTCCAGCTTGGCGCTCTCGGCGCCGCCCTTGCCGATGACAATGCCCGGCTTGGCGCAGAAGACGTTGACCTTGACGCGGGGCGCGCCGGTCTGACTGTCCACCGTGCGCTCGATCTCGATCTTGGGCACGCCGGCGCTGTACAGCTGCTTCTTCAGAGTGGTACGGATCTTGTGATCCTCGACCAGGGTGTCGCCAAATTCCTGCTTAGAGGTAAACCAGCGGCTGTCCCAATCTTTGATGACGCCCACGCGCATGCCGTGGGGATTGACTTTCTGGCCCATTTGTTTACCTCCTTACTCTTTCTCTTTGAGCACAACAGTCATGTGGCTGGTGCGCTTCAGGATGCGATAGGCACGGCCATGGTCGCGCGGCATAATGCGCTTCAGGGTCGGGCCGGGGCAGACATAGCACTCAGCAACATAGAGGCTGCTGCGGTCCATGTTAAAGTTGTTTTCCGCGTTTGCGGCAGCAGAGTTCACCAGCTTGAGAAGGGGCTCACAGGCGGCCTTCGGGGTGTACTGCAGAATTGCCAGCGCTTCGTCCAAGGGCTTGTTGCGGATCAGATCCATCACAATGCCGACCTTACGAGGACTAATGCGGGCGTAACGGAGCGTAGCCCGTGCTTCCATTCGATGTTCCTCCTCTCTTACCTACCGGTGGTCTTGCCGCCGGTGTGGCCGGTGAATTTGCGGGTGGGCGCAAACTCACCGAGCTTGTGGCCAACCATATCCTCGGTGACGTAGACAGGCACATGCTTGCGACCGTCATGGACGGCGAAGGTGTGGCCGACGAACTCGGGGAAGATGGTGGAGGAACGGCTCCAGGTCTTCACGACGCTCTTCTTGCCGCTCTCGTTCATAGCCTCGACCTTTTTCATCAAGGAAGGCAGAACGTAAGGGCCTTTTTTAGTGCTTCTAGACATTGTTCAATTACCTCCCTTATTTGGCGCGCTTGACGATAAACTTGTCGCTGCGGGCCTTGTGCTTGCGGGTCTTCAGGCCCAGAGCGGGCTTGCCCCACGGAGTGCGCGGGCTGTTGTGACCAACCGGGGCGCGGCCCTCGCCGCCGCCGTGCGGGTGATCGCAGGGGTTCATGACGGAACCGCGGCTGCCGGGGCGGATGCCCATGTGGCGCTTGCGGCCGGCTTTGCCCAGGTTGACGTTCTCATGGTCCAGGTTGGACACAACGCCGACGGTAGCAATGCAGTTCAGGCGGACGTTGCGCATCTCGCCGGAGGGCAGGCGGACCAGGGCGTAGCCGTTCTCCTTCGCCATCAACTGCGCCATGACGCCGGCGGAGCGAACCAACTGGCCGCCCTTGCCGGGATACAGCTCGATGTTGTGGATCATGGTACCCACGGGGATGTTCTCGAAGGGCAGGGCGTTGCCGGGCTTGATGTCGGCATGGGGGCCGGCCATCACGGTGTCGCCCACCTTCAGGCCGTCGGGCGCCAGGATGTAGTTCTTGACGCCGTCCTCATACTCCACAAGGGCGATAAAGGCGGAACGGTTCGGATCGTACTCCAGGGTCTTGACGGTGGCCGGCACATCGAACTTGTTGCGCTTAAAATCGATGACGCGGTACTTCACGCGGTTGCCGCCGCCGTGGTGGCGGACGGTGATCTTGCCGGTGTTGTTGCGGCCGGCGTGCTTCTTCTTAGGCTCCAGCAGGCTGCGCTCCGGCTCGACCTTGCTCAGCACGCTGTAGTCAGTCACAGTCATGCCGCGGCGGCCGGGGGTAGTCGGCTTATACTTTTTGATAGCCATGGTGGTTCTCCTTTTTTAGTATCTTATGAGATGTTATCGGAGTCATATCTCCATAATCGAACCCTCGGCGGGTTCATGCGCCTTGCGGCGCGGTCAGCCTTTCGGCTTAGACCATGCTGTTGAAGAACTCGATCTCCTTGGACTCGGGCTTCAGGGTAACGATGGCCTTCTTGCTCTTGGCCGTGTAGCCGCCGTGCATACCCTGGCGGCGGTAACGGCCGCGGACGCTGATGGTGTTGACCTTGGCGACCTTAACGTCGAAGAGTTCTTCGACAGCCTTGGCGATCTCGATCTTAGTGGCATCGGTGGCAACCTTGAAGGTGTACTTCTTGTCAGCGATGCCGGCCATGGAGTTCTCGGTGATGACGGGGGCGAGAACGATGTCCTGTGCGAATTTCATCACGCATATACCTCCTCAAGTTTTTTGGCGGCGTCCAGGCTGATGATCAGCTTGTCGGCATTGACAATGTCGTAGGTGTTGACGCCGGTGGCGGTGGTCTTGACGCCGGGGATGTTGGCGGCGCTCTTGACGAACTTTTCGTCCAGGGTGTCGTTGACGATCAGGTTCTTCTTGCCGGCGCCCACAGCGGCCAGGAAGGCCACGACGGCCTTGGTCTTGTACTCGGCGGCGGCAATCTTGTCAACGACGATCAGATTACCGTTGGCAGCCTTGTCAGACAGAGCGCTGAGCAGAGCCAGGCGGCGCACCTTCTTGTTGATGGTGTAGGAGTAATCGCGGGGCTTGGGGCCGAGAGCGACGCCGCCGTGGGTCCACTGCGGCGCGCGGATGGAACCCTGGCGCGCATGGCCGGTGCCTTTCTGGCGCCACGGCTTGCGGCCGCCGCCGCGGACTTCCTTGCGGATCTTGGTGCTCTGGGTACCCTGGCGCTGGTTGGCCAGGAAGTTGACGACTGCCTCATGGACAGCCTTCTCGTTCGGGGTAATGCCGAACACGGCGTCGGAAAGCTCAACGGTGGAAACCTTCTTGCCGTTCATATCGACGACATCAAATTGTGCCATTGTGTTTTCCTCCTTTACGCTTTCACGCTGTTGTGGATGGTGACCACGGAGCCCTTGGGGCCGGGGATCGCACCCTTGATAGCGATCAGATTGTTCTCGGCGTCGACCTTGACGACGCTCAGGTTCTGGACGGTGACACGCACGGCGCCCATGTGGCCGGGCAGTTTCTTGCCCTTGAACACGCGGGACGGGGTGGAGGTGGAGCCGTTGGAACCGGCATGGCGGGCCACAGGGCCGGTGCCGTGGGTCTCGCGCAGGCGGTGCTGGCCGTAGCGCTTGATAACGCCCTGGTAGCCCTTGCCCTTGCTGGTGCCGACCACGTCGACCTTATCGCCCTCGGCGAAGACGTCGGCCTTGACGATGTCGCCGACGTTCAGACCGGAGATATCCTCAAAACGGAACTCGCGCAGGGTGCGCTTGGGAGCGACGTCGGCCTTGTCAAAGTGGCCCTTAGCGGCCTTGTTGACCTTCTTGGCCGAGACCTCGCCGTAGCCCATCTGGACGGCCTGGTAGCCGTCGCTCTCGACGGTCTTCTTCTGCACCACGGTGCAGGGGCCGGCCTCGATGACGGTGACGGGGATGACCTTGCCGTTGGTGTCGAACAGCTGGGTCATGCCCAGCTTCTTGCCGATGATACCTTTTTGCATTGTGATTGTCCTCCTGTAAAGGTTATTGGTTGGCGGTGGTGCGCCAACATGACCTCTCCGCTTATCGCAGTATTGAGAAGTTAGCCGTACTTTCGGTTCGCATTATCTGCCGGCGGTTTGTGGATCACGGCCACACGGACCGGCCCAGTATAATGTAGAAAACCGCTGTTACAGCTTGATCTCGATGTCCACGCCAGCGGGGAGCTGCAGGCTCATGAGAGCCTCGACCGTCTTGTTAGACGGCTTCAGAATGTCGATCAGACGCTTGTGGGTGCGGGTCTCGAACTGCTCACGGCTATCCTTGTACTTGTGGACCGCGCGCAGGATCGTGACGACTTCCTTGTCGGTGGGCAGGGGGATCGGGCCGGACACGCGGGCGCCGGTGCGCTTCGCGGTCTCCACGATCTTCTGGGCCGCCGCATCGATCAGGGATGCATCGTAGCTCTTCAGACGGATTCTGATTTTCTCTTTGACTGCCATAACTTTCGCCTCCTAATAAGATTGTGTGCCTTAGGCGAGCCGATAAACTACACACGCTTCCGGGTGTTCAAGCTCTTCGCATGACAAAATCCGGCGAACCGCCAGGCAGTTCAACCGGAAAGAATCAGCGCAAAGCAGTGGACATTGGTCCGTGCCGCAGACAGGCAGCGACGTACATATCCCTTCGCATCCGTAATTCTTTCGCCCGGTTCTAAGATCGGACATACTCCGCGGAAAAACCCGCCGCCCAGGAACCCGGGCGCGGCAACCTCCCGCATCAACGCATATCGTGGCTTGTGGTGAACGGATGTTCCTCACAAGCCGTTCGCAGCCGTGTATTATAATAGCACACGTTGCCCGGCGTTGCAAGGGGTTTTTGGAAAAAAGATAGAATTTTTTTGAAAAAATTTTCTGTTTTGCCGAAATTCAGCCCATGCCCGCCGGGCGCGGAATGGGCCGGCGCGCCCTCAGCAATCTTTTCAGCCTTCCCCGCCCCGTTCCAATAGGACTGCGACCGGAATTCACACAGTTGGGCGCTGGCCTTCCTCCGGTTGTTTTCCCCGGAGGGGCGCGCTCCCATGCGGGCCCCTCCACCCGACCGGCGACGTAGCGCAAAGTGGAGAGGTAAAGCGCCTGCTTGTTCCGAAACCAGTTGAACAGCGTTCCCTTGGATACCCCCGCCCGCAGGGCGAGGCGAGGCGCGGCGGGTTCAGGGGCTGCCCCCCTCATCCCAGCGGCCACAGCTTGGTCTCGTAGTCCTGCACCACATAGCGGATGGTTTTGCGCCCCTTGGCCAGGACGGTGTGGCCCTCGGCCTCCAGAAGCGCCTTTTGGGCCTCGGCACCGCCGGGGTACTTGGGGTTCAGTTCCCCACCCGCTTTCAGGGTGCGCCACCAGGGCGTCTCATCGCGGCCCGCCCGCTGGAAGCTGGCCCACGCCGCGATGGAGACGAACACCCCCGCCGTGATCGGCTCGGTGAAATCCGCCCCGGCCTGCCGGGCCAGATGCGCCCGCATCGCGCCCACGGTGGTCAGCCCGCCGGGCGGCACCTGCCGCATCAGGGCGTCATAGGCCAGCGGCGGAGCAAAATACATCCGCTCGCCGCCGTACTTTTTGATCGTTGCCGCGTCGGTGACAATCTGGATGCGGGGCATCCCCTTGTCCTCGTGCAGCATGGCGTTGAAATCTTTCTTGTTCTCGTTTGCCATACGGCTCACCTCCTGCCTCTATCTTACCAGACGTTCCGCCCCCTAGCAATGAGACGGTTTGAAAAAACTTTTTCGAGCTTTTTCAAACCGCAG
>CAZIVF010000015.1:0-9133 GCA_964542725.1 uncultured Subdoligranulum sp. | reverse complement strand
GTGGGCTTGGCGCACAGGGCGGGATCATTTCAACACTTTCCTAGGGGACCTCCGAGCCAGTCACACCCGGCGGGCCGGGCGATCTGTGTACCGGATGGATCCAGCTCTCCCCTATTTCTTTTTCAGCTGCTCGGCCAGGCCGGGGCGGGGGGTGACGTAGACGGTGGTATACACCTCATAGAGGACCATGCCGGGCTTGGCGCCGTTGGCTTTCCAGATGTTTTTCACCTCGGTGGTATCCACCGCCACCTTGGCCCCGCCGTTCTGGCTGGAATGGAGTACCGCCAGTTCGGCCGCCTCCTGGCGGGTTGTGTCGGGGATTTCCAGGCCCCTGCTCATCACCACCGCATGGCTGCCGGGGGCTTTCTGCACATGGAACCACAGGTCCCTGCCTCGGGCGGTGTGCAGGGTCAGCTTATCGTTCTGCAGGTTGTTGCGGCCCACCAGGATCTCAAAGCCGTCGCTGGATTGGTAGCGCAGGAAGTCGGCGGGCTTCTGCCTGCGGTCCCGCTGCTTGTAGTATTTCAGGTAGCCCTGGCTTTTCAGTTCGGCGCGGATCTCGTTCAGGGCCTGCTCCCCGGGGGCGGTCTCCACCTCGTAAAGGACCGTTGCCAGGTACTCGATCTCGGCCTCGCCCTCCACCAGCAGTTTTTGCAGCATAGCGTGGGCGGTCTGCTTTTTCTTGTAGTCCCTGAAGTATTTCTGGGCGTTTTCGTTGGGGGCAAGGCGGGGGTCCAGCCGGATGGTGACATCCTCACCGGTATAGTAGTTGGTCACCGTGACCTGGCGGTCCCCCTTGCTACAGGCCCACAGGTTGGCCTGCAGCAGTTCGCCGTACAGGCGCAGGGTATCCGCCTTGGCGCTCTGGGCCAGTTCCTCCCGGCGGGCGGCCTGCTTGCGCACGGCACGGTCATGCATGTTGTGGACCGCCTTGTACAGTTCCCGGCTCTTCTGCCGCAACCGCTCGGCCCGGTCCTTGGTGGCGTAGTAATCCTCCAGCAGTTCGCTGTAGCTGGGGTATTGGGTCAGCACCGCCGCAGGGCCGTATTGCCGGGGTGTGAACCAGCTGAATTCCACCGGTTTGGGGGCGGCGTCGGGCTGGGGCATCCGCACCGCCGTGGGGACGCCGCCCGCCGCGTGCTCGGCCTTCAATTCCTCCAGCGCGGCGGCCAGGCGGGCCTGCTCGTCAGCGGTCAGATCGCAGGCCAAGGCCGGGGTCTCGCCCAGAGCGCGGCAGACAGCCTCCCGCATGACCACCGGGCCGACGCCGGCCACGCTCTTGCCCAGGGCGGCGGCCACCGGCAGATCCTTTTGGCAGGCGACGGCCACCATGGTGGCGGCGCTGACCTCCAAAAAGTCCGGCTTGGCAGGCTTGGGCGGCAGGGTGTAGGGCAGGCCGGGCAGAAGCTGGCGGATCTCGCTGTCCTCAAAATCCACCCGCTTCAGGGCGTCGATGATGCGCCCCTCCTGGACGAGAACCAGGTTGGAGTAGCGGCCCATCAACTCGGCGGCCAGCGTGTTGGTGACGAGGTCGCCCATCTCGTTGGTACACTTGAAGTCAAAATAGACGATGCGGTCCCCCGTCTCACGCCGCAGACCGATGAGGCGGCCCCCGGTCAGATGCTTGCGCAGCAGCATACAGAAGCCCGGCGGAGTGAGCGGGTTCTCAAAGCTCTCCCTCGTCAGGCAGACGCGGGCCGAGCCGCTGCGGGCAGACAGCAGCAGCCGGTGGGTCTCGGTGCGGGTGCGCAGGGTGATGAGAACCTCGTCGCGGGTGGGCTCAAAGATTTTATCGATCTTGGCGTCCAGCAGGGTATTTTTCAGTTCGCCGGCCACAAGGGCCAGCGTTGCGGCATCCAAAGCCATGGAAACCTCCTGGGAAGGTGAAAAGTCGGGAGCGGAGTGAGAAATTGATGATGCCCCCGGGGCGCGGGTTGAATGTTAGAAATGATAAAAATGTCAGGAATGTTATGAATTATGGTGCGGCTTCGCCGCTTTTGAAAGAATGCCCTGACTCTATCGTTCTTCTTTTTATTGAATCGTACCCGCAGGGTACACCACAATTTATAACATTTATAACATTGATACTATTCTTACCATTCACCCTGCCCTCAACTTATTTATAAGTATTCGTAGGGGTCGGTGTCGGTGTCGGCGGCGGCCACCGGCAGGGTGGGCAGGGCCTCGGCCAGGCGTCGGGCCAGCGCCAGGGCCACGGGTCGCTCAGTACCCCAATGCCCGGCCACCACCAGGCCCACCCCCTTCTGCTTGGCCAGCAGGGCGATGTGGTGGGCGGCCTCGCCGGTGACAAGGCAGTCCGCCCCCAGGCCGATGGCCTCCTGCAAGAAGCTGCCGCCCGCCCCGCTGACCTCCGCCAGGCGGGTGATGGGCCGCCCGGCCTCCACATATTTGCAGCGGGTGTGCAGCGTTTTGCTGCAGTGGGCCGCCAGGGCGGCGGCGGTAGTGGGGGCGGCCAGCGTGCCGATGCGGCCGCAGCCTTCGGCGAAGGAGGTGGTTTCCCCCAGGCCCAGCAGGGCGGCCAGGGTATCGTTGACGCCGCCGTCGGCAGCGTCCAGGTTGGTGTGCATGCAGATGGCCGAGATGCCGCTGCGCAGGAGCAGCGCGGGGACATCGCCGGCGGCGATGCTCTTGAGCGGGTCAAAGATAACCGGGTGGTGGGCCACAATGAGGGCGCAGCCCTTCTCAGTGGCCTCCCGCACCACGGCGGGGGTGATGTCCAGCGCGGTGAGTATGCCCTCTACCGGGCGGCCCGCGTCCACCAGCAGGCCCACATTGTCCCAGCTGCAGGCCAGTTCGGGCGGGGCGATGCGCTGCATCAGGGTAAGCACTTGTTGTACGGTCACGGCCATTGGTCTGCCTCCATTTGTTGTATCAGTTGATCTACGGCGTCCGCCTCGGCGCCGGGCGGCAGCCCCAGGCGGTACTTTTTCAGTTTGCCGCACTGCTGGGCGCGGTAGTCCTCCGCCCCCGGCTGGCCCTGCAGCAGACCGCAGAGGCACCACAGGCCGGATGGCTCGGCGCAGCGCCCGGTGTAGCGGGCGTTCATCACGGCGTACCAGCGGCCCGCCGCTTGGCAGAGGGTCTCCGCCCGCAGGGCAAAGCCCCGGCGGGCCAGCCAGCGGCGCAGCAGGCTATGCTTGGTGGCCGGCGCCAGCACCAGGTTGTAGCGCGGATCAAACACCCAGGGGGCGGCATCCAGGATTTCCATGATGGTCTCGGCCCCCATGCCGGCGATGATGATGTCCTCCGCCTCCCCCGGCTGCAGCACCTCCAGGCCGCTCCCCTGGCGGAAGACCACCTGTTCCGCCCAGGGGGCGCAGGTTTCCCTGGCTTTCTGAAGCGGTCCGGGGCGCAGGTCGCAGGCAAAAACAAGCGGGCAGCGGCCGCTGCCCGCCAGATAGGCGCTGAGTTTGCCATGGTCGCAGCCGATATCCGCCGCCGGGCGGCCGGGCCGCACAAAGGCGGCGGCGGCGGCCAGGCGGGCGTCCAGGCGGGGCGGTCGAGGCTTACCGGTGCGCAAAATAGTCGTTGAGTTGGGTGATCAGGGCATCGGGGTCCACGCCGTGAACCATGCAGGCTTCCTCCACGGTCTCCCCATGGGCGGCCATGCAGCCAAGGCAGTGCATGCCGGTGGCCAGGAAGATGGGGACGCAGCCCTGGGCGGGGTCATTGTTGAGGATCTCGGCAATGATGGTATCTCTTTGAACAGTCATGGGTACGGTCCTTTCTGTAATGAAAAAAATTTATACTGTCGGCTGCCAGGTTGCGTAGAGATCGTAGCCTTGCAGCATGACCAACGAGGTAAGGCAGAGGACGCTGAACGCCGCCGGGCGGGCCAGTTCCCTCTGGGCAGTGAAGGTGCGGTTGGAGGCCGCCAGCCCCAAGGCCAGCGGCAGCACCGGCAGCCAGTAACGGCCCTGCACCCCAAAGATGGTTGCGTAATTGATGGGCGTCCAGCTCAGCGCCGCAGCAAAGGTCAGCCCCACCACCAAAAGGAGGATGCCGCCCACTCCCCAGCGGGCGGGGCGATCCAGCGGCAGGCGGTCCTGCCCCACCGGCAGCGCAGCGGCCAGCAGCGCCAGCACCAGCCCCACGCCCAGCACCCAGCTGACATCCAGCCGGTAGACGATGGGTTCGCCCAGGGTGGTACCCAGCAACCCCTGCAGCCAGAGCGCGCCCTGGTCGGCGGCGGAACGCACCAGCAGTTCCACCGTGGCGGGCAGATTGCGGCAGATATAGCCGAAGGAGTAGGTATAGATGGAATCCCCGTTGGGCTGGATGCCTTCCACCAGCTGGTCGGGTGTCAGGCCGCCCCACATGTGGGTCAGCTTGTATAGCCCCACCGGGATCGCCACAACCAGGACGGCGGCCATCCCCCGTCGCAGCCATAACCGCGTCCTGGGGCGGCGGCGCACCGCCAGGCAGACGCCCAGCAACGCCGCCAGCGCGGAAGCGCCCAGCAGGGCGGCCCGCTTGATTCCCACCGTATCCACATCGCGGGCAGCGTAGAGAAGCGCCCCCAGGTTGACGGCCCCCCACAGCAGGGCAGCCAGCGCCAGAGCCAGTACCTTGACGGCATTGCCCCGACGCTTGTCCGCCGCCAGATGGCGCGAAGGCACCAGCAGACAGAGCAGCGTGACCGGCAGATAGATGGCCTTGACCGGCCCAATGACGGCGGTGAGCGCCACCAGGGCGGCGGCTTCGGCGCGGGAGGCGGGGCGTTCCCGCAGGCGGAAGCACAGGGCGGTGTAGGTAAAAATCAGACCCAGCACCATGGAATCGGCTGAAAAGCTGGCCGCCAGCTGCAGGGGCATGGGAAGCAGCGCCACGCAGGCGAACATCCCCCGGCTGCGGGGCGGCGCCAACGCCGCCGCCAACGTGGCCAGCGCCAGATAGACCAGCAGATTGCCCAGCCGCCCGCAGAGCAGCATGGCATAAAATCCCCAGCCCAGGGCGCGGGCCAGCGCCACCCCGGCGGTCTGCCCCAGGTAGAGCGGGGCCAGGCGGTTGGGGTCGGCGTAAGCGCCGGTTTCCCGGACGGTCGCTCCGTCGCAGCCGGTTTGCCCCAGATTATCGGCCAGTTCCTTGTAGGCCAGAACGCCGATATCTCCGGTGACGGTCTTGAAATAGGGTGCGTCGCAGGCGCGCACCAGCAGCGCCCGAGTTTCCTCATCCTCGCAGACGGGCTGGCCCAGCAGTTCGCTGGCATACATATAGCTGACGGCCAGGTGGGTGTACTCGTCGGGAGCGACCAGCGAAGGGGTCAGCACCGTGAAAGCCCCGCCCAGCAAAAGCCCTGCGGCGGCCACCACGGCGGCCAGCGGCGCGCGCAGGCCGAACAGCAGCGCGAACCCCAAGATGACCGCCGCCGCCGCCAGCCCGCCGATGATCAGCGCGAATACGCCGGAGCATTGGCCGGTGTAATTGACGATATACTGCATCGCCAGGGTGCCGTTGTAGCCGTGGCCGCCTTCGGTGGGTTTGCCGCGGAGCAGCGGCTGGCCGTCCGCCACGCCCCGGCTGCACCAGAAACCGATAGGGTAGTTGACCTCGATCCACCTCTCGTTGTCGGCGGCAGGGGTGGGCTCAAAGGTCAGGTAGAGCCAAAGGGTCTCGTCCGCCTCGGGGGTGTAGGGCCGGTCAAACACAAAGTCGGCAAAGCTGTCGTCTGCCATACCCACGCAGGATGTGGCGGACTGGGCCAGAAGGACGCCGCTGCCGTCGTACAGGTCGGCATGGACGTAGCCCCCCCGGAAGGCGTGGCCGTAGGTGGTCACATTGAGACGCATACCGTAGAGGGTCTTGCCCTCCGGCGCATAGAAGGACTGGCTGATGCCCTTATCCAGCAGCCGCACGGTGCGGCTGTAATCATCGTTCAGGATCTCGTAGGTGGAGCGGTTGTCCACCTGGGGCGGCACGTCATGCCAAACCCAGGCCGCCGCCAACAAGGCAACCAGCGCCGCCGCCAGCCCCCACAGCAGGATGCGGTGCCGGTGGCAGAGGCCTTTCAGCTGATCCATATGCGGCACCGCCTTTCCTCCGTTTTGGGCGTACCCTGCCCGGGCCGCCCGCATAGGGAAGTTCCGAATAAATCCGTTGTGCGGGCGGCAAGACGCCTGCCAACCCCGCAGGACGCGGTTTGTGCAGAGATTTCCCAGGGCTATTATACCCCATTCCTTTTGAAATAGCAACCTCCGCAGTAGGTAAGCGCCCTCACCCTATTCTGCGGTATAGGTACCAGCTGCGCGGCCCTTCGCCGCTGTCGTACGTTGCCGCGTCGGCCAATTCATAGGCCGGGAACCGCTGGGCGAGTTTGGGGTCCAGCGTGACCACCCACGTCACCGCGCCATCCCCCAGCAGCGCATCCTGCTGCTCCTGCTGGGCGGGCAGCGGCATGTTGGTGACGCAGAAGAAGCGGCAGGGCGGCAGCAGGCCCGTCGCCGTGTAAAAGCCGCCGTCCAGCGTGCCGTAGTTCAGCAGCGAGGCGTCCGGCCCGGCATTGATCTGCGCCGCAAAGCGCAGCTGGGGCAGTTCCTCCGCCGGGCGGCCCAACAGCTTGGCGTTGGCGCTGCCCAGCAGGCAGAGCGCCGCGGCCAGCACCGCCCCCAACCAGGGCGCAACGCGGCGCAGAGCAGGGCGGGGCGCACAGTTGCGCCAAGCCCGCACCAGCGGCACAAGGCCCAGCGGTGTAAAGACGCCCAGCACCAGACCGTAGTAGACCAGGTACCCCTCCCCTGCCATCGCCGTGGCGGCCAAGCCGGCCATCAGAGCGGCCAGCGCGGCCAGCAGGGCCTTCCGGTGGGCGGCCAGCGCCCAGAGCGGAGCCAGCAGCATCAGCAGCACCGGCAGGGGGTTATCGTGGGCGCACCACCAGAGCTTTCGCAGCAGCGCCAGCGGCCCGCCGCCCCCTTGGCCCGCATAGAGGAAGAGATTATCGTAAAAATAAACCTCAAACAGCGCATCCAGCGCGCCGTTGGCGGCAAACCAGGCCAGCCAGGGCAGGGTGGCCAACACCGCGCCGCCCAGCCAGAGCAGGCAGCTGCGGCCCAGTTCCCGCCGCCAGCCCCGCCGCCAGTAACACAGGGCCGCCACCGCCGCCCAAGCCAGGTAAAAGCCCGCCGCCGTGTACTTGAGCCACAGCGCGCAGCCCGCCAAAAAGCCCTGCGCCAGAACCGCGCCCCGGGGCAGCGGCGCCTCGCCCGCCAGCACCTGCAGGGCGGCGGCCAGTGCCAGCGCCAGAAAGGGCAGCAGAAACTCCTCCGCGCTGCCGCCGTGGGCGAACATGGGGGAAGCCAGCAGCGCCGCCGCCGGGATCACCGCCCAGGCAGGATGCAGCGGCCCGGTGCAGCAGCGCACCGCCCGCAGCGATGCTTCCAGAAAGACCGTCACGGCGGCGATTTCCAGCAGCCACACGCCGAAAAAGCCGGTATGATCCAACCCCCAGCCCAGGCCGTACAGCAGATAGAGCACCGGCCCCTTGTGGTCAAAGACATCCCGGTATGGCGCCAGGCCGTTCATCATGGACTTGCCGACGGTGAAAAAGATGTTGGCGTCCATCCAGTCATTCAGCGGATACAGCGGCGACGATTTGCTGCACACCAGCAGCAGCACCGCCGCCGCCCCCGCGCACCACAGCCAGCGGCGGAGCGTTTGATGTTGTTTCATGGCAGACGCCCCTTTTCATCGGTGATAGAGGTATTGTAGCACATACGGGCGCTTTGTTCCACCTTCTTTTTGTCGGCGGGCGGCCTCAAGGCGCGGCCGCCCGCCGCCCCGGTTCACCAAAAACCGCGCCCCGGCGGCAAACCGGGGCGCGGTCAGGGGACAAAGTACGGCGGTTCCTTAGTTTTCCTTCATCTTGGCGAAGCACTCGCTGCAGTAGACCGGGCGGTCCTCACGAGGCTGGAAGGGAACCTTGCAGGCCTTGCCGCAGCTGGCGCAGACGGCGTCAAACATCTGGCGCTCGCCGCGGGTAGCGTTCTTGCGGGCATCACGGCAGGGCTTGCAGCGCTGGGGCTGGTTCTCAAAACCACGGCTGGCGTAGAACTCCTGCTCGCCGGCGGTCCAAACGAACTCTTTGCCGCAATCCTTGCATACTAAAGTCTTGTCTTCAAACATAGTGGGTATCTCCTCTTTGATTTGCCCGCGGAAGAATCTAAACCAACGCATTAGGGATGAACCAAAACGAACTGATTTTAGGCGCTACTGGGGGCAGGTTGATATATGACCAGGCAAAACGCCTGAATCCGGGGTAGGTGCTATCCTTCGCGCAGTTTGCGGCGGGCGCGGGCCAGCGCGTTGGTCACGGCTTTGGGGGTACAGTGCAAGCGGCGGGCGCTCTCGGCGGCGGAAACGCCGTCCAGGCGCAGCAACAGGGCCTGCCTCTCAAGGCCGGAAAGCAGGGTGTCCATCCGGTTGACCACATCGGCGTACCGCTCCTCCTCGATGGCCTGTTCCTCCGGCCCGGGCAGGGCGGCGGAATCATCATCGGGCAAGGGTACGCTGAAATTCAGCGGCGCATGCTTTTTGCGCAGGGCGGCGCGGCGCGCATCCTGCTGGGCGTGACGGATGCAGGCCTCCGCATAGGCCCCAAACGGCAAATCCTGTGCAGCGTCGTAGCTGTTGACCGCATGGAAAAGGCCGATCAGCCCTTCCTGCACGGCGTCGTCAAATTCCAGGCCGGGGGCCGTGCAAGCGGCGGCTCCCCTGCGGATGCCCGGCATCAGGCGGGCGATCAGGGCAGCCAGCGCGGTTTCGTCGCCCTGTTGGGCCAGCCGCAGCAACTCCTGATCGACTGGCTGCATACCAAGCCCTCC
Source organism: uncultured Subdoligranulum sp. (assembly GCA_964542725.1). Classification (GTDB taxonomy): domain Bacteria; phylum Bacillota; class Clostridia; order Oscillospirales; family Ruminococcaceae; genus Gemmiger. The sequence continues at coordinate 296 of CAZIVF010000015.1, read as the reverse complement.
TGCCAGGCAATTTACAAGAATGGACACAATCATAATAGTGGAAATCCCGGCTTTTGTCAATGATTTTTTTTGTCAAGCAATGCAAAAAAGTCATTCTGACGGCAAATGGCCCTGCATTTTGGAAGCTTTGCCAAATTTTTACCGGTCCTTTCTTGCTATTTTGCCGCGCCGCGCATATACTGGAGGCAAAATAGAAGGGAGTAGGGGGCATGGCCGCCGCCCTGTTCGACCCCTCATCACTGGAACATAAAACCAGGCCCCCATGGCGGGATACGCCATGAGCCATCGGTGGTGGG
>CAZIVF010000014.1:0-28677 GCA_964542725.1 uncultured Subdoligranulum sp. | reverse complement strand
CTTTGAATTATGCGGTGTTGCCCTAACACTCGTATCCTTTATAACATTTTCAAATTTGCACCCCTTTTTGCCGTCTGCGGCGGCACGGGCGGGCGATGCCCGCCCCTACAGCTTTCACTGAAAGGAGGGAGCCCGATGTTTGACCGCGTGTTTACCCCGCGGCGGCTGGCGCTGCTGTATCTGGTGGCGTCGCTGGCGCTGTCGGTGGGGAATGTGTTGCGGTTCATCATCGCTTACTCCCTCCCGATGAACGACGCGCTGTGGCGCTGGCAGGAATGTGCCTACGTCCTGCAGGGCGTCAACCCCTTCGATGTGATGAGCGGGGCCGAGCCCGCCAACCCTTTCATCGGCGCGCTGGCCGCCAGCGGCGGCACCGTGCCGTGGGCCTATGTCCTGGGGAATGTCATCAACCCCGGCTGGTGCTCCTTCGCCACGGTGCGGCTCTATCTGCTGGCGCTCTACGCCACCCTGCCGGTGCTCTGCGCCATGTGCGTTTACGCCTACCTGCTGGATCACCGCTACACTGCCAGCCGGGGCAAGGCGCTGGCCGCCTCGCTGCTGGTCTTTGCGCCCAGCCTGTGGGCCAACGCGGTCTTTTTCGGCAACCAGAGCGGCATCATCTGCTGCCTGATCATCCTGGCGCTGTTCCTTCTGGAGGACCATGAGGCGCTGGCCGGCGTGCTGTTGGCCGTCGCCATGTGCAAGCCCCAGATCGCGGCGGTCTTTTTCCTGCCGCTGCTGGTCAAGCGGCGGTGGAAGGCCATCGTCACCGCCGCAGCCATCGTCGCAGCCTCCTGGGCAGCCGCCGTCGCCATGACCCACACCGCACCGCTGGAAATGCTGCTGCAGATGCTCACCCAGGGCCTGGGGTACACCAACTCCTACTACTCTTACTTCGGGCTGTTCAACATCCTGCTGCAGTTCGGCGTGCCAAGCAAGGCGGTGCTGGCGCTGGATGTGCTGCTGGGGGTGGGGCTGTTTGCCCTGCTGGCCCGCAGCATGTTCCGGGAAAAGCTGGACGACGACTGGCTGGCCTGGTTCGCCCTGATCTCGGTAATCTCCACCTGCTGGTTCTACAAGCAGAGCCATGACTATGTGATCCTCTCCCTGGCCTGCATCGCCATCTTCTGCTGCCTGCGCCGAGTGCCAGCGCACCTCTACCTATGCCTGTTCGTCATCAACGGGCAGCTGCTCTCCCAGGGGATCCCTATGGCGGCTGGGCGACTGTGGGGGATGGATAAGGCCCAGAGCTACCCCTGGGGCAAGCTGCTGGAAAGCCTGCTCATCCTCTATCTGATCCCCTATATCCTGCAGGCAGCGCGGGATCATCAACAACTTTTGCGGGAGGAAACGGCCTATGGCCTATGACAAGATCATCCTGGGCGCGGGGCTGTACGGCCTGTACGCCGCCCAGAAATGCGGGGCGGCAGGCCAGCGGGTGCTGGTGCTGGAGCGGGACGCCGCCCCCTTTATGCGGGCGACCTACATCAACCAGGCGCGGGTACACATGGGGTACCACTACCCCCGCAGCTACTCCACCGCCATCAAGAGCGCCCACTATTTTGATCGGTTCTGCCGGGACTATGAATTCTGCCTGCACAGGTCCTTCGACCAGGTCTATGCCACCAGCGCCCACTTCAGCTGGACCAACGCGGCGGAGTTCCGCCGGTTCTGCCGGGCGGCGGGCATCCGGTGCGATGACGTGGCCCCCGGCCGCTATTTCAACCCCGGTATGTGCGACGGCGCGTTCCTGACCACCGAGTACACCTACGATGCCCAGGTCCTGAAGGACTGGTTCCTGGCCGAACTGGCGAAGCTGCCCAACGTGGAGGTGCTGTACGGCCATCCGCCGCAGAGCATCGCCGCCGCGGGCGATGCCTGGCGCGTCAAGGCGGGGGAGATCACCGCCGAAGCGCCGTTCCTGCTCAACGCCACCTACGCCAGCGTCAACGACGTACACGCCCTGCTGGGGCTGCCGCCCTTCCAGATCAAGTATGAGAAGTGCGAGATTATTCTGTGTACGGTGGACGAGCGGCTGAAAAACACCGGCATCACCGTGATGGACGGGCCGTTCTTCAGCCTGATGCCCTTCGGCCTGACGGGGCTGCACAGCCTGACCAGCGTGACCTTCACCCCCCACGAGACCAGCTACGACGCGGTGGCGACCTTCCCCTGCCAGGAGCAGAGCGGCGGGCGGTGCCGCCCCGGCAGCCTGTACAACTGCAACGAGTGCCGGGCCAAACCCGCCAGCGCCTGGCCGTACATGAGCCAGCTGGCCCGCAAGTATTTGAAGGAAGAGTACGGCTTTGCCTACCGGGGCAGCCTGTTCAGCATGAAGCCGATCCTGAAAGCCAGCGAGATCGACGATTCCCGCCCCACGGTGGTGCGGGTGATGCAGGAAAGCCCCCGGATGGTGAGTGTGCTTTCGGGCAAGATCAACACGGTGTATGACCTGGACGAGGTGTTGGAAGTATGACGAACAAGGAAAAGAGTTTTGTCTCCGCCGTGGTCTACCTGCACAACGACGGGGCGCGGGCGGTGGCGTTCTGCCGGATGCTGGACGCGGAGATGGACGCCCACTTTGACCAATACGAGCTGGTGGCGGTGGACGACGCCTGCACCGACGATACCGTTCCCGCCCTGCGGGAGTGGGCCAAGGGGCTGGCCAAGCCGCTGACCATCCTGCGCATGAGCCTGCACCAGGGCCTGGAACCCTGCATGAACGCGGGGCTGGATGCCGCCATCGGGGATTATGTGTACGAGTTTGATTCCACCCACCAGCCCTACGACCCGACCCTGGTGTTCCAAGCGTACCAGACGGCGCTGCAGGGCAACGATATCGTCTCGGTCTGCCCCAGCCGCACGGCGGGGGGGAGCGGGCTGTTCTACCGGGTGTTTAACGCCAATTCCCACAGCGCCTACCGGCTGCGCACCGATGCGTTCCGGCTTGTGACCCGTCGGGCCATCAACCGGGTGCATGCTTCCAGTGAGCACCTGCCCTACCGCAAGGCGGCCTACGCGGCGTCCGGCCTGAAGATGGCCGACCTGGAGTTTGAAGGTCGGCTGCCCGCCGCCGGGGGAAGCCGCTGGATGCTGGCGATGGACAGCCTGGCGCTCTACACCGACGCAGGCTTCAAGGCCAGCACGGCGATCACCGTCTGCATGATGGCGTTGGCGCTGGCGGAATTGGTCTACACGCTGGTGATCTTTGCCACGGGGCATCCCATCGAGGGGTGGACCACCACGATGTTTGTTTTAACTCTGGGCTTTGCGGGGTTGTTTGCAGTGCTGACCATCGTGGTAAAGTACCTCTCTCTGCTGGTGGACCTGAATTTCAAGAAGCAGAAGTACCTGGTGGAGAGCATTGAGAAAATCCAAAAATGAGGAATTAGAGGGCAGGCGCTTTTGAAAGGCGGTCGCGAACCGGGAAGGGCAAAGGACACGCCATTGCCCTTCCCAACCCGCTCCGGTTGAGATGCAGGCCCCCCGCGCTCTTTGGCTGCCGCCACTAAAAAGGCTTCCCCTTGGAGGGAAACTTCGCCCGCAGGGCATTTTCTCTCGCCACCCTAATGCACTTACCCCCCGATGAAAGGAGATACCCATGAACCAACCTCGTCTGCCGGACCGGCGCTTCTGGCTGGGGGCGGCGGCTTTGACACTGCTGCGGTGCCTGTCGGTGCTGTTCCAGCAGGGGTATACCTGGGTGGGCGGCGCGCCGTTAGACGATGAACTCATGTTCCGGGCGGCCCAGGCCGTCACGGCGGGGGAGTGGCTGGGCGCTTACGATTACCTGACCCTCTCCAAGTCGATGTTCTTTCCGGTGTGGCTGGCCTTCCTCCATGCGCTGCACATCCCCTACCTGCTGGGCGGGACGCTCCTGTGGTGCGCCGCCGCGCTGGCGGCGGCCCGCGCCTTCGCCCCTATGCTGAAAACCGGGGGCCGCCAGCTGCTTCTCTACGCGCTGCTGGCCTTCGCGCCATCCTCCTGGGCGGCGTACACGCTGCGGGTCTACCGGGATAATATCTTCCCCGCCCTCTGCCTGCTCTTCTTCGCCGGGATGTGCGCCGCCGCGCTGCGGGCGCTTTGGTACACCCGCCGGGAGGCTGCGCTGTGGCCCTGGCTTCTTCTGGCCGGAGCGGCGCTGGCGGCGGCCTACCTGGACCGGGAGGACGCCGGTCTCTTCCTGCTGCCCTTCGGGGCGGTGGCCACGGCGGTCATGCTGGCGGTGCTGGCCAAGCAGCGCCGCTGGCTCTGCATGGCCGCCCAGGCGATCCCCTACGCCCTGCTGGGGGTGGGGGTGGGGGTGTTCTGCGCCCTCAATGCCCGGTATTACGGCGTGGCGGCCCTGTCCGACTTCTCGGCAGGGGCTTTTGCCGACGCCGTCGGCGCGATGTCCCGGGTGGCTACCGCCAGCGAGGAGCCGCTGCTCAGCGTACCCGCCGACGCCCGCGCCCTGCTCTACGACGAGGTGCCGGAGCTGCGCCCCCTGCAGTACTGGCTGGAGGAGGATCCCCAACTGCAGAACGATTTCCGCGACCCGGAACTGGAGGACTACCGGGCGGGCAGCTTTTATTGGGCGATCCGCCGCGCTGCCCAGTTTGAGGGGATCTATGCCGACGCGCAGACCGCTGAAAGCTACTGGGCCTCGGTGGCGGCGGCGGTGAACGCCGCCTGCGACGAGGGGCGGCTGCCCACCCGCAGCGGCGCCCGCAGCGGCACCACCCAGCCCATCCGGCTCTCCTACGTTCCCGCCACCTTGGCTGAGACCGCCAAGGGCTTTGCCCACGCCCTGACCTTTGCCGACTGCCGCCCCTATGAGACGCTGCGCTCCATTGGCACCGAGGAGGATCTGGCGCTGTGGTCGGGCTATCTGGGGTGTTCCTTCAACGCCGCCGCCGAGGCGGGGCGGGATACCCCCTACTATAGCCCCAACCAGAAGCTGGTCTTTCGCCTGATGGGGCTGTGGCGGGGGCTGGCGGCAGTGCTGCTGCCCTTCGCCTTCCTCTGCGCGCTGGTGTGGCAATTCCGCGCGCTGCCCGGCGTGCTGCGCTCCCGCAGCGCCGGGCGCATCCTGCCCTGGCTGCTGCTGCTGAGCCTGCTGGGGATGGCGCTCCTCCGCTGTGCGATGATCGCCTTTGTGGAGGTATCCAGCTTCGGCATCGGCACCTCCACCATGTACCTGGCATCGGTGCATCCGCTGCTGATTTTGTATACTGTGCTGGGAGTTGTGTATGAAGCCTGAAACGGATCTTCTGGTGCTGGGCGGCGGGGCTGCCGGGCTGATGGCCGCCGGGGCGGCCTGCGCCCGGGGCCTGCGCGTCACGGTGGCGGAGCACAACCCCAAAGGCCCCGGCCAAAAGCTGCTCATCACCGGGAAGGGACGCTGCAACGTCACCAATAACTGCGATGTGCGGACCTTCCTGGGGGAGGTGCGGCACAACGGGCGGTTTTTGTATTCCGCGCTGTACGCCTTCCCGCCCGCCGCGGCGATGGAACTGTTCGAGGAACTGGGCGTCCCCCTCAAGACCGAGCGGGGGCGGAGGGTCTTCCCCCAGAGCGATCGCGCCGCCGACGTGCTGGCCGCCCTGCGGGGCTATGCGGCCGGAGCGCGGTTCGTCCGCGCGGGGGCGGAGCGGCTGCTGCTCTCAAACGGCGCTTGCGTGGGGGCTGTGGCGGGGGGCAAAGAATACCGCGCCGCCCGCACCCTGGTGGCCACCGGCGGCATCAGTTACCCGGCCACCGGCAGCGACGGCAGCGGCTACCGGCTGGCGGCTCAGGCGGGGCATACCATCGTGGAGCCGAAGCCCAGCCTGTGTAGCCTGGTCAGCCCCGACAAAGCCTGCCGGGAGATGATGGGCCTTTCGCTGCGCAACGTCCGGCTGACGCTGCTCTGTGACGGCAGGCCGTTGTTCAGCGAGCAGGGGGAGGCGCTGTTCACCCATTTCGGGCTCTCGGGGCCGCTGGTGCTCTCGGCCTCCACCTACATTGAGGAGATAGACTCCCACGAGTACCTCTGTGAATTTGATCTCAAGCCCGCCCTGGACGAAAAGACGCTGTATGACCGGCTGACCCGCGACTTCGCGGCACTGGGCGGCCACAGCGCCCAGGGCGCGCTGGAGAAGCTGCTGCCCCATTCCATGCGCCCCGTGGCGGTGCGCAGATGGGGGATCGACCCGGCCGCCCGCGCCGCCCAGATCACCAGGGAGCAGAAGCAGGCGTTGGTGCGCCTGTGCAAGCACTGGCGGGTGCCGGTGACGGCCCTGGGGGATAGGGAACACGCCGTCATCACCGCCGGCGGGGTGGACGTGCGGGAGGTGAACCCTAAAACGATGGAGAGCCGTCTCTGCCCGGGCCTGTATTTCGCCGGGGAGGTGCTGGATGTGGATGCCCGCACCGGCGGCTACAACCTGCAGATCGCCTGGTCCACCGCCCAGGCGGCGGCGAGAAGCGTGTAAATAAGGAGGCTTACTCTTATGATTTCTGTTGCCATCGACGGCCCGTCGGGGGCCGGCAAGTCCAGCCTGGCCAAGCGTCTGGCCGCCGACCTGGGCTATGTCTATGTGGATACCGGGGCGATGTACCGCTCCATCGGCCTGTATGCGCTGCGGCAGGGGGTGGACCCCCACGACGGCGAGGCTGTCGCCGCGCTGCTGCCGCAGATCAGTCTGGAGATACGCCCCGGCGAAGGCGCGCAGCAGATCCTGCTGGGCGGCGAGGATGTGACCGAGGCCATCCGCGCCGAGACGGTGGGGATGGCGGCGTCGGCTGTGTCGGCCATTCCAGCGGTGCGGGCTTATCTGCTCGAGACGCAGCGCGGCTTTGCCGACCGCTGCAATATCCTGATGGATGGCCGGGATATCGGCACGGTGGTGCTGCCCCGCGCCACCGTCAAGATCTTCCTAACCGCCAGCCCCGAGGTCCGCGCCCAGCGCCGCCTGAAGGAACTGCTGGACAAAGGCGAGAGCGCTGACTACGGGACGGTGTTGGCGGATATCCGCCAGCGGGATTACCAGGACAGCCACCGCGCCATCGCCCCGCTGCGCCAGGCGGAGGACGCCATCCTGGTGGATACCAGCGACATTGACTTTGAAGCCAGCTTTGCCCTGCTGAGGAGGACTGTGCTGAACAAGGTCCAAGAGGAAGAATCCCCTGCGGAATAACGCCCGGCAGCGGGAAATACAAAGGAATAAAGAAAGAAGGCAACCGCCATGCTGTTATACTGGATCCTGCTCCCCACCGTCTGGGTTCTTTCCCGCCTGATCTGGCGGTTTGAGATCATCGGCCGTGAGAATCTTGCGGCGGTGCGGGATGGGCGGCCCTATGTCATCGCCGCCAACCACATCGCCAACCTGGACCCGGTTTTCATCGCCCTGACGGTGTTTGATTGGATGCGGCTGCGCATCCTTGCCAAAGAGGAACTGTTCCGCAACCCGCTGGCAGGCTGGTTTCTGCGGTGCATGGGGGCGGTGTCCATCGAGCGGGGCAAGGGGGACACCTCCACCCTGGACCGCGTCACCGAGGCGTGCAGGAACGGGCGGGGGGTGCTGATCTTCCCCGAGGGGACCCGCACCAAGACCGGCAGCCTGGGCGTCCTCAAGAGCGGGGCCTTTGTGATCGCCGCCGCCGCCGGGGCGGATATGCTGCCCTGCCGCATCATCTATGGCACCAAGGACGGGCGGTTCCGCCTGTTCTGCAAGGTGCGCATCTGCTTCGGCGCCCCCATCCCTGCCTCCGAACTGCAAATCACAGACCCCAAGCGCAAGATCGCCGCGCTGCGCGCCATGAAGAACCGCCTGAAAGGCGATCTGGAAACCCTGCTGGAGGAAAACAAGTTTGAGCAGCAGGCATGTTAATCATGTTATAAAAGAGAGCAACGTTATGAATGGCGTTGCCGCCGTGCCGCTTCCCCTCTTGATGAAAGGACCTGCCATGAACATCATCCTTGCCAAAACCGCCGGCTTCTGCTTTGGGGTGGACCGGGCCGTCAAGCTGACCTACGACCTTTTGGGGCAGGGGCGGCGGGTGGCCACCCTCGGCCCGCTGATTCACAACCCGCAGGTGGTGGCGGACCTGGAATCCCGCGGCGCGCTGACCTGCGCCGATGTGGATGCCGTGCCGGATGGATACGAGGTGGTGATCCGCAGCCACGGCGTTCCCCAGGCCGTTTATGAAAAAATAAGCACACGCAGCCTGGCGTTTCACGATGCCACCTGCCCCTTTGTTGCAAAAATCCATAAACTGGCCGCCGAAGCGGGCAAAAAAGGTGCCCTTTTGCTGGTGGCGGGGGACGAAAATCACCCCGAAGTAAAGGGAATTGTGGGCCATACGAGCGGCCCTGTGCGGGTTTTTGCCGGCCTTGCCGCGCTGGAGGCCATCTGGCCGGAAATTGAGCAACAAGAATCCATAATTGTTGTGGCGCAGACCACCTTTCGGGTGGAAAGCTGGGAAAAATGCAAAGCTTTTTTAAAAAAGAGGTGTACAAAAGCCCAAATTTTTGATACAATATGTAGTGCAACGTGGGCGAGGCAACAGGAAGCGGAAGACCTCAGCCAGAAATGCGACCGCATGGTCGTCATTGGTGGTCATCATTCTTCCAACACCCAGAAACTGCTACAGGTCGCTGCAAGGCATACCGCAGCCGTCACCGTCGAGACCGCTGATGAACTCGACAAAGATTGGCTGGCCGGTGCGGAAACAGTGGGCGTAACGGCTGGGGCTTCAACGCCTTCGTCTATAATTGAGGAGGTACTTAACAGTATGAGTGAAGAAATCCGTGACGACATGAGCTTTGCCGAGATGCTGGAGGCATCCGAGGCCAAGCCCCTGTACGCAGGTAAGATCGTGAAAGCCAAGGTCATCAGCGTCAGCCCGACCGAATGTGTTGTCGGTATTGATGGCTCCAAGCACACCGGCATTGTGAAACTGAGCGAGATGTCTCATGATCCCAACGCCAAGATGGAGGACCTTGTTAAAGTGGACGACGAACTGGATCTGGTTGTCGTTAAGACCAACGACCAGGAAGGCGTCGATACTCTGTCCCGCGTCCGTTTCGAGGCCCAGAAGGGCATGAAGGACGTCTCTGAAGCCGCCGAGAACGGCACCGTGATGGAAGGCGACGTGATGGAAGCCAACAAGGGCGGCGTCGTCGTCAACGTCAAGGGCGTGCGCGTCTTCGTGCCGCGCTCCCAGGCTACCATGCGCCGCGACGAGGACTACACCAAGCTGGTGGGCCAGCATGTGCAACTGGTCATCACCGAGTGCGCCGGCCGCAAGATCGTGGGTAGCATCAACAAGGTGACGGCCGAGGCCAACAAGGCCAAGCGCGAGGAATTCTGGGCCAATGTTGAGGTCGATAAGCGCTACACCGGCGTGGTCAAGAGCCTGACCTCCTACGGCGCCTTCGTCGACATCGGCGGCGTGGACGGCCTGTGCCACATCAGCGAGCTGAGCTGGTCCAACATCAAGCATCCCTCCGAGGTTGTCTCTGTGGGCGACGAGATCGAGGTCTATGTGAAGAGCTACGATCCCGAGAACCAGAAGGTTTCCCTGGGCTACAAGAAGGAGGAGGATAACCCCTGGGTCAAGCTGGAGAACGAAGTTCCCGTCGGCACCGAGTTCACCGCCCCGGTGGTTTCCATCACCAAGTTTGGCGCCTTTGTCCGCATCATGCCGGGCATCGACGGTCTGGTTCACATCAGCGAGATCAGCAACGAGCGCGTCAACAAGGTTTCCGACGTGCTGAAGGTGGGCGACGAGGTCCGCGTCAAGCTGACCAACGTCGACTTCGACCGCAAGCGCATTAGCCTGTCCATGAAGGCCTGCCTGGACGAGGACGCCGAATAATCCCCCGTATTCTCTGGGGCCTGCCTGGCAGGCCCCATTTTTGCTAAAGAGGCTGCGGGGCCGCTCTGCAATGAGGCTGTTATGAAAAAAATCAAGGAACTGATCGAAAAATATTACGAGGGGCTGGCCTACCTATTTTTCGGCGGGCTGGCCACGCTGCTGAACCTGGTGGTATTTGCGGCGTTCCAGGCGGCGTTTGGCACCGGGTTTGCCACCGGCGCCGGCAATATCCTGGACAATGCGATCTGCATCCTCTTCGCGTACTGGACAAACCGGACCTTTGTTTTCAAAAGCAAAAACAGCGGCCGGGCCGCCTGGGCGGAGTTTGTGCAGTTCGTTTCCTGCCGCATCGGCACCATGGTGCTGGATCAGGTCATCATTTGGCTGGGCGTCAGCGTGCTGGGACCCAAGACGGCCTTTGCCGCCGGCAACGCCAAGCTGTGGGCGATGGGCGTCAAGCTGTTCAGCCAGGTGATCGTCATCGTGTCCAACTATGTGTTCAGCAAGCTGTTCATCTTCAGGGAAAAGGATGAGAAAAAATGATGGTCAAAACGATCCTGAAACTGGCAAAATGGTTCCTGCGGCATCCGCTGGCGCGGCATATCGTGCGGCGGCGGGTGGCCGAAGTATTCACATCCAACAAAAAGGAGGCTTCCCCTATGAAAAACAAAGTTCGCGGCGGCGCGTTCCGCCTGACCGGCCTGATCCTGGGGATCGTAGGCGCCGTTGTCAGCGTCAACGCCATCATCTTCTCTGCTATCGGCCTGCACCAGGCCCGCCTGTGCAAGAAGTGTGAGAAGGGAGCGAAGTTCCAGTGAGCCGTTACACCAAAGCGGAGATGCTCTCTAAGGTGGACCACACCCTGCTGAAGCCGGAGGCTACCTGGCCGCAGATCCGGGCGCTGTGCGATGAGGCCATCGCCAACCGCTGCGCCTCGGTGTGCATCAACACCTGCTATGTGCGCCAGGCCGCAGAGTATATGGCGGGCCGGGTGCCGGTGTGCTGCGTGGTGGGCTTCCCCCTGGGCGCTATGGACACTGCCTCCAAGGCTTTTGAGGCCCGCACTGCGGTGGAGAACGGCGCAGCCGAGGTGGATATGGTCATCAACATCGGCCGCCTGAAAAACGGCGAGTACGACGCCGTGCGCCAGGACATCGCCGCGGTGAAGCAGGCCGTGGGGGACAAGGTCCTCAAGGTCATCATCGAGACCTGCCTGCTCACCGAGGAGGAAAAGATCAAGATGTGCGACATCGTACCCGATGCGGGCGCGGACTTTATCAAGACCAGCACCGGCTTTTCCATCGGCGGCGCGACCTTCCACGATATCGCGCTGTTTGCCGAGCATGTGAAGGGCCGCTGCAAGATCAAGGCTGCGGGAGGAATCTCAACGGTGGAGGACATCGAGAAATTCCTTGACCTGGGCGCCGACCGCCTGGGTACCAGCCGCGCCGTCAAGCTGCTGACCTCCGGCGAGGCCGGCGAAGGGTATTAAACACAGAACGCCGCCGCCAAAGGCGCGGCGTTGGAGAACGTTCGGCTTTGCCGCACAGCGGCAAGGCTGCGAAGCAGCGCACATTCAAAAAACAGGGCCAGAGGCGGAAGCCGCTGGCCTTGTTTTGTTGGAATTGGCGGCAAAAGCCCCCGCGCCGCTGAGGCGGCTTGCCCCTGCGCGGCGGCGCAGGCCGCTCACATGGTTCGCCGGTAGTAGGCGCGGAAGAGCAGTGTCAGCACAGAGTAGAGGGCGACGGCGGCCAGGCAGAACCAGAAAAGCACCGGGTAGAACATCCCCGCCGCCAGCAGCGCCGCGTAGAGCAGGCAGACCAGGACCGCCCCGGCACTGAGCAGGGCGCGGGAGTCGATCTCCCGGTTGCGCTCGTCATTGTCTTTGGTGAAGGCGCGCTTCAGGGCGGCCTCGTCCCCCAGCAGCCGCCGCAGGCGGATCTGCCAGGCGAGCGCCGCCGCCGTGACGCCGGCGCCCACCCCGGCATAAAAGCCGCTGAAAAAGTCCGGCCGGTCCGCGCCGGCCAGCAGCTGCGGCGCCGCCAGGAGGGCGAACGCGATGGTTGCCAGCCCAATCAGCATCAGCCCACAGGCATATCTTTGGAAGCGGCGCATCAGGCTGCGGTAGCTTTCCAGGCTGCCGGTGCGGCCATTCCAAAACAGTTTCATCAACATGGCTCATTCCTCCCATTCGCTGAAATCGAACACTTCTTCAATGGTCAGTCCAAAGTAGCGGGCGATCTTGTACGCCAGCTCCAGGCTGGCGGTGTACCGCCCCACCTCAATGCTGGTGATAGTCTGCCGGGTCACGCCCACGGCGTCGGCCAGTTCCTGTTGGCTCAGCTTGCGCGCCTTGCGCAGCGCGGGGATCTTTGTTTTCACTGTCGATCACCGCCGTTGCCGCTGCGGCGCCGCTTTTTCAGCAGGCCGGTCAGTAACCAGGAAGGCCAGCATCAGGGCCAGGCCCTCCAGCAGGCCGCAGAAAAAATCCGGCATCCGATCGCCGAACCCGACGGCGATAAGAAGAGCCAGGCTGCCCAGGAACAGGCAGAGGCGGCGCGGCGTATCGGTGTTCATACAAATTCCTCCCGTTGGTTCCGGGGCCGCCCCGGCGGCCCCACAGTGTTGAAATGCAAAGTTTGCTTTGCAAATTTAGTATAGCTTGCTTTGCAAAAAATGTCAAGCCTGCTTTGCAAAAATATTTTTCCTCCCCCCGCCGCATACCCTGTACCAGCAGGCGGAAACGCCGGGCGCGAAGAACGCCCAACCGGTACAAAGGGGGAGATACACCATGCAAACGGCACTGCTGTTCACCACGCTGGCAGGCCTGTCCACCGCGCTGGGCGGGCTGATTGCCGCCCTGTTCCCGCCCACGCCGCGGCTGCTTTCGGCATCCTCGGGGTTCGCGGCGGGGGTCATGATCACAGTCAGCCTGGCCGATCTGGCGCCGGAGGCGCTGGCGTTTTACGCCGGCTATCTGCCGCCGCTGCACTGCGGTGCGGCGGTCTGCGGCCAGCTGTTCCTCGGCATGCTGGCGGCGGCGCTGCTGGGCCGCGCCCTGCCCGACGAATCCGACCTGGCGGCCCGGCTGCACCTGGGCAGGGAGAGCGGGGCCTCCCGCGCGGCGGCCATGCGAGCGGCGCTGGTCACTGGGGCGGCGCTGCTGCTGCACAACCTGCCCGAGGGGGTGCTGACCCTCTTTGCCGGCGTGGCGGATCCCAGCCTGGGGGTGCGCACCACCCTGGCCATCGCGCTGCACAACATCCCGGAGGGGCTGGCGGTGGCGGTACCTTTCGCCTACGCCACCCGCAGCCGGGGGCGCGGCGTGGCGGCGGCGCTGCTCTCCGGCCTGGCGGAGCCTGTGGGTGCGGTGCTGGCCTACACCTGCCTGCGCGGCCTGCTCACCCCGGCGCTGCTCAACGGCACGGTGGTGCTGGTGGCGGGCATCATGTTGTGGGTAGCAATCGACCAGCTGCTGCCCGCCGCCAAAGGCCCGGCCGGGCATGCGGGGGCAGCCCTGGGCTGCCTGCTGATGCTTTTAGGCATTGCGGCGCTGCCCTGATTGTGGTATACTATATCGTATCTATCCGCTAAAATTTTCGCCGGGGGAGGGGTCGCTATGAGAAGCAAACTGGCAGCTCTGCCCCTGGCGCTGCTTTTTTTGGCCGGCTGCGGCGCCGTCGGCGATACAGAGAGCCTGCTCCGCGCGCCCCAGCTATCCGGCCAGGGCAGCGCGGTGCAGCGGGCTTTGAGCAGCTACCTGGGCAGCGGCATCAGCCCCACGCTGAAGTACCCCGCCAGTGGCGATTTCCTCTCCCCCTTTCTGTTCGGGGACTGGGATGGCGACGGCGAGCAGGAGGCGGCGGTGCTCTACACCGCCGAGACCACTGGCACAAACACCTGGCTGGCCCTGCTGGAGCCGGTCAGCGACGGCGGCTGGCGGGTGAGCCAGACGGCCGAGGGCCTTTCCGGCGAGGTGGAGAGCATCACCACCGCCCGCCTGCGGGACGCCGACTCCCTGCAGATCCTGGTGGGCTACGGCAGCGCCCAGGGGGACCGGTATCTGGTGGTTTACGCCTACAGCGACGAGACGATTCAAACCGTCATCAAGCGGACTTACACCGATATGATCCTGGCCGATATGACCGGCGGCGCCGACACCGAGGACCTGGTTCTGGCCCTCCCCACCGACAGTGAGACCGAGAATCCCGGCGTCAACCTGGATATTTTAAGCTATGTGGAGGGGGAGTTCCGCTCCGCCCAAACCCTGGCGGTGGGGGCGGGCGTCTACAGCGGCTGCTCCGCCCTCCATGCCGGCGTCGGCATGGACGGCAAGCCCTGGCTGGTGGTGGACGGGCAGGTGGGAACCGCGGGCAATAGCGTGGCCTCCACCATCGTCCAGTATGATGGGGAGACGGGCTTCCTGCAAATTTACAACCCGCCCAGCGTGGGCGACCTGAGCCGCGCCACCCTGCGGTACGATACCAGCCTGCAGAGCATGGATATCGACGGCAACGGCACCATCGACATCCCCGCCGAACTGGACGAAGGCGGCGTGATCTCCACCCCGATGGACAAGCGCCTGCGCCTGCTGCAGTGGCAGGATTATACCACCGCCCGGGGAGGCCGCACTACCTTCGGCGTTTATGACAGCGAGTACCGCTTTTTCCTGCCCTTGCCGAGCCTGCTGCGGGGCAATGTCCTGCTGCGCAGCAACCAGGCCGGCACCGGCTGGATGGTCTGCAACGCCGAGGGAACGACTATCTACCTGGAACTGCGCCTTGTCTCGCCCGCAGAGGACGACGGTACACCGGGGGAGTATGAGAGGATCGCCAACATCGGCGACCAGCAGCTGCAGGCCCGCCTAGTGACCCAATACCCCGGCCTGACTATGGATACCGTCCGCAGCGGACTGGTGATGCTGGAATGACAGAGCCGGAGGACCCGGCAGACAATATAACAAGGAGGTACGATGATGAAACGAGTTCTGGTTGTGGAGGATGAGGACAGCATCCGCGAGATGGTGGCCCTGAACCTGAAGATGACGGGCTGGGAGGTGCTGGAGGCCCCCAGCGCCGAGCGCGCCCTGGAACTGCTGCACAAGAGCCCCCCCTGCGACGCCGCCCTGCTGGACATTATGCTACCCGGCATGGATGGCCTGAGCCTGTGCGAGACGATCCGCCGGGACGACGGGGATATCGGCATCATCATCGTATCGGCCAAAGGGCAGGAGGATGATAAGATCCGGGGCCTGTCCATCGGTGCGGACGATTATATCACCAAGCCCTTCTCGGTGTCTGAACTGACCGCCCGGCTGGAGGCGCTGGCCCGCCGGGTGCGCCGCACCGCCGCCGCAGGCGGAAAAGCCGGCGAGGAGCCGGACCAGCTGGTCAGCGGCCCCTTTGTGCTGGACGAGAAGAGCCGCGTGCTGTACAAATCCGGCAGGCCCATCGACCTGACCCAGGTGGAGTTCCAGATTATGGAGCTGTTCTTCCGCAACCCCGCCACCGCCCTGGTGCGGGAAAAGATCCTGGAAGGCGTCTGGGGCAAGGGGTATTTTGGGGATGTGAAGATCGTCGATGTGAACATCCGCCGGCTGCGCATGAAAATTGAGGATGAGCCCAGCAGCCCCCAGCATATCCTGACCGTGTGGGGGTACGGCTACCGGTGGAACGCGTAAGGGGGCGCGCCTGGCGCAAAGGCGAATGTGATAAAAGATAGAAACGTTACAAATTAGGGGTGCGCCCGGGGGCGCAAATGAAAACGCGGCAAAGCCGCACCTTACTTTATAACATTTATAACTTTTATAGTATTCCGCTGTGCCTAACTTTTCATCCGAAAGGGGGTCTGCCGTGTGAAGGCGACAAGCATAACCCACCGCTGGCTGCGCGGCAGCCTGCTGATCACCCTGCTTTTGGTGGTGGTGGCCGAGGGAATCTTCCTCTATTCCAGCTACCAAAGCCTGTACGGCGGCGTACAGCGCGCCATGATCACCCGCTTTACCGCCGTGGATGGCCGCCTGCAGGCCACCGGCACGGCGGGGGATGCCCGCGCCACCGCCGAGAGCCGGGGCCAAGCGCTGCGCCGCACCGTGGAGCAGTTTGACGAGAAGGATAAGTTTGAGTTTATGCTGTTGGACGCCGGCGGTACCGTGCTGGCCACCAGCAGCGGCACCATGAGCCGCAGCCTGGCCCAGGGGGATGATTTCGCCGCCGCGCTCTCCGCCGCCTCCGGCACCGGCGTGGCGATCTTCCGCACCCAGGAGGGGGAGCGGGTGATGGCCGTCACCTCGCTGGTCCCCTACGCGGCGGGGAATATCGCCGCCATGCGGTTGGTGACAAGCCTGACGCTGGCCGACCAGCAGTGGGCGCAGCTGTTGCTGGCCTCTTTGGGGGTGGCTGCGGCGGCGCTGGGCTTCGCGCTGTGGAGCGGCCTGTTTTTTGTGCGCTCCATCGTGCGGCCGCTGGCGCAGATCGAGGCCAGCGCCACCCGCATCGCCCGGGGCAACCTGGACACCCGCCTGCCGGACGCCCGCTATGACGACGAGGTGGGCCGCCTGTGCAAGACCATCAACCGCATGGCAGAGGAACTGGCAAAGACGGACCGGATGAAAAATGAGTTTATCTCCTCGGTCAGCCATGAGCTGCGCACCCCCCTCACATCCATCAAGGGATGGGTGGAGACCATCGGCGCCATCGACGACCCCGGCGACCCCAACTACCGGCGGGGGCTGGCCGTCATCAGCGCCGAGACCGACCGGCTGTACACCATGGTGGAGGAACTTCTGGATTTCTCCCGCCTGCAGAACGGCCTCAAGATGAACTGCCAGGTGCTGGATCTGGTGGCCGAAGCCACCGACGCCGCCCTCTTTGTGGAGGCGCGCATCCGCCAGGAAGGGCTGCACCTCGTCTATGAGGAACCGCCCGAACCCTATCCGGTCTGGGCCGATCCGGCCCGGCTTCGCCAGGTGTTCATCAATGTGCTGGATAACGCCATCAAATATTCCGCGCCCGGCGGGTCCATCTTTATCACCCTCTCCCGCCGGGCGGAGATCGTCACCGCAGCGGTGCGCGACCAGGGCCGGGGCATCCCCCCGGAGGATCTGGAGAATGTGCGGGTCAAGTTCTTCAAGGGGCGCAACGCGGTGCGCGGTTCCGGCATCGGTCTGGCCGTGGTGGACGAGATCGTGAAGAACCTGGGCGGCACGGTGGATATCTCCAGCGTTCTGGGCCAGGGGACCACCGTCAGCATCTGCCTGCCGGTCTACCACCCCGGGCAGGAGCATCTGCACAGGACGATCTGACGGGCAGGAACGTTAGACAGAAAAGATAGAAAAGATAAAAAAGATAGAAGTGTTACAAAATAAGGGTGCGCCCTGCGGGCGAAAATTGGCGGCGCAGCCGCCCCCATGATTTATAACATTCATAACATTTGTAATATTCAAAAAGGAGCTTCCATGAATCTATTGACTGCCGAAAAATTCCGCACATCCGTGGGCGGGCAGGCGCTGATGGAGGGCATCATGATGCGCGGCCCCGCCAAGATCTGCTGCGCGATCCGCTGCCCGGACGGCCACATTGACCTCACCTACGACGAGGTCCGCAGCCATTGGTACAGCAAGGTCCCGCTGGTGCGGGGCGTCTGCAACATGGCTGAAAACCTGTACTGCGGCTACAAGTACCTGATGCGCAGCGCCGACATGGCCCTGACCGAGGAGGAGAAGGCCGCCGACCAATCCAAGCTGGATCGATGGCTGAACGAACACGCCGGCCCCGTGCTGCAGAACCTGCTCATGACGGCGGCGGCCTTTGCGGGGGTGCTGCTGGCCCTCTTCCTCTTCACCTTCCTGCCCACTTTCCTGACGGGGCTTATCGCCGGCGGTGTGCCGCTGGGCCGCTGGTCCAAGGTCATTCTGGAAGGGCTACTCAAGCTGGCGATCTTCCTTGCCTACATGTTCCTCTGCACCCGCACGAAGGAGATCCACCGGATGTTCCAGTACCACGGGGCGGAGCACAAGACCATTGCCTGCTATGAGGCCGGCCTGCCCCTGACGGTGGAGAATATCCGCGGCTGCTGCCGCTTCCACCCCCGGTGCGGCACCAGCTTCATGATTCTGGTCATCATTATCAGCATCTTCCTCTATGCGGTGCTACCCTGGACAAGCACCGGCCTGCGGGTGGTGTACAAGCTCTGCCTCTTCCCGCTGCTGGTGGGGCTTTCCTACGAACTGCTCAAGTGGGCGGGGCGGTCCCACAGCTGGCTGTCCCGCATTGTCTCCCAGCCGGGGCTGTGGATGCAGCGGCTCACCACCTTTGAGCCGGATGATTCCATGATCGAGGTGGCCATTGCCGCCGTCACCCCCGTCCTGCCGAAAAACGCGGAGGACGGCCAATGGTGAACGGGGCGCTGCGCCGGGCCGAGGCCAGGCTGCGGGCGGCAGGCTGCCCCGACGCGGACTTTGACGCCCGGGAACTCTACCGCTTTGTGACGGGCCGCGACCCCCGCCTGGACGACGGCCCCACCCCCGCCGAGGCCGCCCGGTTGGCCGCGCTGACCGAACGCCGCGCCGCCCGCGAGCCGCTGCAGTACCTGCTGGGGACGTGGGATTTCCTGGATTTTACCCTCAAGGTCGGCCCCGGGGTGCTTTGCCCCCGGGCGGACAGCGAGGTGGTCTGCGAGGCCGCCGTGGAACTGCTGCGGGGCCGGCAGGCCCCGGTGGTGCTGGACCTCTGCGCCGGCACCGGCTGCCTGGGGCTGGGCGTCCGCCGCTCTGTGCCAACGGCAAGGGTGATCTGTGTGGAAAAAAGCAGTGACGCCATGCGCTACCTGGCCGCCAACACCGCCGGAACCGGTGTGGAGGCGGTGCAGGCGGATGTTTTCACCTACCATCGGGGCCTGACGCCGGGCAGCGTGGACCTGATCCTCTCCAATCCGCCCTACCTGACGGCGGCGGAGATGGCAAACCTGATGCCCGAAACCGCCCACGAACCGGCCCAGGCGCTGGACGGCGGGGCCGACGGGCTGGCTTTTTACCGCGCGCTCCTGCGGGATTACCGGGCTGCACTGCGCCCCGGCGGCTGGATGGTGCTGGAGATCGGCTGCACCCAGGCCGCCGCCGTGCTGGCCCTGGCCTCCGGCAGCGGATGGCAGAATACCGCCTGCCGCCGGGACTACGGCGGGAATGACCGGGTGATTTTGGCGCAGAATAGGGGGCTGATGTAGGGGGTATGCTCCCTATTAGGGATGCCGCCGAGGGGTTCAATGTCACAAAGCGGGGTGCGCCCCGCAGGCGCGGCTTAAAGGTGGCCTCCCGCCCTGCGGCTTGGTCGTGAGGACAGGAGAACCGAGAGGAGAAGCCGCCGCCGCGTTAGTGTGTTTTTTAGAAGCGGCGAAGCCGCACCATAATTTATACCATGCATACCATGGATAACATTGGTAACTTTCCTAAAAGTCCGCTTTATTACCCCGCAAACGAACAACAAAAGGTTGTAATTTCCCGCAAAACGGTATATAATAGACACAGAAAACAAAATCACCGCCCCAAGGGCGAAACAAAAGGAGAACGACAGATGGCAGCAAAAAAGGATACCACCAAAACCACCCCCGCGCCGGCAGGGGATAAGAAGGCCGCGCTGGAGACTGCTCTGGCCCAGATCGAGAAGCAGTTTGGCAAGGGCGCCGTGATGAAGCTGGGCGCCAACGTCGCCATGCAGGTGGACGCGATTTCCACCGGCAGCCTGGGGCTGGACCTGGCCCTGGGGATCGGCGGCCTGCCCCGGGGCCGCGTGGTCGAGATCTACGGCCCCGAATCCTCCGGCAAGACCACCCTGGCCCTGCAGACGCTGGCCGAAGCCCAGAAGATGGGCGGCGAGGTGGCTTTCATCGACGTGGAGCACGCGCTGGACCCTGTCTATGCCCGCGCCCTGGGGGTGGATATTGACAGCCTGCTGGTCAGCCAGCCGGACACCGGCGAGCAGGCCATGGAGATCTGCGAGGCGCTGGTCCGCTCCGGCGCCATCGACGCCATCGTGGTGGACTCGGTAGCGGCTATGGTTCCCCGCGCCGAGATCGAGGGCGAGATGGGCGACAGCCATGTGGGCCTGCAGGCCCGCCTGATGAGCCAGGCGCTGCGCAAGCTGACCGGCATCATCGGCAAGACCAACACCGTCTGCATCTTCATCAACCAGCTGCGTGAGAAGGTGGGGGTCATCTACGGCAACCCCGAAGTCACCACCGGCGGCCGGGCGCTGAAATACTATTCCAGCGTGCGCATCGACGTGCGCCGCATCGAAGGCCTGAAGGACTCCACCGGGGCCTTCATCGGCAACCGCACCCGGGCCAAGATCGTCAAGAACAAGGTCGCGCCCCCCTTCCGGGATGCCGAATTCGACATCATGTTCGGGGAGGGCATCTCCAAGGTCGGGGAGATCGTCGACCTGGGCGTCAAGCTGGGCGTGGTGCAGAAGAGCGGCGCCTGGTTCAATTACGGGGAAACCCGCCTGGGCCAAGGCCGCGACAACGCCAAGGTCTTCCTGAAAGAGCATCCCGAGATCTGCGCCGAGATCGAGAAGATTGTGCGGGATAACGCCGACCGCCTGCTGGCCGCCGGCAAGAAGGGAACCGTCAAACCGCTGGACCCCAGCGAACTGGTCAAGGCCGCCCCCGCCGCCTCTGCCCCTGCCCCCCAGACCACCGGCAACGAGGTGGATCTTGACATCATGGTCGATGAATGATGCCACGCCTGACCCAGATCAAGGAGACCAAGCGGGGCCGCCTGGCGCTGTTCCTGGATGGGGAGTTCGCCTTCTCCCTGGATGAGGATACCTTTGCCGGCGCGTGCCTCCATGAGGGGGACGACCTGAAGCCATGGCAGGTGGAGGAACTGAGTAAAAAGAGCGACACCCGTCGCGCGCTGGATAAGGCGATGGATTACCTCAGCCTGCGGGATCACGCGGCGGGGGAACTGTATCAGAAGCTCTGCCGCAAGTTTGACGCGCCCAGCGCCGCTTATGCGGTGGCCAAGGCCCAGGAACTGGGCCTGCTCAACGATGAAGCCTTCGCCCGCCGCCGCGCCGCCGAGCTGTACCGCAAGCGGAAGAGCCGGCGGGAGATCCTGAACGACCTGGCCGCCAAGGATATCGACCGGGAAATCGCCGCCCAGGTGGTGGAGGAACTGTACGCCGCCGGGGAGGACGGCCCCGACCCCGAACTGGAAACCGCCCGCGCCCTGGTGGCCCGGCAGTACGCCCGCAAGCTGGCAGAGGGCCGGCGCGACCAGGTGGCCGCCGCCCTGGCCCGCCGCGGCTTCTCCCGCGCCGTCATCCATGCCGCGCTGGAGGAGGAAAACACAGAGTGAGGAGTTGCGGTGTACCCGGATGGTACAATTTTGAATGTTAGGGAAGATAGGAATGTTATCAATGGTATAAATTGCGGTGCGCCCTTCGGGCGCGATTCAAAAGGAGCGGCGTCGCTGTTTTTTTCAAAAAGCGGCGAAGCCGCACCGTATTTGATGCCATTTTTACCATTGATACCATTTTTCATATTTAGAGTAATTGCTCTTCGCTCCTCGTTCCCCCAAGAAAAAAGCACAAAGCATAAAAGGACACGCCTATGAACATTGCCATTGTATCCCTCGGCTGTGCCAAGAACCAGGTGGATGCCGACGTTTTCTGCCACGCGCTGCTCAAGGCCGGCCATCAGACGGTGGCCGACGCGGCCCAGGCCGATGTGGTCATCATCAACACCTGCGGTTTCATTGAGGCCGCCAAGGCGGAGGCGATCGAGAATATCCTGCTGGCCTGCCAGTACAAAGAGCAGAACCCCGGCCTGAAGGTCATCGTCACCGGCTGCCTTGCGGAGCGCTACAAGCAGCAGATCATCCGGGAAATACCGGAGGTGGACGCCGTGGTGGGCATCGGCTCCAACGCCGCGCTGCCCGCCATTGTGGAGCGGCTCTGCGCCGGGGCGGGCCAGCTGGAAAGCTACGGCCCCAAGAGCGATATGCCCCTGGGCGGCGCGCGGGTCATCAGCACCCCGCGGCATTACGCATACTTAAAAATCGCGGAGGGCTGCAGCAACCGCTGCCATTACTGCGCTATCCCGCTGATCCGCGGCCCGCTGCGCAGCCGCCCACTGGCCGACTGTGTGGCCGAGGCCCGCTGGCTGGCCGGCGAGGGCGTGCGGGAACTGATCCTGGTGGCCCAGGATCCCACCGCCTACGGCGAGGACCTGGGCCGGCCCGGCGCGGTCTGCCAGCTGTTGGACGAGTTGCAGAAGGTGGACGGCATCGAATGGATCCGTGTGCTTTATGCCTACCCGGAACGCATCACCGACGCGTTCATCGCCGCGATGGCCCGCAATTCCAAGGTGCTGCCCTACCTGGATCTGCCCATCCAGCACTGTGACGACGAGGTGCTGCGGCGGATGAACCGCCGCGGGGGCCGCCGCGAGATCGAGGACGCCATCGCCCGGCTGCGGGCGGGCATCCCCGGCATCACGTTGCGCACCACCCTCATCGCCGGTTTCCCCGGCGAGACCGAGGCCCAGTACGAGGAACTGTGCGATTTTGTGCGGACCGTGCAGTTTGACCGCCTGGGCTGCTTCGCCTACTCCGCCGAGGAGAACACCGTCGCCGCCAAGATGGACGGCCAGCTGGACGAGGAGACCAAGCAGCGCCGGGCCGACCATATCATGGAGCTGCAGGCCGAGATCAGCGCCCGGCGGCAGGCCGCCAAGGTGGGCCAAACGCTGCGATGTATCTGCGACGGGGTGGACGAGGAAACCGGTATGTACCTGCTGCGCACCATGGGGGACTGCCCCGAGATCGACGGCAGCGTGCTGACCCCCGCCGACACCCCGCTGGAGACCGGCGAATTTTACGATGTGACCATCACCGACGCCGACACCTACGACCTGTACGGCTACGCCGAATTTGAGGAGGAATGAGCGATGAACCTGCCCAACAAGCTGACGCTGGCCCGCGTGGTGCTGGTGCCGTTCTTCATGCTTTTTGCCGGGCTTTCCACCTACGGCTCCTACGGCTTCCGGTGGGAGTATTTCCTCATCGCCGGCATCATCTTTGCCGTGGCCAGCTTTACCGACTTCCTGGACGGCTACCTGGCCCGCAAGAACAACCTGGTGACGGATTTTGGCAAGTTCATGGACCCCCTGGCGGACAAGATGCTCACCACCGCCGCCTTCATCTACATGATGAAGGACGGCGTCTGCCACCCGGTGGTGCTGGCGGTCATCCTCTTCCGGGAGTTCGCGGTGGCCGGCGTGCGGATGATCGCCGCCGAGAGCGGCACCGTCATCGCCGCCAACATCTGGGGCAAGGTCAAGACGGTGCTGCAGATGCTGACCATCATCTTCTACTACTTTGCCGCGGCGCTGAGCGACCCCACCGACATCATGGCGGTGGCCCTGATCACCCAGGCGCTGTGCTGGTTGGTGGCGCTGGTCACTCTGCTTTCCGGCGTGATCTACCTGTGGCAGAACCGCAGCTGCTTTATGAACGCAAAATAATGGCAACCAAGAGGGGAGTAATCAACCATGCAGATCTTCAACACCATGACCCGGCAGAAAGAGGATTTTGTGCCGCAGACCCCCGGTGAGTACCGCATCTATGTCTGCGGCCCCACTGTGTACAATTTTGTCCACATCGGCAACGCGCGGCCGATGGTGGTTTTCGACGTGCTGCGCCGTTACCTGGAGTACCGGGGCAACAAGGTGCGCTTTGTCTCCAACATCACCGATATTGACGATAAGCTGATCCAGAAGGGCCGGGAGGAAGGCATCTCGATGCAGGAGGTGGCCCGCCGGTTCGAGGCGGAGTACATCAAGGATTCCGAGGGCCTGAACGTCAAGGAGCCGACCGTCCGCCCCCGCGCCACCGAGCACGTGGGCGAGATCATCAAGATCGTCAAGGATCTGGTGAACAGCGGCCACGCCTATGTGGCCCGCAACGGCGACGTGTATTTCCGCGTCCGGTCCGACCCATCCTACGGTAAGCTGAGCCACCTGAATCTGGACGACCTGGAGAGCGGCAACCGGGAACTGCGCAGCCAGATGGAGGACGACCTGAAGGAGGACCCTGCCGATTTCGCCGTCTGGAAGGCCGCTAAGCCCGGCGAGCCGGCCTGGAACAGCCCCTGGGGCCAGGGCCGCCCCGGCTGGCACATCGAGTGCAGCGCCATGGCCCGCAAGCATCTGGGGAAGACCATCGACCTGCACGCCGGCGGCCAGGATCTGGTGTTCCCCCACCACGAGAACGAGATTGCCCAGAGCGAGTGCGCCAACGGCTGCACCTTCGCCCGCTACTGGATGCACAACGGCTTTTTGAACATCAACAACGAGAAGATGTCCAAGAGCAAGAACAACTTCTTCACCATCCGCGAGGTGGCCGAAAAGTACGGCTACGAGCCGATCCGCTACTTTATGCTCACCGCCGGCTACCGGATGCCCTTGAACTACACGGTGGAACTGATCGAAGCCTGCAAAAATTCGCTGGAGCGGCTGTACACCTGCCGCGAAAACCTGGATTTTGCCATCCAGCACGCCCATGGCGGCAGCGCCGCCCTGGCGGAGAAGGCCGGGGAGGCCAAAGAGAAGTTCATCGCCGCCATGGAGGATGACCTGAACACCCCCGACGCGCTGGCCGCCCTGTTTGAGTTTGTGAAGGAGATCAACACCCTCTCCGACGCGGCGGACAAAGCCAGCCTGGAGGCCGCCGCCAAGACCTTTGACGAACTGGCCGGGGTGCTGGGCCTGCTGTACAACCGCAAGAGCGCCGCCGTCCCCGCCGAGGTCACGGCCCTGGTGGAGGAGCGCGCCGCCGCCAAGAAGGCCAAGGACTGGGCGAAGGCCGACGCGATCCGCGCCCAGCTGGCCGAGATGGGCTGGTCGGTGATGGACACCGCCAAAGGCCCGCAGATTAGCAAGATGTAAAGGAAACAAGGAGTCAGAAACCCCGGGGATCAGGAACCGTAGCGCACCCTTCCGGCACGGCTCTGCGGGCCGGCAGGGCCGCCTGCGCCGGCGGCCCCGCCCGGTTTCCGGCTCCTTGCCGCTTATGGGATTATCGACTATGCCAACCGCAAAAAAACAACCGAATACGCTGGCCGTAATCCTGCTGGGGGCGCTGGCGCTGCGCTTGGTGCTGGCGCTGGCTACGGACGGCTACCTCTATGACATGAACTGCTTTGTGGCCTGGGGGGATAAGCTGGCCGCCGAGGGACCCGCCGCCTTTTACAGCGACGGCTACTTTGCCGATTACCCGCCCGGCTACCTCTATCTGCTCTGGCTGGTGGGGGAGGTGCGCGCCGCGCTGGGCATCCCCTACGAATCCCCCCTTACCTATCTGCTGCTGGCGCTGGTTCCCAGCCTGTGCGACTGCGCCAGTGCCGCGCTGGTCTGGCGGGTGGGACGGCGCTGCGTCCAAAACGCCGCCGCCGTCACGCTGCTGACCGCCTTCACCGCCTTCAGCCCGCTGCTGCTGTTCGACACCGGCGTGTGGAAACAGATCGACAGCGCGTTCAGCCTGCCTCTGCTCCTCTGCTTCCTGCTGCTGGAGAGCGGGCAGCGCAGGAACTACCTGCCCGCCGCCCTGCTCTACGGGGCGGCGCTGGCTGTCAAACCCCAGGCCCTGCTGGCGGGGCCGGTGCTGGCGGTCTGCTTCCTGCTGGCTATCCTGGACGACGCATCCCCCTGGCGCGGCGTGGGCCGCTGCGTGGGCGGCGCGGCGCTGGCGCTGGCGCCGTCTCTGCTGGCGGGGCTGCCCTTTTTCGGCGTTGCCGGCCTGCCCGCCGGCCTGTGGGAAAAATTCATCGGCACGGCGTCCGGCTACCCCTATGCCTCCATCAATGCCTTCAACTGGATGGCCGCCCTGGGCGGCAACTGGAAACCCCTGAGCGACCGGGTGTACGGTCTGCTGCCCTGGGGCGCGCTGGGGACGGCGAACCTTCTGCTGCTCACCGCCGGGCTGTTTTGGCTGGCCTGGCAGAGCCGCCGGAACCGGGTCTTTTCGCCGGTTTTGCTGGCGGCGTTCTATCTGACGGGCGTCTTCACCTTCGCCCACTGCATGCATGAGAGGTACATGATCCCCGGGGTACTGCTGGTGCTGCTGGCCGCCGCCCGCTGGGGCGACGTGCGGCTGTACGGCGCGGGGTTCGGCCTCTCGCTGACCGGCTTCCTCAACCTGGCGGTGGTCTACAGCCTTGTGGGAAGCGACGACGAGTGGCTTACCAGCGCCGCCAGCCGCCTGACGGCCACCTTGGTGGGCTTTGGCGAGACGGTCTGCTTCCTGCTGCTGGCCTTTGCCGTGTGGGATATCGTCCGCCACGGCCACACCGTGCCCCTGCCCCGGGTTAAGAGCGGGCGGCCCCTGCCGCCGCCCGCCGCCCAGCCCGCCTGGTCCGGGCAGGAGCGGCTGGCCCTGCTGGGGCTGACTGCCGCCACAGCGGCGGTCAGCTTCGTCTACCTGGGCGATACCACCGCGCCCCAGGCCCCGCTGGACGCCACCGGGACCACCCTCACCGAGCAGTTTACGCTGGAGGGGGATGCCCTGGAACTGTGGATCTACCCCGGCATCAGCTTCGGCGGCAGCCTGCGTCTGACCGATGAGAGCGGCGCGGTGCTCTGTGAGCAGACGCTGAACTACGGCACCCCCTTCCGCTGGACCACGGCAGCGTTCAGCCTGCCTGCGGGCAGCACCGTCACCGCGGAGGTCGACAATGCCCAGGTGTTTGAGCTGGCGCTGCGGGACGCCCAGGGCGGCTTGGTGCCGGTGCAGGGCGGCGGCGCGCTCTTTGATGAGCAGGACGCCGTGCCGGACGAGATCAGCCAGCTGAACAGCTTTTACTTTGACGAGATATACCATGCCCGCACCGGGTATGAGCAGCTGCACCGCATGGCGGTGTACGAGACCACCCACCCGCCGCTGGGGAAGGACCTCATCATGGTGGGCATTGCGGTGTTCGGCATGACCGGCTTTGGGTGGCGGTTTTCCGGCACGCTGTTCGGCGTGCTGCTGGTGCCGCTGGCCTGGTGCTTCGCCCGCCGCCTGACCCACAAGCCCTGGGCCGGCGCGCTGGCCGGCGTGCTGCTGGCGCTGGATTTTATGCGGTTCGTCCAGAGCCGCATCGCCACCATCGATGTGTATGGGACCTTTTTTATCCTGCTGGGGGCGCACTGCATGGTTTGGTACTGCCAGAGCGTGCTGCAGCGGGGCGTCCACCGGTCGCTGCTGCCCATGGCGCTGGGCGGCCTGGCCTTTGGCCTGGGCTGTGCGGCCAAGTGGACCGGCCTTTACGCCGGGGCCGGGCTGGCGGTGCTCTACTTTGGGGTGCTTTACGCCCGCTGGCGGCAGCGCCCGCCGGAATTTGGCCGGGAGTTCCGCACGGCGGCGGCGGGGGGCGTGCTGTTCTATGTGGTGCTGCCCTTCTGCCTGTATGTGGCGTCCTACCTGCCCTATTGGTGGCGGGACCCCGACTTCAGCCTGAGCGACTGGTGGAACTGCCAGACCTATATGTACGACTACCACGCCGGGTTGGAGGCCAGCCATCCCTTTGAGAGCCGCTGGTACACCTGGCTGCTGGGGTTGCGGCCCGTCTGGTACTACCAGAACACCGGCCTGCCGGCCGGCACCAAGGCCAGCATTGCCGGGCTGGCCGGGCCGGTCATCTGGGTGGCCGGGCTGTTCTGCCTGCTGTTGCTGCTGTGGCGGCAGGTCTCCGGCCGGGGCAGCCCGGCGGGGGGTGCGGTGCTGGTGCTGTACGGCGCCCAGCTGATTCCCTGGATGCTGGTCAGCCGGTGTACCTTCCTGTACCACTACTTCCCCAGCTCGCAGTTTTGCCTGGCGGCCATCGCGCTGGTGCTGGCGCAGCGGCCGGACGAGCGGCGGGCCAAAAAAATCGCCGCTGTGCTGTGCGCGGCGGCGGGGGTACTCTTTGCCGTGTATTACCCGGCGCTGTCCGGCCTGCCCATCCCTGCCTGGTGGGCCGACGCGCTGCAGATCCTGCCCAGCTTTGGCTTTTACTAGGGCCTGCCTGTTTCGCCCACCGCCGCCCGGCGGCGGGCGTTTTTGCATTACAAAAATAAACCGCTCTGCTTTTCTGCGCAATTTTTGCGCTGTATTTTCGGCCCAAAAACAGGGCCGGCCCGCCCTGCCGCCGCCTAAAGCTGCGCAGTGGGCGGCCATCCCCCGAAAAAACCACCAAAAGAACGCAAAAATCTTTGGCAACATCCGCAATGGTAAATGCGCACAAAAAATGGTACACTAAGGATGACAATATTTGTGCGGGCGGAATCTCTTCGCCCCCTATCGATCGGAGGAAAACTTATGGCAAAAAACGCAATTGTCGGCCAATCCGGCGGTCCCACTTCCGTCATCAACGCCAGTCTGGCGGGTGTGTACGAGAGCTGCAAGCGCCGCGGCGCGGGCAAGGTCTACGGCATGCTGCACGGCGTGGCGGGCCTGCTGGACCGCAAGGTCTGCGTGCTGGACGATAAGCTGAAAAGCACGCTGGACATTGAACTGCTCAAGCGCACCCCGTCCAGCTACCTGGGCAGCTGCCGCTACAAACTGCCCGACTGGCACACCGCTGAGGGGGAGGCCGTCTACCAGAAACTGTTTGAGATCCTGAAGGAACTTGACATCGGCTACTTCTTCTACATCGGCGGCAACGACAGTATGGACACCATCGGCAAGCTGGCAGATTACGGCGCCCATGTGAACAGCGAGATCCGCTTCATGGGCGTCCCCAAGACCATCGACAATGACCTGATGGTCACGGACCACACCCCCGGCTACGGCTCCGCCGCCAAGTACATCGGCGT
>CAZIVF010000013.1:0-28805 GCA_964542725.1 uncultured Subdoligranulum sp. | reverse complement strand
GTACGGTCAGCCTGCCAAAGCGCTGGCCGGTCAGATCGCGGGCGGCCCGGCCCCGGCAGGCACAGCCGCAGCTTTTGATTTGGCCACTCGCAATTTTATAGCCGACCGTCACCACTTCCCTGCCGCAGTCGCACCGGCAGCGCCAGAGCAGGGAACCGTTCCGCTTTTCCCCCGTGGGTTCCAGCGCAACCAGCCGGCCGGAGCGCACCCCGGCCAGATCTCGCTTTTTCCCCATGGCGCCACCTCCCGGCTGTACAAAGTCCCAATCCTGCTCAAAACCGCCGCCCAGGCACTGCCCGGGCGGCGGCAAGTTCTTTTGCGGCAGCAGACGCCTGCCCCCTTGAAGGCGGGGCGCACGGCGAATACACCCGCCTTGGGCCTGCTTGAACAGTTCTTTTTTCCTTCACTTTGCAATCAAGGGTATTTTCTTCCTACGGAAGAGCGCAGATACCGCTTTCTTTGTTGTCAAATCCCCTTTTTGCAGGAAATAATTCCTATTATGCACCATTATAACAGGAATATTTTACTGTTTCAAGTCCCTCCCAGTACTTTTTTAGTATAATAGGGGAAAATTACAGCGAGCACAAGGAGTTGACAAGGCATATGAACCGGATCCGCAGCCTGCGGGAGGATCGAGACCTCCGTCAAACAGATGTGGCGCTTGCCACCGGCATAGATCAAAAGACCCTATCCAACTATGAGACCGGCAAAACCAACCCTGACAGCGACATCTTGATCCGCCTGGCAGACTTTTTTGGCGTCAGTATCGACTATCTTGTGGGGCGCGATACCCCGCATGCGCTGACCCAGGCGGAGCTTGTACAGGAATTGACGCGGATCGAATGTGATCTGCACATCTTGAAAAAACGCATTGCACCGGAAAAATGATCCCCCGCCACAAATCATGGCGGGGGATTGTTTGTTCTGATCGATGTTCGCCGCACCGGCGGCCATGCGCCGCGCAGGCCGGGTATGGGCGGCTCTTATTTTGCCTTTTTGCCGAACATAAACCGGCGGGCGACGGCGGAGGCGGCGCGGTAGGGCCAGGGGCGCAGAGCATGGTCGGCGTCCTTAAGCAGTTGGCGGATCGGAAGATGCTGGGGGCAATGGCCCTCGCATTTACCGCAGCCGATGCACTGGCTGGCAAAGGCAGGTTCCTGCCGCAGCGCCACCACCTGCCAGTATTCCCGGCGGCCCACGCTCTTGCCCTCTGTGTACATCTCGTTGTAGCAGCGGAAGGCGCCGGGAATGTCAACCCCTTTAGGGCAGGGCATGCAGTAGCCGCAGCCGGTGCAGGGGGCCTTGATGCCCCGGCCAATCTCCGCCTTGACCTGTTCCAGCAGGGCGAACTCCTCCGGTCCGAAACCGCCGGGGCGGACCTCGCTGGCAATGCGGCAGTTTTCCTCCACCATCTCCAGGCTGTTCATGCCGGACAGCACACAGGTCACTGCCTTCTGATCCCACAGCCAGCGGAAAGCCCACTCCGCCGGGGTCCAGCCCTGGGGCGCGGCGTTCAGCAGGGCGCGGGCCTTCCCAGGCAGGAGGTTCACCAGCTTGCCGCCCCGCAAAGGCTCCATGATGATGACGGGCAGCCCCTTGGCGGCGGCGGCCTCCAGCCCGGCGCGGCCCGCCTGGCTGGTCTCATCCATATAATTGTATTGGATCTGGCAGAAGTCCCAGTCGTAGACTTCCAGCAGTTTCAGGAACATTGCGGTGTTGCCGTGGAAGCTGAAGCCCACGTTGACGATCTGCCCCGCGGCGCGCTTTTCGTCCAGCCAGGCGCGCACGCCGGCGGCCTCCAGCTTGCGCCAGCTTTCCACGTCGGTGAGCATGTGCATCAGGTAGTAGTCCACATGATCGGTCTGCAGGCGGCGCAGTTCCTCCCGGAAATAGTTTTCCAGGTCGCCGTTTTTGCGCACCAGGTATTGGGGCAGCTTGGTGGCGATGTTGACTTGATCCCGGCAGTGGTTGCGAGCCAGAATCTCGCCCAGGGCGGCCTCGCTGCCGGGGTAGATGTAGGCGGTGTCAAAGTAGTTGACGCCCTTGCCGATGGCGGCCATGACTTCTCTCTCGGCTTTATCCAGGTCGATGCCCGTCCCCTTGCGGGTGAAGCGCATACAGCCGTAGCCCAGGATCGAGAGCGGCTGGCCGGTTTTGTTGAGTCGGTATTGCATAGCGGGCCTCCTGTGAGAGCGGAACCGCCGGCGTTCAGGCGCGGGCGGGGCGTTGGGGGCGGCGGGGGCGCTGGCAGAAGGGGCCGCCCCGGGCGGGGCGGGCCAGATAAACCTGGCGGTAGTTCTGCCGCAAAGCGGCGGCGGCGGCCCGGGCTTCGCCCTCCCCGGCAAAAATGCCGAACACCGCCGCGCCACTGCCGGTCATCAGGCTGGTCACGGCGCCGTGAGCATCCAGCAGGGCGCGGATAGCGGGGGTTTCCTCCGCGCCGGAGCAGTACTCCAGCGCATTGCCCGCCGCCGCGCAGAGGGCGGGCAGGCTGCCCGCCCGGATGGCCTGCTCCTGCGCTTCACAGTCCGGGTGGATGGGGCTTCCCATCGTATCGTACCGTTTGAATGCCTCCGGCGTGGAAATGCCGATGCTCGGCATGATCACGACGAACCAGCAGTCCGGGCAGGGCGGTAGCGCCTTGATAAAATCCCCCATGCCCTGCACGCGGCAGGTGCCGCCCATCAAGGCGAAGGGGACGTCGGCCCCGATGGACGC
Organism: uncultured Subdoligranulum sp.; assembly: GCA_964542725.1. Taxonomy (GTDB): domain Bacteria; phylum Bacillota; class Clostridia; order Oscillospirales; family Ruminococcaceae; genus Gemmiger. The sequence continues at coordinate 26,087 of CAZIVF010000013.1, read as the reverse complement.
GCCGACGGCGCACAGTTCACTCATCGACAGGCGCGCCTGATACAATTCGTTCAGGCCCACCAGCACGCCGGCGGCGTCGGCGCTGCCGCCGGCCATGCCGGCGCGCACCGGCACCCGCTTGTGGATCGTCATTTCCACCCCCGCCAGAAGTCCGGTGTAGTGGAAGAAGGCCAGAGCGGCCTGGACAGCGGTGTTTTTATCGTTGCCCGGCACAAAGCTGCCGGGCAGCGCCAGGGTCAGATCCTGGCTGCGGCGCAGGGTGATCTTCTCATACAGGTCGATGGTCTGCATGACCATATCCAGATCATGGTAGCCGTTGGGGAGCGTACCCACCACATCCAGCGAAAGGTTCAGCTTGGCCGGGGCCAGCACGGTGACGGTCTTGGGCTGCATACTTCCTTACCCCCAGTTGTTTTCCTGCAAAAAGGCCCTGATGCGGCGCATCGCGATCTCAAGATGCTCCACACTGTAGGCGTAGCTGATGCGGGCGTACCCCTCGCCGGAGGCGCCGAAGGCCGAACCCGGCACGATGGCGACCTCTTTCTCGCGGAGCAGCCTCTCACAGAATGCCTCGCTGGTCAGGCCGCTGCACTGGATGGAGGGGAAGACGTAGAAGGCCCCGCGCGGCTCAAAGCAGGTCAGCCCCATCTCGTTCAGGGCCTTGACGACGTAGCGGCGGCGGCGGTTGTACTCGTCCCGCATCATCTCGATGGCTTCGTCGCACTGGCGCAGCGCCACCACCGCCGCATACTGGCTGGTGGTGGGGGCCGACATGATGCAGCTCTGGTGGATCTTGGTCATCACCTTGATGATGGGCTGGGGGCCGACGGCGTAACCAAGCCGCCACCCGGTCATGGCGTAGGATTTGGAAAAGCCATTCACCACGATGGTGCGTTCCGCCATGCCGGGCAGGCTGGCGATGGAGACATGGCGGTCCAGGCCGTAGGTCAGTTCACTGTAGATCTCGTCAGACAGGACGATAATATCGGTGCCGCGCAGCACGGCGGCGATCTCCTCCAGCTGGGCGGCGTCCATCACGCCGCCGGTGGGGTTGTTGGGGAAGGGCAGGATCAGCAGCTTGGTGCGCGGCGTGATGGCGGCGCGCAGCTGGGCGGCGGTGAGGCAGAAGTTATCCTCGGCCCGGGTAGCGATGTGGACGGGTACGCCGCCGGTAAGCTGGGTGATCGGCTCATAGCAGACAAAGCAGGGTTCGGGGATGATCACCTCGTCCCCCGGTTGCACCAGCGCGCGGATGGCCATATCGATGGCCTCGCTGCCGCCCACCGTCACCAGCGTCTGGTCCGGCGTATAGTGCAGTTCAAAACGGCGCTCTAAGTAGCGGCAGATCTCGGCGCGAAGCTCTTTGATGCCGGCGTTGGCGGTGTACTTGGTGCGGCCCTGCTCCAGGCTGCGGATACCGGCGTCCCGCACGCTCCAAGGCGTCTTGAAGTCCGGCTCCCCCACGCCCAGGCTGATGCAGTGGGGCATATCCGCCGCCAGATCGAAAAATTTTCGGATGCCGGACGGACGCATCGCTTTGGCCGCCGGGGCAAGTATGGAATCGTAGTTCATCACAGGACGGTACACTCTCTTTCGTCGATCTCCTCAGACTGATACAGCTTGCCGCCGCGCTTGTAGGTGCGCAGCACAAAGCTGGTGGCGGTGGACAGCACATCGTCCAGCGGGGAGAGGCGCTTGGCCACAAACAGTGCGATCTCCTGGAAGCTGCGGCCCTTGATGATGACCTGCAGGTCGTAGCCGCCGCTCATCAGCAGCACGCTGTCCACCTCGTCAAAGCAGGCGATGGTGTTGGCGATCTCGTCAAAGCCGCGGCTCTTGCGGGGGGAGACATGCAGTTCGATCACAGCCTCCACCACATTGATGCCGGCCTGTTCCCAGTCGATCATCGCCTCATAGCCGCGGATATAGCCCTTGGCGGCGGCCTCGTCCATCATGGCCGCCACCTCGGCGGGGGTTTTATCCAGCATCGCGGCGATGTCCTCCACCGGCAGCCGTGCGTTTTTCTCCAGAATACGAAGCAGTTGTTCCATAGTGATGCACCTCTCTTTTAGGTATATGTACATGGGGGTATTATAGCACAGATGCCGGGGTTTTGCATCTTCTTTTTGGGAAATAGTTGGAGGAAACGGCAACAGCGGGGCGTTCGATCTTCCTTATTTGTAAGGAATCCGCCAAAATTTGCGTGCGCAGTATCCAAACGCGCCGGAATCTGCTATAATAGGGAGCGCAGTAAAACCTGTGAACCAGTTCTTATAGAGGAGTTGCGTTATGAAAGCTGTTATCACTGTCATCGGCAAGGACACGGTGGGCGTTATCGCCAAGGTCAGCGCCGTCTGTGCCGAGCTGAACATCAACATTGAGGATGTGAGCCAGTCCATCATGCAGGAGATGTTCTGCATGATTATGCTGGTGGACCTCTCCGCCGCCAACGCCGACCAGGGGGCCGTGCGGGCGCGCTTTGCCGCCCTGGGCGAGGAGATGCGCATGCAGGTCACGCTGACCCGCCAGGAAGTCTTTGACGCCATGCACAAGGTTTAACGGAGGCCCGCCATGAAAATTCTGAACAGCGGCGATATCATCGAGACCATCGAGATGCTGACCGCCGAAAACCTGGACGTGCGCACCGTGACCATGGGCATCGGCCTGCTGGACTGCATTGACCCGGACGGCCAAAAAGCCTGCGAAAAGATTTACAACAAGATTGTCCGCTGCGCCCGCGATCTGGTGCCGGCGGTGGATGCCATCAGCGCCGACTACGGCATCCCCATCGTCAACAAGCGCATCAGCGTGACCCCCATCGCCATGCTACTGGGCGCCGCGCCCCAGGCCGACCCCGTCTGGTATGCCAAGGCGCTGGACGTCGCCGCCAAGGAGGTGGGCGTCAACTTTATCGGCGGTTACGGCGCGCTGGTACACAAGGGCTTTTCCGCCGGGGATCGGCGTCTCATCGAGAGCATCCCCCGCGCCCTGGCCGAGACCGACCTGGTCTGCTCCAGCGTCAACGTAGGTTCCACCAAGAGCGGCATCAACATGGACGCGGTGCGTCTGATGGGCCAGGTGGTGCGCGATACCGCCGAGCGCACCAAAGACAACATGTGCATGGGCGACGCCAAGCTGGTGGTGTTCTGCAACGCCCCGGAGGATAACCCCTTCATGGCTGGCGCCTTCCACGGCCCCGGCGAGCCGGACTGTGAGATCCATGTGGGCGTCTCCGGCCCCGGCGCGGTGCGCGCCGCGCTGGCCAAGCTGCCCAAGGATGCCCCTATGGACGAGGTGGCCGAGCTGGTCAAGCGCACCGCCTTCAAGATCACCCGCCTGGGCCAGCTGGTGGCCAACCTTTCCAGCGCCCGGCTGGGCGTGCCGGCGGGCATCATCGACCTGTCCCTGGCCCCCACCCCCGCCATCGGAGACAGCGTCGCCAATATCCTGGAGGAGATGGGCCTGGAAAGCTGCGGCTGCTGCGGCACCACCGCTTGCCTGGCCCTGCTGAACGACGCCGTGAAGAAGGGCGGCGTGATGGCCTCCAACCATGTGGGCGGCCTGTCCGGCGCGTTCATCCCGGTGAGCGAGGACGACGGCATGATCAAGGCCGCCGAGTGCGGCAGCCTCTGCCTCGAGAAGCTGGAAGCGATGACCGCCGTCTGCTCGGTGGGCATCGATATGGTGGTGATCCCCGGCGATACATCCGCCGAGGTCATCAGCGCCCTGATCGCCGACGAGGCGGCCATCGGCATGGTGAACAGCAAGACCACTGCGGTCCGCGTGATCCCCGCCATCGGCCACAAGGCCGGCGACGTGCTGGACTTTGGCGGCCTGCTGGGCCACGCCCCCATCATGCCCATCAGCCGGTTCAAGCCCGACGTGATGATCCACCGCGGCGGCCGCATCCCCGCCCCCATGCAGGCGCTGAAAAACTGAGGGGCAGGATATTCCCCGGCCCCCAACAGGCGGCAGGCAACTGACGTTTCCCGGTACCGCCTTCCATTCCCGGCTGATGCCCCTGTATAAAAATCCCCCTTGCCGCCCACAATAGGGTGGAAGGGGGAATGTTTGTATGTTCCAAAAAATTTTATTGTTGCTGGTGATTTTGGGCGGCCTGAACTGGGGCGTCTACGGCATCTGGGGCTTTGACTGCCTCGGCTGGCTGCTGGGCGGTAGCATGGGCTGGCTGGCCCGCACGGTGTTCGTGGTGGTGGGCGTGGCAGCCGTCTGCCTGCTGCCCCGTCTGTTTATGGGCGAGGAGCGCGACCCCAAGCGGGAGAACGGCGCGCCGTGACCTTAGGGGGCGCCGCCCCGTACATAGATCAATCGGTGCGCTGCACATCCAGGTGGGTGTGCAGCGTTCCCATGCGGACGCTGAGCACCAGCCCCACGCACAGATACATCATCACCACACTGGAGCCGCCCGCCGAGAAGAAGGGCAGCGTAACGCCGATGACCGGCAGCACCTGGAGGTTCATCCCCAGGTTGATGAGGCACTGCAGGAACAGGGCTGCAAAGATTCCCACGCAGATATGCCGCCCCAGGGCGTCGGTGCTGGCTCCGGCGGTCTGCAGGGTGCGCAGGCAGATGGCGCAGAGCAGCGCCACCACCGCCGCCGCCCCCAGGAAGCCCAGCGCGTTGGCCAGATAGGCAAAGATAAAATCATTCCAGGCATTGGGGACAAAGACATGCTCCCCGTCAAAAAGCCCCTGCCCTGCCAGGCCGCCGGTGCCGATGGCCATCGTCCCCTTGTTCTGCTGGTAGGTAATATCCGCCAAGGCGGGGTCGTCGGGGGTGAGCACCGCCAGGATTCGCTTGAACTGGTACCCCTTGAGGATACCGGGGCGCAGGCGGAACAGCGCCGCGCTTCCCGCCGCCGCAGCCGCCGCAGCGCCGCCCACCAGCCAGTGGGAAAGCCCCGCCGCGTACAGCATGATCAGCCCCACCCCCAGGAAAACCAGCGCGGTGCCGTCGTCCCCCTGAATATGGATCAGCGCTGCCGGGATCAGCAGATGCACCAGAAGCAGCAGCAGGTTTTTGGGTTTGTTGACCTGACCGCGCACACTGTCCAGATGGAGGGCGAAGGTGAGGATAAAGCTGATTTTCGCCAGTTCCGCCGGCTGGAAGGTCATGCCGCCCACCCGGTACCAGCTGTAGTTGGATGTGCCGCCCGCGTCGTAGCCGATGACCACAAAGCCCGCCCGAACGTTATGCAGGAAGAGGGTCGGTAGCACCAGCCCCCAGGATACCACCGCATGGATAGGCCATGCCCGGGCCAGCGCCCGGTAATCCACCGTGGAGGACACCACCGCCAGCATGACCCCCAGCAGGCTGGCGATCAGCTGCACCGACGCCTTGTTGTTGGAGCCGAGCTGCGTCTGCCCGATGGAGATCAGCACCACCACGCTGAGGGCCGAGCAGAGGCCGCAGAGCAGCAGATACACCAGATCGACGCGGCGCAGATAGCGGCGAATCAGCTGATACATGGCCGGTCCCTCCCTCTAAAAAATGCACTTGCAGCGGCTGCCAGGGAAGTTCTGAATCCATCCGGCGTGCAGATTGCCCAAAATGCGTGCCAAACCCGCAGGGTAGGATTTGTTCGGAGGTTCCCTACGGTATAGTATACCGCGAACTGTAGAAATTTGCCACGCTTTGCGGCAAAATTTTACAAAACGGCCGGAACGTTGTATAATAGCTGTAACGGCAGAGGCGATTCCTCCGCCTCCATGAAAGGAGTATGCGGCCAATGGAACAAGTTATGACCCATTCGCGGGAGGAAACCGTGGCCCTGGGCCGCGCTTTTGCCGCGCGGGTGGCGCCGGGGAGGGTGATCGCCTTCACCGGCGGGCTGGGCGTGGGCAAGACCGCCTTCTGCCAGGGCCTGGCCGAGGGACTTGGCTGCACCGATCAGGCTTCCAGCCCCACCTTCGCCATCGTCAACTACTACCGCGGCCCCCGGCCGCTGGCCCACTTTGACCTGTACCGGATCCACGGCGAGGCCGACCTGGCCGCCGCCGGCTTCTACGATTACCTGGATATGGGCGCGGTGGTGGCCGCCGAGTGGAGCGAGAACTGCGCCGGCCTGCTGGCCCAGGAAGACCCTGTGACCATCGACATTGAGCGAGTGAATGAGACCACACGCCGTATAACAATACAAAACGTATAAATCAGGAGGTCCCCATGAATCTTTTGGCGGTGGATACCGCGGGCAAGAGCGCCGCCGTGGCGGTGCTGCGGGATGATACCCTTCTGTACGAGGCCAACTGCAACAACGGCCTGACCCACAGCGAGACGCTGCTGCCGATGATCGACGCCGCGCTGCGCGCCAGCGGGCTGGCGGTAGCCGATTTGGACGTGCTGGGCGTAACCGCCGGGCCGGGCAGCTTTACCGGCCTGCGCATCGGCCTGAGCGTTGTCAAGGGCTTGGCCCTGCCGCGGCAGACGCCCTGCGCCGGGGTTTCCACCTTGGCGGCGCTGACTTACGGCTGTGTGGGTGAGGGTACTGTGGTGGGCGCGCTGGACGCCCGCCGGGGGCAGGTCTATTGGGCCGCCTTCGACCTAACCACCCATGCCCGCCTGACCCCGGACGAGGCCGCGCCGGTGGCGAGCCTGGAAAAATTTCTGCGCAGCTGTAAAAAACCTGTAATTTTTGTTGGCGACGGCGCTTCCTTGTGTTACAATACATATGGGCAGCTGCCGGGGATTCTCCCCTGCCCTGCCGCCCTGCGCGTGCTGCGCGGCGCGGGTACGGCACTGGCGGCCAAAGCCCTGTGGGAGAGCGGGCAGTGCGTGCCGCCTGCGGCACTGCTGCCGGAGTATCACCGCCTGAGCCAAGCGGAACGGGAAAGAGCGGAAGGAGGTCAGAAGAATGAAGTTTGAAAAACCCATTGCCTTGGGCGCCGACCACGGCGGCTACGCCCTGAAGGAAGCCCTGAAAGCCCACCTGGAGGAGCGGGGCATCCCCTACAAGGATTTCGGCACCCACAGTGAGGCCAGCTGCGACTACCCCGACTATGCCGTGCCGCCCTGTGACGCCGTGGTAGCCGGGGAGTGCAGCTTGGCCGTGTTGTGCTGCGGCACCGGCGTGGGCGTCTCAATCTGCGCCAACAAGGTCAAGGGCATCCGCGCCTGTTGCTGCAGCGACACGTTCAGCGCCGAGTTCACCCGCCGCCATAACGACGCTAACGCCCTGTGTATGGGGGGGCGCGTGGTGGGTCCCGGCCTGGGCTGCACCATTCTGGATGCCTTCCTGGACGCCGCGTTCGAGGGAGGGCGCCACCAAGGCCGCGTTGACAAGATGATGGCCATCGAAAACCGGTAAAACTGCCCGCACCGGCGCTTGCCGGCGCGGCGCGTTACAAAACTGAACAATAAGGAGAACTGACCATGAGCGTTGTTGAAATCGTCGACCATCCCCTGATCCAACACAAAATCAGCCTGATGCGGGACCGCAACACCGGCACCAAGGAATTCCGCGACCTTGTGAGCGAAGTCGCCATGCTGCTGTGCTACGAGGCCACCCGCGACCTGCCGACCGAGGAGGTCGAGGTCGAGACGCCCATCACGCTGGCGCACACCAAGGTGCTGGCGGGCCGCAAACTGGCGTTGGTCCCCATCCTGCGGGCGGGCCTCGGCATGGTGGACGGTATGCTGAACCTGATCCCCGCCGCCAAGGTGGGCCATATCGGCCTGTACCGCAACGAGGAGACGCTGCGGCCGGTGGAATACTACTGCAAGCTGCCCGCCGACATTGCCGAGCGCGAGGTCATCGTTCTCGACCCGATGCTGGCCACCGGCGGCAGCGCGTCGGACGCCATCGACCAGATCAAAAAGCGCGGCGCCCGGCACATCAAGTTCATCGGCCTGATCGCCGCGCCGGAAGGGCTGCACGCCCTGCATGAGCGCCACCCCGACGTGGACATCTATGTCGGCGCGCTGGACGAGAAGCTGAACGACGCGGGCTACATCGTTCCCGGCTTGGGCGACGCCGGCGACCGCATCTTCGGCACCAAGTAAGATTTCTGCCGCAGAATACAGCCATCCCCGCCCGTACCGGTCCCGGCAAAGGCGGGGATGGCCTGCTTTTTCGAAGACGCGCCGCAGGATCGGAACGGGTTTGCTTTTTCCTTGCAATCCCCGGCGGTTTATGTTAGTATTATAGGGAAAGAAGCACACCGCCACAGACAGGAGGAACGCCCCATGAACATTCACGAGTCCGCAGAGGATTACCTGGAAACGATCCTGATGCTGCAGGAGAAGAAGGGCAGCGTCCGTTCCATCGATATTGCCGTGGCGATGAATTTTTCCAAGCCCAGCGTCAGCGTCGCCATGAAAAACCTGCGGGAGAACGGCTATATCTCGGTGGATGGCGACGGCCATATCACGCTGGAGCCGCCGGGAATGGCGATCGCCAGCCGCATCTATGGCCGCCACAAGCTGCTGACGCAGTTTTTCATCACCCTCGGTGTTGACCCCGACATTGCCGCCAAGGATGCCTGCAAGGTGGAGCACGACCTGAGCGAGGAGACCTATCAGAAGATCGTGGAGCACGCCCGGCGGAACCTATGACCCCCCGTCCCCTGGCAATCAATACAACCCAAAAGCGGCTGCCGCAAACGAATGCGGCAGCCGCTTTTTTGCCGGTGTCTCAGGTTCGCCGCCGCAGACCCGGCGTTTTTGCTCGGCGGGCGGCCTTGGGAGGCTCAATCCAGGAAGGACTCGTTTAGCTGCACGCCAAAGTCGCGGGCGATGGCCCGCAACGCATCGTCGGTGATGGTCTGGCGGATCAGGCCGCCGCCCATTGAGAGCACTTTGACATAGATCTCGGCGCTCTTTTCGATGGTGTGGGCCAGGCCGAAGGTAATATCAAAGTCGGGGCCGGAGGCGAACAGGCCGTGCTGCGCCCAGACGGCGGCCTGATACTTCTTCATCAGTTCACTGGTGGCTATGGCGATGTCCGCGCCGCCAGGTACCATCCAGGGGCAGACTCCCACCCCCTCGGGGAAGACCACCGGACATTCTGTGGCGGACTGCCACAGGGCGCGGCTGAAATCCCGATCCGTCAGCGGCAGAATGTAGGTCAGCGCGATGACGTTGGTGGCATGGCAATGGTAGATGACCCGGTTTTCACCGCCGGTGGCCGCCTTGCGCACCGAATGGTTCATGAAATGGCTGGGGAACTCCGAGGTGGGCTTGGCGCCCCCCTGCAGGCCCCAGACGATGCGCCAGCTGTCCCCCGCCTCGTTGATCTCCACGATGCCGATGGAATGTTCGGGATCCAGGATCACGTTGCGAAAAAACTTGCCGGAGCCGGTGGTAAGGAAGTACTCGCCGGCCAGGTTATCCGCCTGAACCCCCATCTTCACCCACTCCCGGGGCGTTTCGTCAAAATAGGGGCGGCAGATTTCGACCTCCTCAGCCCGCATACGGTAGGTCAGGTTGCCGCCGTTGCGCTCATGCCACCCCTGCAGCCAGCCGTCGTTGCACATACGGATAAAACCCTGCACGCAGGGAACCTCCAACAAACTGGTAAAACTCATTTGTATTTCCCTCTCCTTTTATTATCGGGTGATGACATCCACCGGGATGTCAAAGATCTTGGCAACCTTCAGGATGGTATCGATGTGTCTGCCGCTGGCGGCCGCCATGTGGTGGGTGGGGCCGGCCTCGCTCCAGCGGTTGCAGAATTCCCGCGCGCCGCAGGCAAAGCGGGTGCGCATGTTCGTATCTCCGAAGGTGAAGATGGGGCCGGGTTCGTTGATCCCCTCCGCCGCCACAAACTTGAAATGGCCGTCCTTATCCTGGGTGATCCCCAGGTAGGTCACAGGGCCGAGATGGGGGTAGAACTGGGTCAGGTAGCCGCCGCCGGTCTTGCCGTGGAACACCGGCACGATCTTCATGGTGGGCTTTTGGGCGGAAATGTCCGCATCGCCGGAGCCGGAGTGGCCGATGATGCAGATATCCTCCTCGAAATCGATGGAGTACATCTCGGAGAGCTGGCCGGTACCCGCGATGGTCTTGAGGATGGACATGGCCATCGATACCTTGATATCCCCCTCCACCGCGCAGGCCACCCCCTGCTTGATGAGCATCGAGAAGGCCGGGATCAGCATGGAGTCCAGCACCCCCGCCTTGCCCTGGGCAAAACCGTCGTAGTGGGAGGCGATGAAAGCGATCTGTTCCTCCTTGACCCACCGCTCAAAAGCGACCACATAGCGGGCCATCTCCCAGACCTTTTCCACCGTGCCGCCGCCCTCGATCTCGAAGGTATCCAGGATATCCTGGGCTTTGGCCCGGATCGCGGCCTCGTCGGTGATATCGTCGGCAATGGCCCACATCTTTTCCCAATCAAACTGCTTGGTGTACAGGAACATCCGGTTGTACAGGTTGGTCTCGTCGATGTACAGGTCCATCATGCCGGGGTAGGGGCGGCCGATCTGGGCCAGGTTGGTATCGCGGAAGCGGCGGCGCACCTGGGCGGCCCGGCACCAATCCTCGATCTCGGCCTGCACGGCAGGGTCGCCCCCCTCCACCACGCCGGTGATGACCGCATGGCGCTTGCCGGCCCGCTCCAGATCGGCCACCATCTCGCCCACCGCGCCGCAGGCGTACAGTTCGCCCAGCCAGGTGGGGGTATCGGTGTTGGCATAGTCCGGCGCGCGCAGCTTCTGCACGTTGACAAGCACCACGGGAACATTCAGATCCCGCACGGCGGGCAGCATGTTGTAGGAGGTGGCGTAGGTCAAAAGCTGCAGGATGACAAGATCCACATCGGCGGCGCGGAACTTGTCGCCCGCGGCCATGGCCAACTCCTTGGTGGTGACGATACCGCCGTCAATGATTTCGACGGTATCGGGGATGGTTTTTTTGAACGCGGCGTACTGGCTTTCAAATTCGGGAACCAGCGACGGGAACTGGGGCAGATACGCGCCCAGCGCAATGGCGAATACGCCCACGCGGGCCTTGGTTTCAACAAGAGATTTGACTAACATGGCGGAGCCTCCTTTGTTTTATTGGGGAAGGATTTCTTTAATATCAAAGCTGACTTTGATCGCATCGCGGGCCTGCTGCAAATTTTCAAACAGCCCGGCGGCGATAAACTGTACAATGAGATTGCCCAGCGCGGTGCCCTCGGTCGGCCCGGCATAGACCGGCAGGCCGGTGGCGTTGGCGGTCATCTGGTTCAGGTACATATCCTGGCTGCCGCCGCCCACGATGTTCAGGCTGGTGTAGGTCCGGCCCGTCAGGGTTTGCAGCGTCTGGATGGCCTGCCGGTAATCCATCGAGAGCGAGTTGTACACGCACTGCATCACCTCGCCGATGGTGGCGGGCGCGCGGTACCCCGCCTGCGCGCAGGCGGCCTTGATCTCCCCGATCATGCTGGCCGGGGCCAGGAACCGGGGATCGTCGGGGTTCACATGGGCCAGGTAGCCGCCGGCCCGCTTCGCCTCCTCGATCAGCTGGGGGAAACTCGGGCGGGCGCCGGTCTGCCCACCCAGCTCCCGGCGGACAGACTGGATCATCCACAGCCCCATGATGTTTTTCAGGTAGCAGTACCGGTATTGGTAGCCGCCCTCATTGGTAAAGTTGGCGGCGCGGCTCTGCGCGCTGGTGATCGGCTGCGGGTTCTCCACCCCCAGCAGGCTCCAGGTGCCGCTGGACAGGGTGACGGCCTTGTCGTCCCGCACCGGCACCGCCAGGAAGGCGGAGCCGGTATCGTGGGTGGCGGGCAGCACGACCTCGCAGTCCAGCCCCACCTCCTGGTTGACCTCGGGCCGCAGGCGGCCCAGCGTTTCGCCCGGCGTGCGGATGGGCTGGAAGAGGCGGCGGGGCAGGCCCAGCGTTTCCAGCAGCGCGTCATCCCAGCAGCGGCTCTCAGCCCCCACCAGTGCCGTGGTGGTGGCGTTGGTGTACTCGTTGGCGGCCACGCCGGTGAGCAGGTAGTTCAGGTAGTCGGGGATCATCAGGAACATCGCGGCGGAATCCAGCTGCTCCGGATGCTCCCGCTTCAGCGCCAGCAGCTGATAGACCGTATTGAACTTCTGGTATTGGATGCCGGTGCGGTCATACAGTTCCGCAAAGGGCAGGCGGTCCTCCCACGCTTCGCGGATGCCGTCGGTGCGGGAATCCCGGTAGGCCACCGCGTCCCCGATGCGCCGCCCCTCCCGGTCCAAAAGCACGAAATCCACCGCCCAGGTGTCGATGCCGATGCTCCGGGGCTGAAAGCCCGCCGCGCGGCAGGCTTTCAGCCCGTCCAGCACGGAGCGGTAAAGGCCGTCGATATCCCAGCACAGATGGCCGTTGCGGTGCATCAGCGAATTTTCAAAGCGGTAGACCTCCTGCAGGCGGATCCTGCCATCCTCCACCCAGCCGGCAATGTGCCGCCCGCTGGAAGCGCCGATATCCACCGCCAGATAACAGGTTTGCATAATGCCCTCCTTTTTGCTAAAATAGAATTGCAAGCGCTTGACTGATATACAGTATAAACCACCGACCCACCGGATGCTATCGGCAAAATCCCACTGTTTTTTAGGATTATTCTACTTTTGCGGAGGGGCCTATGCTCACCTACAACATGGACGTGGAACCGCGCAGCAGCTGGTTGCGCACAACGCCGGGCGCGGCGGCGATGCGGCAGCCCTACCGCTGCACCGAGGCGGGGCTTTTTTACGGCCGCCGGCGGTTCGCCACCGCCCGCAGCGATAAAGACAGCTATATCCTGTTTTACACCCTGAAGGGCGCTGGCCTGGTGGAGCAGGGCGGCATGCGGGTGGAACTGCCCGCCGGCGGCGCGCTGCTGCTGAACTGCCGCACCCCCCAAAGCTACTGCACCGCCCCCGGCGCGCCCTGCTGGCACCATTACTGGGTGCATCTGGACGGCCCCGGCGTGCAGGCCATGGAGGAGGTGCTGGCCCCCGGCGGGCGGCTGCTTCCCATCGCGCTGCCGCTGCTGGAGGCTCAGCCCTGCTTTGCGGCGGTGCTGGGTCAGATGCAGGCCGAGACCACCGCCGCCGTGGTGGAGACCAGCCTAGCCCTGCACCAACTGCTGGCCGCCATGGCCCGGCAGAGGCTGACGGTGGGGGCCGACGGCTCCAACCGGGCGCTGGTGGACCGCGCCGCCGAATTCATCCGCCTGCATTACGCCGAGCCGCTCTCCCTGGATGGGCTGCTGGCGGAGGCCGCTATCAGCAAAAGCTACTTTCTGCGGCTGTTCCGCCAGTATATGGGAACCACGCCGTACAATTTCCTGCTCTGCACCCGCATCACCCAGGCCAAGGAACTGCTGGTCCTCACCGACCTGCCGGTGGGCGAGATCGCCCGCCGCACCGGCTTTGGGAGCGAGAGCAATTTCTCGGTGCGCTTTTCCGCCATGGCCGGGCAAAGCCCGCTGCAGTACCGGCGGACCGCCTGGAAGCCCGCAGACTAAACAACCCCCCGCCCCCGGTCGCAGACCGGAAGCGGGGGGTTGTTTGTGTCGGAGGTCAGTAGTTCATGATATCCTTGACGGCGCCGGACATGGAGAACAGCTTGGCGGACAGATGATCCAGATAGACGATGCCCAGCTTGAGGCCGGTCTCGCAGTTATACAGATCCGCCAGCTGCGGCATGACCTGGAAGGCGGCGGCCTGGGCGGCAGGGGTATTGTCAAAGTTGGCGGTACCCTGCACGCGCAGCCACTCGCCGCGGTCATTGGCGGCGCAGAGTTCCAGGTTGGTATTGTCCAGCAGCTGCTTGTAGGCGGCCTTGTGCTTGCCGATGGCCAGGCAGAGATGGCCGTTGTACCACATGGCAAAGCCCAGCGGGCGCACGCGGGGCAGGTAGCCCTCCACCGTGGCTAAGTAAAAGGTGGGGTTTTCTTTCAAAAAGTTCATAATCTCTTCATAGGGCTGCATACAGATTCCCTCCTTGCATAAGCGTGTGTGATAACGGTTTTACAGCATTGCCAGCGCGGCTTTCAGGCGCGCGGCGGCCTCCTGGGTTTTGGCGGCGTCGCCGAAGGCGGTCAGCCGGAAGTAGCCCTCGCCGCAGGAGCCGAAGCCCTCGCCGGGGGTGCCGACAATGTTGGCGGTCTCCAGCAGCCAGTCAAAGAACTGCCAGCTTCCCATGCCGCTTGGGCAGCGCAGCCAGATGTACGGGCTGTTCTTGCCGCCGCAGTACCAGACGCCCGCCTCGTCCAGCGCGGCGGCGATGACGGCGGCGTTGCGGCGGTAGTAGTTCAGGTTTTCCTGGATTTCGGCCATGCCCGCCGGGGTAAAGACGGCCTCCGCGCCGCGCTGCACCACATAGGCCACGCCGTTGAACTTGGTGGTCTGGCGGCGCAGCCACATCTTGTTCAGGCTCTGGCCTTCCCTCACAATGGCCTGCGGCACAATGGTGTAGCCGCAGCGGGTGCCGGTAAAGCCGGCGATCTTGGAGAAGCTGCACACCTCGACGGCGACCTCCTCCGCGCCCTCTGCCTCATAGATGCTGCGGGCCAGGCCCGGCTCGGTGACAAAGCACTCGTAGGCAGCGTCAAACAGGATCAGCGCGCCCCGCGCCCGCGCCCAGTCCACCCACTCCTGCAGCTGGGCCACCGTGTAGGTGGCGCCGGTGGGGTTGTTGGGGCTGCACAGGTAGACGATATCGGCCTCCTTGGCGTCGGCGGGCATCGGCAGGAAGTTGTTCTGCGCCGTGGCGGCCATGTACTCGATCCTGCGGCCCGCCATCACGTTGTCGTCAACGTAGACCGGGTAGACCGGGTCCGGCACCAGCACGGTGTTGTCCACATCAAAGAGGTCCAGCAGATTGCCCAGATCGCTCTTTGCCCCGTCCGAGATGAAGATCTCGCTCAGGTCCAGCTGCAGGCCGCGTTCAGCGTAATATTTTTGGATAGCCTCCCGCAGGAAGACGTAGCCCTGCTCGCTGGGGATGTAGCCGTGGAAGGTCTCTTTATGGCCCATCTCCTCGACGGCCTTGTGCATTGCCTCCACCACCGATTGGGTCAGCGGCAGCGTCACGTCGCCGATGCCCAGGCGGATAATGTCCTTCTCCGGGTGGGCGGCCTGGTAGTCGCTGACCTTGTGGGCGATGGTGCTGAACAGATAACTCTCGTTCAGTTCCCCGTAATGCTTGTTCAGTTTCATGATGTTCCCCTTTTGTATAGTCTATGATGATATCATACCACAATTCCCCCAAAGAATAAAGTCCCCGGGCCGGATTTGAATGTTATGAATGTTATGAATCTTATGAATGTTATAAATGCTATGAATTATGGTGCGGCTGCGCCGCTTTTTCAATTTGCGTCCGAAGGGCGCACCCATATTTTATACCATTCCTATCTATACTGGCATTTATAACCTTCATCCTCCCCTCGCACGTCCGCCTTAACGCAAGGCGGCACGGCGGGGTAAGGACACGCCGCCCTGCGGCTTACCCAAAACCTGGCGCTATTTTTGTAAAACCACCCCGGCTGCAAAATTTGGGGTATGGCTTTTCTTTTGGGGGAGAATGGTGTATAATAAACTGATTTAGTATGTGTAAACTATAGCTATGGAGGGAAGTGCAAGGTTATGTGTGGCTTTGTGGGCTTCACCGGGCGCATTGCGGACCGGGAGGCAGTTTTGCACAGGATGGCAAACCGGATCATCCACCGCGGCCCCGATATGGAGGGCTATCACCTGAGCGGGGAAACCCCCGGCGACAGTGTGGCGCTGGGGTTCCGCCGGCTGAGCATCATCGACCTGGCCGCCGGCGCCCAGCCGATGTACAACGAGGATCGCAGCGTGGTCTGCGTGTACAACGGCGAGATCTACAACTTTATGGAACTTCGGGACGAGCTGATCGCCAAGGGTCATATCTTTGCCACCCGCTGCGATACCGAAGTGCTGCTGCACGGCTATGAGGAGTACGGCACCGCTCTGGCGGCCCGGCTGCGGGGGATGTTCGCCTTTGTGATCTGGGATACCAAGACCCGCACCCTGTACGGCGCGCGGGACTATTTCGGCATCAAGCCGTTCTATTATTCCCGCCTGGAGGACGGCAGCCTGCTGTTTGCCTCCGAGATCAAGGCGATGCTGGAACATCCCGGCTTCCGCCGCCAGGTCAATCCGGAGGCGCTGCGCCCCTACCTGACCTTCCAGTACAGCGCCATGGAGGAAACCTTCTTCAAGGGTACCTTCAAGCTGCCCGCCGCCCACTGGTTCACTTGGAAGGACGGCGAGATGACGGTGCAGCGCTACTGGGACGCCGATTTTACCCGCAAGACCTCCAAGAGCTACGAGGCCAGCGCCGAGGAGATCGACGCCCGGGTGCGGGAGTCCGTGGCGGCCCACCGCATTGCCGATGTGAAGGTGGGGTCCTTCCTCTCCGGCGGGGTGGATTCCAGCTACATCACCGCCTGCCTGATGCCCAACGACACCTTCTCGGTGGGGTTTGACAGCCAGGACCACACCGACAAATTCAACGAGACCAACCTGGCCGTCGAGCTCTCCCAAAAGCTGGGCATCCAAAACTACCGGGAGATGCTCACCAAGGAACAGTGCCTCGACGCCTTTGCCGATATCCAGTACCATATGGACGAGCCACAGTCCAACCCCTCCTCGGTGCCGCTGTATTTTCTGTGCAAGCTGGCGCGGGAGCATGTGACGGTGGTGCTCTCCGGCGAGGGGGCCGACGAGATCTACGCCGGGTATGAGTGGTACGCCGACACCCCCGGCATGCAGAAGTACAAGCGGCTGCCCGCCGGGCTGCGGCGGCTGGCCAGCGGCGTCTCCCAGCAGCTGCCCTACTTCAAGGGGCATGACTTTATCATCAAGGGCAGCGGCCGGCCGGAGGACTGGTTCATCGGCCAGGCGCTGGTCTTCCCCGAGAAGGAAGCCCGCGATATCCTCAAGCCGAAATACCGCGTGGGACCCACCGCCCGCGAGGTGGCCGCCCCCCTCTATGACCGGGTGAGGGATCTGCCCGAATTGGAGAAGAAACAGTACCTGGATCTCAACCTCTGGCTGCCCGGCGACATCCTGCTGAAAGCCGACAAGATGAGCTGCGCCCACTCGCTGGAGTTGCGGGTGCCTTACCTGGACCGGCTGGTGATGGAGGAGGCCGCCGCCTACCCTGTTGCCTACAAGCTGGCCGGCGATACCAAGGCCGTGCTGCGCACCGCCGCCAACAAGACCCTGCCAGACGCCTGGGCCAACCGGGAGAAAAAGGGCTTCCCCGTTCCCATCGCCCAATGGCTGGAGGATCCGGCGTTCGCCGAGCAGGTGCGCCGGGAGTTTGCCTCCGACGTGGCCGGGGAATACTTCGACCAGGGCAAGCTGACCGCCATGCTGGGGGACCCCAAGCACAACCGCCGCAAGATCTGGACGGCCTACACCTTCCTGGTATGGCATGGCCAGTTCTTTGAGAGCGCCCGCTACCCGATGTAATTCCAATTTGTACAAATATACAGGAAGTGAACCATCAACGCTATGTCTACCCTTCATTCCGATATTGTCCCCGTTTTTTTGGGGGCGGACCTGAACTGCTACAATTTTGCCCGGGCCTTCCATGAGGCTTACGACGTCAAAAGCTATGCCTTTGGCCGCTACGCCATGGCCCCCACCAAGTACTCCAGCCTGGTGGCGTTCACCGTTGTGCCGGACCTGGACGACGAGGACGTTATGATGAACGTGCTGCGCGTTTTCGCCGACTCCCACCAGGGCAAGCGGCTCTACCTCTTCGGCTGCACCGACGACTATGCCGCCATGATCATCCGCCGCAAGGCGGAGCTGCCCCAATACATCGCCCCCGGCCCCTCCGCCGGTCTGTACGGCTCGCTGCAGAAAAAGGCCGCCTTCTATGAGGTGTGCGACCGGCACGGCATCCCCTACCCCGCCACCAAGGTGCTGGACGCCCCCTGCCGCCCCGATGAGATCACCGCCGGGGCGCTGGGCTTTGACTACCCCATTATTGTCAAGCCCTCCTCCAGCGTGGACTACTGGAAGTTCCCCTTCGAAGGCATGAAGAAGGTCTACACCGCCGCCACGCCGGAGGAAGCTGCCGCCATTGTGACCCGGGTCTACGCCTCCGGCTACCCGGACAAGATGCTGCTGCAAAAGATGATCCCCGGGGGGGACAGCCGGATGCGGGTGCTGACCGCCTTCAGCGATGAGAAGGGCAAGGTGCGAGCCGCCTGCCTGGGCCACACGATGGTGGAGGAACACACCCCCAAGGGGCTGGGGAACCACGCCGCCATCGTGACGGAATCCACCTCCGCCCTGCCTGTGACGGCGGCGATCTGCCGGATGCTGGAAGACTGCCATTACACCGGCTTCTCCAACTTTGACATCAAGGAGGACGACCAGGGCAACTTCTATGTATTTGAGATCAACCTGCGCCAGGGGCGCAGCAACTTCTATGTGACCGGCTGCGGCATGAACATTGCCCGGCTGGTGGTGGAAAAGTGGTCGGACGGCGGCAGCGACTGCCAGCTGAACGAGCGGGAGCATTTCTGGCACCACGTTCCCGCCCAGGTGGCCTACGCCTACACCGAGGATGCGTCCCTGGCGGGGAAGGCCCGCCGCCTGGCGAAGGCCGGGCAGTCCAGCTGTTCCCTGCTGTACACCCCCGACCTGTTCAACCCGGTGCGTCTGGCCTGCGTGCTGGAGCAGTTGCGCCGCCAGAAGAAGAAATTCCGCACCTATTACCCGAAAAGCGAGGCCTAAGCCATGAAACTGGATACCCTGGTCGCCCACATTCCCCATACCGGCGGCTCCGACGCCGAGATCACCGCCGTCACCTACGATTCCCGCACGGCGGGGCCGGGTTCCCTCTTTGTCTGCCTGGTGGGCGTCAACACCGACGGCCACCGCTTTGCCGCCTCGGCCTATCGGAACGGCTGCCGGGCCTTTTTGGTCCAGCGGGCGCTGGATCTTCCCGCCGACGCGGCCCAGGTCCTCACCGCCGACACCCGGGGGGCGCTGGCGGTGATCGGCGCGGATTTTTACGGCAATCCGGCGCGGCAGCTGCATCTGATCGGCCTCACCGGCACCAAGGGCAAAACCACCACCGCGCTGCTGGCGGCAGCTATCCTGAACGCCCAGGGCCGCCCCTGCGCCTACATCGGCTCCAACGGGGTAGATATTGCCGGAAAGCACCACGAGACGGTGAACACCACGCCGGAAAGCCTGGAACTGCACCGCTTCTTCCGCCTGATGGTGGATGCGGGCGTGACCCACTGCGTGATGGAGGTTTCCAGCCAGGCGCTGGCCCATCACCGGGTGGACGGGCTGCCCTTTGAGGCGGTGGCCTTCACCAACCTCTCGCCCGACCACATCGGCACCGGGGAGCACCCGGATTTTGAGGATTACAGGAACAGCAAGCGCCGCCTTTTCACCCGGTACGGCGCCCGCTGTATGGTGTACAACGCCGACGACCCGGCCTCGGACTTTATGCGCAGCGGTTTCGGCGGGCAGACCGTCAGCTTCGGCATCGACGCCGAAGCCGACTACCGCGGCACGGCGCTGCGGAAGTACCGGGGCGCCACCACGCTGGGGATCGATTTCACCTGCCGCCACGCCGGGCAGGAAACCCCGGTGCGGCTGCTCAGCCCGGGGGCGTTCAGCGTCTCGGACGCGCTGTGCGCCATGGCGCTCTGCGGGGCGTTTGGGGTGGACTGCGCCGCCTGCGCCGCCGTGCTGGCCCGCACCCCGGTGCAGGGCCGCTTTGAGGTGGTGGAAGGGCTGCCGGGCCGCACCTTCCTCATCGACTATGCTCACAATGGCCTGAGCCTGACCAGCGCCCTGCGCACCCTGCGGGACTACGCCCCGCTGCGGCTGATCTGCGTGATCGGCACGGTGGGCGGAAGGAGCCAGATCCGCCGGCAGGAATTGGCCAAAGCCGCCAGCGCCGGCGCAGACTACACCATCCTCACCTCAGACAACCCGGATTTCGAGGATCCCGCCGCCATCATTGCCGAGATGGCCGCCCACATGGCCCCCGGCGCCCGGTATGAGTGCATCCTTGACCGCCGGGAGGCGATGCGCGCCGCCATCGCCCTGTCCTGTGAGGGGGATATCGTCCTCTTTGCGGGCAAAGGTCATGAGACCTACCAGCTGATCCGGGGCGTCAAGGTTCCCTTTGTGGAGCGGGAGATCATCCCCGCGCTTTGCCGGGAGTTGGAGGACGGGGCGCGCCCCGCCGCCCGCACTGCCGCACGGGCCGCGCTGTAAGTGGAGCCTCGGCGCCCTTTCCCCCGCCCTTTCGGGCAGCCGCCGCGCCGCGCCTCTGCGGCGCTTTTTTGCTGCGCCTTACACCTCCGTCTCCCCCGTATAGGTTTCCACCGCCGGGCCGGTCAGCAGCACCGTGTCGTCCGCCTGCACCTCCACCTGCAGGGTCCCGCCCAGAAGTTCCGCCTCCACCGTCTTCCCCCGGGGGCAGACGCCCCGCAGCACCATCGCCGCCACCGCCGCGCAGGCCCCTGTGCCGCAGGCCCAGGTTTCGCCGCTGCCCCGCTCCCACACCTGGATGCGCAGTCGGCGGGCGCTCTCCACCCAGATGAATTCGGTGTTCACCCCCTGGGGGAAGGCGGGATGCCGCTCAAATGCCGGCCCCAAGGCCGCCAGTTCCGCCCCGGAAGGCAGTTCCGGCCCTGGCCAGGGTACCACACAATGGGGATTCCCCATGCTGATGCAGGCGGCATCCCAGCTGCGCCCCGCCGCTGCCAGCGGCAGATGAAGCAGCGGTCCCTCGCCAAAGCCAACCGTCGGCAGGTCCGCCGCCCGGGCAGAGAACCGCCCCATATCCGCCTGCCAGATTCCCTCCCCCAGCCGCCGCAGCGTCTTGCGGCCCGCCGCCGGGGTATCGATCCGTATCTTTTGCCGGGGGACGCCGTGGGTGTACAGATACTGCGCCACACAGCGCACCCCGTTGCCGCACATTTTGCCCTCGCTGCCGTCGGCGTTGAAGATGCGCATTGCCGCGTCGCCTTCGGCAGTCAGCGGCGGGCAGATGCAGATCAGCCCGTCCGACCCCACGCTCACCCGCCGGCGGGAGAGCTGCACGCTCCACGCCGCCGCCTGATCGGGCAGGCCCGTATCCCGGCAGTCCAGGTAGATGTAATCGTTGCCGCAGCCCTGCATCTTGGTAAATCGTAGCTTCATCATCGCTCACCCCCGCCCATTTCTATGCCGCAGCCGTGGATGCAAGCACCGCCGCCGTAAAAAAAGCGCTGCCCTCTTGACAAGGGGGTGGGGATACGATATATAATTACTAGACCATCAATAAGGAGAGTTCGACTATGGAATCTGAAGTTTTTGAGCGTATTCGGGAGTATCTGGCCGACCAGCTGGACATTGAGCCTGAGAAAATCACCCCCAACAGTGACATTGTCAACGATTTCGGCGCGGACAGCCTGGATGTCATCGATATGATCACCACACTGTCCGATGATTTCGGCGTGGATATTCCCGATGAGGACATCGAAAACTTCCACACCGTGGGCGACGTCGTCGCCTATGTGGAGGAGCATCTGTAACAGACTGCGGCATCGCGCGAAGCGCCGCGCCGAGGGCGGCACACCCCTGTGCCGCCCGGTTTTGTGTTTGCCCGCTGCGGCGGGACAACGGGAGGAGTGGAAACATGGCAAAGAATCAGAAAAAGATGGTGGAGGCGATCACCGCCCAGGAGGTCGACTTCGCCCAGTGGTACACCGACATCTGCACCAAGGCCGAACTGGTGGAGTATTCCAGCGTCAAGGGCTTTGTGGTGCTGCGCCCCTACGGCTACGCGATCTGGGAGAATATCCAGAAAAATCTGGACGCCCGCTTCAAGGCCACCGGCCATGAGAATGTGGCGATGCCGATGCTGATGCCCGAAAGCCTGCTGAAGAAGGAGGGCGAACTGGTCAACGGCTTTGCGCCCGAGGTTGCCTGGGTCACAGCCGGCGGCAGCGACCCGCTGGAGGAACGCCTTGCCGTGCGCCCCACCAGCGAGACTCTGTTCTGCGACCATTTCAGCCATGTACTGCACTCTTACCGGGATCTGCCGATGCTGTACAACCAGTGGTGCAGCGTGGTCCGGTGGGAGAAGAGCACCCGCCCTTTCCTGCGCACCCGGGAGTTCTGGTGGCAGGAGGGCCATACCATCCATGAAACCGCTGCCGAGGCCGAAGCCGAAACCGAACAGCAGCTGAACTGCTACGCCGATTTCTGCGAGAGCGATCTGTGCATCCCCGTCATCAAGGGCCGCAAGACCGACAAAGAGAAGTTTGCCGGCGCCGAGGCCACCTACACCATCGAGGCGATGATGAAGGACGGCAAGGCGCTGCAGAGCGGCACCAGCCACTTCTTTGGCGACAAGTTCAGCCGCGCCTACGACGTGACCTTCACCGGGCGGGACAACACCCTGCAGTACCCCTTCCAGACCAGCTGGGGCGCTTCCACCCGGCTGATCGGCGCCATCATCATGACCCATGGCGACGACGACGGCCTGATCTTGCCGCCGGCCATCGCGCCGGTGCAGGTGGTCATCGTGCCGGTGGCCGCCCACAAGCCCGGCGTGCTGGAGAAAGCCCGCGAGCTGGCCGCCCAGATCGGCCGGTACGCCCGCGTCAAGCTGGATGATTCCGACAAGCAGCCCGGCTGGAAGTTTGCCCAGTGGGAGATGAAGGGCGTGCCGCTGCGCATCGAGGTCGGCCCCCGCGACCTGGAGCAGAACCAGTGCGTGCTGGTGCGCCGCGACGATCGTTCCAAGCAGTTCGTCAAGCTGGACGAGCTGGATACCGCCATCCCCGCCGCGCTGGACGCGCTGGCGAAAAACCTGTATGACCGCGCGCTGCAAAACCGTGAGGCCCGCACCGTGGCCGCCTCCTCCATGGAGGAGGTCAAGGCCCTGGCCGCCCAGAAAACCGGCTTCATCAAGACGATGTGGTGCGGCAATCTGGCCTGTGAAGAAGCCATGAAGGAGCAGGCCGGGCTTTCCAGCCGGTGCATGCCCTTTGCGCAGGAGCGGCTGGCCGAGGTCTGCCCCGTCTGCGGCAAGCCCGCCCAGAAAATGGTGGTTTGGGGCGTCGCCTATTAAAGCAAAGAGGCCGTGCTCCTTGGCGCGGCCCCTTTGCTTTTGAATGATACAAATGTTGGGAATGTTAAAAATGTTATAAAATATGGTGTGCGCTCCGCGCACATTGGAAAAGCGGTGTCAGCCGCATCGCAATTCTTAACATTCCTAACATTCTTACCATTTTCCCGGGGGGTGGTTTTGTGGCGGTACTGCTCACGCTGGCGGTGTACGCCCTAGGTATGGTGCTGGCCGCCGTAGGCAGCCGGCTGGCCGGGCGCTGCGCCACCTGGTGCTGCGCCCTGTGCGGCCTGCCCATGTGGGTGGTGGGCGGTATGGTGGCCCCTGCCTGCCTGGCGCTGCCCCAGCTGATGCTCACCTTCCTGGCTGCCGGGTATGGCATCACCTCCCTGGCAGTGGGCGTGGCCCTGGCGGGCGCCGTGACCGATTTGGGGCTGGTGCTGGCCCTCTGCCTGCTGCGCCGCACCGTGGTGGTGGACCGGGGCGAGTTCTGCCGCAAATGCGTCCTCCTGCTGGCCGCCTGCCTCACCCTGGCGGTCTTTGTGCGGGATGGCAGCCTGAGCTACACCGGCACCGGCCTGCTGATGCTCTTTTTCGTCATCTTTGTGCTGGAGAGCATCGTCTACCAGCACCACTTCCTGTTCAGTGAACACAGCGAACTGATGGGCCTGAGCAGCCGCCCCATCCAGCAGGACCGGGTCAGCGGCTACACCGCCCACACGATGGCCTTCCCCGCCATGAGCGTGCGCAACTCCCTGAAAAATCTGGCCGGCCTGGTGGGCGGGCTGGCGCTGCTGGCCGTTGGGGCGCAGGCGCTGCTGTATAGCGCCGCCACCCTGGCCAACCTGACCGGCACCATCCAGGCGCTGTGGGCTGCCACCCTGATCTCCTTCGGCTTCTGCCTGCCGCTGCTGGCCGAGGCGCTGCACCATCCCTTCGGCTCCATCTGGAAAAAATTTGCCGAGCGCTGCCGCATCTACCCGCCGCGCACCCTGCCTATGCAGCTGCTCAACAGCGCAATCCTCAGCCTGACGCTGGCGCTGCCCCTCTCCAGCCTGATGTACCGCAAACGCCTGCCCGTGGGCGCCCAGTTCCGTGTCTACGATGTGCCGTTCTGCCTTCTGCTGGCCCTGGTGCTGCTGCTGCCGCCGCTCCTGAAAAAGCGTCTCTACCGCTGGCAGGGCGCCGCCTGCCTGGCCATTTACCTGGCCTACATTGCCATCGTGCTGCTGGCCCCCCTGGCCGGGGCGTGACGGAGATAAGGCCCGCCTTGCGGGGAAAGAGTTTGCCCCAGAGCGGCTCTCTCAAAAAAACGCACAAAAATCAGCCCGCAGGGGAAGCGAATACGACTTCCTCTGCGGGCTGATTTTTCTTGTTGTTCCCGGGTTTTGCGCGGGCTGCCGCCGCGGTTTTCTCTTGCGGCAGCCCCCCTCCAGTAGGGTACAGACTACTCTGTCACCGGTCAAAGGTGGTGGAGAGGGTGGTGGACCAGCTCTCCCCCTGGCGCAGACTGGCGGCGCAGGGGCGCTGCTCCCACTGAAGGGGGCCATCCTCCTCGCCTGGCAGGCTGTGCCACGGCTCGATGCAGACGAAACGGACTGGCTTGGCCTTGGCGGACCAGATCAGGGTGTAGGGGTAGCCCCCGATATCGCAGCTGACGCGGCGGCCCGTGTCCTTCTCGACGATAGCCAGGCTTTTGCTGCGCAGGTTGACCATGCAGAAGCTGTCGTTCTCAAACAGTTCGTCGGTGAGCGGGATGCGGCGGGTGTTGCGGGCCAGATAGTAGCTTTGGCCGTTGAGCAGGCCGTTGGGCAGCGCACTGACGCAGAGGGGGGACTCCAGTTCCTCAAAGCGGAACTCATAGTCCTCCGTGTCGTGCTTATCGTCAAAAGGCACCGCAAAGGCCGGGTGGTAGCCGATGCCGAAGCGCAGCTGCTCCTCCACAGGGTTCTCCACCGTCAGGGTATGGTGGACGGTGGTCTCCTCAATGCGGAAGGTGGATCGCAGCACAAAGGCATAGGGCCATTTGGGAAGCGTCTGGGAATCCGCCTGCAGTTCCAGCACCAGGGTATCCTCGCTTTGGCTGATCAGCTGATGCTCCACATCGCGGGCAAAGCCGTGCTGGCCGCCGGCATACTCCATCCCCTTGGCGATCATTTTGCCGCCGGTCAGCTTGCCGGTGTAGGGGAAGAGGATGGGCGCGTGGCGGCCCCAGACAGCAGGATCGCCGCACCACAGCATCTCGGCCCCCGAGTGCTTGTTGACGACGCTGACGGCCTCCGCGCCATGGGTATCCACCGTCAGGCGGATGGAATCGTTTTCAATGGAATAGCGCATAGTTACAGCCTCCCGAGCGTTTTCTTTCAGTATACCGCATCGCGGGCGCGGCGGCAAGGGCTACATCGAATAATTATCCCCCGGCAAAGCCGGGAGAGTATCCCAAAGTTATCTATACCACAAATGCCATTGAGAGCCTGAATGCCACATACCGAAAGCTGAACCGCCAGCGCAGCGTGTTTCCCAGTGATACGGCACTGCTGAAGGCGCTCTATCTGTCACCCTTTGAAGCAACAAGGAAATGGACCATGCCGATACGGAATGGGGGACAGGTCTATGGTGAACTGAGTATCATGTATGCAGGGCGTTTACCGGAATAGGGTCCGTGTGAACCATTGCAAAACAGGCGGAAATCCCCGCCTGCTCTTGACATACACCAGCATGTGCTGTTATATATAAAGCAAGGGCTGGAATCAATAGAGAACCTTCAGCCAAGAAAGCTATTACGCTTTATCCGATTCGTCGCAGCTTTATTTGATTCTGCATAATACGCTGTGTTTTCAAGGTTTCCTTTATCTGCTTTATCCTGCTTTTATCCAGTTTAACGTAACTTTGGCAACACAATGGTAACAAGAAACCCACGAGCGAGAATTAACTTGCGCCATGCCATTTATCATATATCTGGCGGCAAACTTTGTCAAGTCCGATTTGCAATTACAAACCCCAACCGTTATAGGCTGGGGCTTTCTTTTTACTTCTCGGCTTCTGAATTA
>CAZIVF010000012.1:0-29935 GCA_964542725.1 uncultured Subdoligranulum sp. | reverse complement strand
GGGGGAAATTGCAGTGGCGTTCTCCTCGCGGCTGATTTTATTCACGGCACACAAAAGGCCGGGGCCTTTCGGTCCCGGCCTTTACGGCTGTGCTGGGCTTATCAATACATGCCGCCCATATCACCGCCCGCAGGGGCGGCAGGGGCCGGCGGCTCCGGCAGATCGGCAACCAGGCTCTCGGTGGTGAGCACCATCGAAGCAACGCTGACGGCGTTCTCCAGGGCGGAGCGAGTGACCTTGGTCGGGTCGACGATGCCGGCCTCGATCATATCCTCAATATACTCTTCCTTCTGGGCGTCAAAGCCGTAGTTGGGCTTGCCGGCCTGCAGAATGTTGTTGATGATGACGCTGCCCTCCAGGCCCGCGTTGGCCTCGATCTGGCGCAGAGGAGCCTCCAGCGCCTTGCGCACGATCTGGGCGCCGGTGCGCTCGTCGCCATCCAGCTCAGAGACCAGCTTGTCGACCGCAGGCATCGCGTTGATGGTGGCGGTGCCGCCGCCGGCCACAATGCCTTCCTCCACAGCCGCCTTGGTGGCGTTGAGGGCGTCCTCAATGCGCAGCTTCTTATCCTTCATCTCCACCTCGGTGGCCGCGCCGACCTTGATGACGGCCACGCCGCCGGCCATCTTGGCCAGGCGCTCCTGCAGCTTCTCCTTATCGAAGTCGGATGTCGCGGTGGCGATCTGGCTGCGGATCTGGGCGATGCGCTCGTTGATGGCCTGCTTGTCGCCGGCGCCGCCGACGATGGTGGTGTTCTCTTTGCCGACCTTGACCTGGCGGGCCATACCCAGCAAGCTCATGCTGGCGTCCTTCAGTTCATAGCCCAGGTCGCTGCTGACGACGGTGCCGCCGGTCAGGGTGGCGATATCCTGCAGCATCTCCTTGCGGCGGTCGCCAAAGCCGGGGGCCTTGACGGCGACAACGTTCAGACCGCCGCGCAGACGGTTGATGATGAGGTTAGAAAGGGCGTCGCCCTCCACATCCTCCGCGATGATCAGCAGCTTGCGGCCGGACTGGATGACCTGCTCCAGCAGAGGAACGATATCCTGGAAGACGCTGATCTTCTTATCGGTGATGAGCACGCTGCAGTCATCGTAGACGGTCTCCATCTTCTCGGTGTCAGTGACCATATAGGGGGTGACGTAGCCGCGGTCAAACTGCATGCCTTCCACGACCTCGGTGTAGGTCTCGGCAGTGGTCTTGTTCTCCTCGATGGTGATGACGCCGTCGGCAGTGACTTTCTCCATCGCGTCAGCGATCAGCTCGCCAATCTGGGCGTCGCCGGCGGAAACGGTGCCGACGCGGGCGATATCGGTGCTGCCCTTGACCTTCTGGCTGTTGGACTTGACGGCGTCCACGGCCACGACCACGGCCTTCTGCATACCGCGCTTGATATCCATTGGGTTCGCGCCGGCGGCCACGTTCTTCATGCCCTCGTTGACCAGGGCCTGCGCCAGAACGATGGCGGTGGTGGTGCCGTCGCCGGCGGCATCGTTGGTCTTGGTGGCGACCTCGCGGACCAGCTGAGCGCCCATGTTCTCGAACTCATCCTTCAGTTCGATTTCCTTGGCAATGGTCACGCCGTCGTTGGTGATGACCGGGCTGCCGAACTTCTTGCCCAGCACCACGTTGCGGCCCTTGGGGCCAAGGGTGATCTTAACGGTATCCGCCAGCTGATCGATGCCGGCGCAAAGAGCCTTGCGGGCGTCCTCGCCCTGCTTGATTTGTTTCGCCATGGTAATCTCTCCTTAAATCTTATTGTTTGGGGGTTGCTGCCGTTTACTCCACAACGGCCAGGATATCACTCTGACGGACGATGGTACATTCCTCGCCGTCGACCTTGACCTCGGTACCGGAATACTTGCTGGTCAGTACCTTATCGCCAACCTTGACGATCATCTCGACTTCCTTGCCGTCCACCATGCCGCCGGGGCCAACCGCCAGCACTTCGGCCACCTGGGGTTTCTCCTTGGCGGAGCCGGACAAGATCAGGCCGCCCTTGGTGGTCTCTTCTTCTTCGACCAGCTTGATGACAACGCGGTCTGCAAGAGGTTTGATCTTCATAGTAAAAATCCTCCTATTAAAAATATTTTATCAATGCCGTTTAGCACTCTTTATCCCTGAGTGCTAAACATATTGTAGCCACTTCTTACCAAAAAATCAAGGGGTTTCTGTATAAAATTTTTGTGAACAAAAGGGCGGCATGGCCGCAAAGGTCATACCGCCCCGATTTTTAGTGTCCGATCGCCAAATTTTTATAGCGCTGCTGCCTTTCGCCGCGGGTCAGGCAGGGTTGGCCGCCCTCCACGGCGTCCTCGTCGATCTCCACGCGAGTGATGGTGGGGTCGGATGGGATCTCATACATAATGGGAATCAGCAGTTCTTCCACCACGCTGCGCAGACCGCGGGCGCCGCTCTTGCGCGCAATGGTTTTTTTGGCGATGGCGTGTAGCGCCCCCTCGGTGAAGACAAGCTCGGCGTTGTCCAGCCCCAGCAGTTCTTTGTACTGGCGGACGATGCTGTTCTTCGGCTCGGTGAGCACGCGGACCATCGCTTCCTCGTCCAACGGGTCCAACACAGTGACGACGGGCAGACGGCCGATCAGTTCCGGGATCAGCCCGAACTTGACCAGATCGTCCGGCTCCACCCGGCGGAGCAGCTTTTGGCGGGTTTCGTCCTTATCCAGGCTGGTGCGCAGCTGGCTGCCAAAGCCGAGGGATGCGTTGTCGGTACGCTTCTGGATAAACTTTTCCAGCCCGTCGAAAGCTCCGCCGCAGATGAACAGGATGTTTTTGGTGTTGATCTGAATGAACTCCTGCTGGGGATGCTTGCGGCCGCCGTTGGGCGGCACATTGCTGACGGTTCCCTCCAGAATCTTCAGCAGCGCCTGCTGAACGCCCTCGCCACCCACATCGCGGGTGATGGACGGGTTCTCGCTCTTGCGGGTGATCTTGTCGATCTCGTCAATGTAGATAATGCCAATCTCCGCTTTGGGGATATCAAAATCCGCCGCCTGGATCAGCTTGAGAAGAATATTCTCCACATCCTCGCCCACATACCCGGCCTCGGTCAGGGTGGTAGCGTCGGCGATGGCGAAGGGTACCCCCAGCATTTTGGCCAGCGTTTGGGCCAGCAGCGTCTTGCCGGTACCGGATGGGCCAAGCATCAGCACATTGGATTTTTGCAGTTCCACATCGCTTTCCCGCCCGGACAGGATGCGCTTATAGTGGTTGTACACAGACACCGAGAGGACTTTTTTGGCGTCCTCCTGCCCGATAACATACTGATCCAGCCCTGCTTTGATCTCAACCGGGGTCAGCACGTTGATCCCCTCCAGCGGGTCCACGGTATACTGGGGCTGCCGGGAGGCCGCAGAACGGCGCTGCGCCCCCGTGCGCGGCGGAGCGGGGCGCTCGGCATCCTGGTAGAGGGTGTGGTAGCACATATCGATACAGTCTTTGCAGATGTTGACGCCGGGGCCGATCAACAGCTGTTCCACTTCATTTTGCGAGCGGCCGCAGAAACTGCAGATCAGTTCGCGTCCTTTTCCGTCCCTGCCGGACGTAGAATTTGCCATGGTTCTCCCCCGATCTTAATGCTTGGAGATGATCTCGTCGACCAGACCGTACTCCTTGGCCTGCTGTGCGGTCATATAGTTATCGCGCTCGGTGTCCTTCTGGATGGTCTCCAGCGGTTGGCCGGTGTACTCGCTCAGCAGGGTGTTCATGCGGTTCTTGATGAACTGCATGTGGTTGGCATGGATCTGGATATCGGTGGTTTGGCCGGACAACCCGCCGCTCTGGCCGCCGATGAGCGGCTGATGGATCAGAATCTCAGCGTTAGGCAGCGCAAAGCGCTTGCCCTTGGTCCCGCTGGCCAGCAGGAAGGCGCCCATGGAGGCCGCCATGCCGACACAGATGGTGGACACATCGCACTTGATGTACTTCATCGTATCGTGGATGGCCATGCCGTCCGAGATAGAGCCGCCCGGACTGTTGATATAGAAATAGATGTCCTTCTCAGGGTCCTGGCCCTCGAGATAGAGCAACTCTGCCACAACGACGCTGGCGGAGGCGGAGTTGACATCCTCGCTCAAAACGATGATACGATCATTGAGCAGCCTGGAAAAAATATCATAGCTGCGCTCACCGCGCGCGGTCTGCTCAACAACATAAGGAATCAGGCTCATACTGGCTTCCCTCCCAATCAATCATACTATTGCACTTGACGGCTGACAAAGAACCGATACGGCAGCATGCACCGTATCGGCCCGGTGAAATGGTATTTAGTCTTCCCGTTTGTTTTCGTCCTCAGCGGCCACGGTGATCTTGGCGTTGGCCTTGACAAAATCAATGGCCTTGTTCACGGCCAGATCCACCTTGACGGCTGCGGCGTCTACAATGCTCTTGACTTTGTCGACCTCCATCTGGTAGGCGTCGGCAATGCGCTGGGCTTCCGCCTCAAACTCCTCCTCGGTGGCCTCGATCTTCTCCTTGGCGACGATGGCTTCCATCGCCAGGCGCATCTTGACCTGCTTTTCGGCCTGCTCGGTAAACTGCACACGGAACTGCTCCGCAGTCGTACCCATGTACTGCAGATACTGCTCCAGCTTGAGGCCCTGCTGGGAGATGCGGTACTCAAAGTCCTGCACCAGTTCGTCGATGCGGCTGTCGATCATTGCCTGGGGAATGTCGGCCTTCATGCCGTTCACGACTTTCTCGATCAGGTCGTTCTCGACCTGCTGCTCGGCCTGCTTCTCGTTGTTGGTCTCGATGCCCTTGCGGATGGAATCCTTCAGCTCATCCAGGGTGTCGTACTCGCTGACATCCTTGGCAAAGTCGTCGTCCAGTTCGGGCAGTTCCTTATACTTGACCTCATGCAGCTTAATCTTGAAGGTGGCGTCCTTGCCGGCCAGTTCCTCCGCCTGGTAATCCGCAGGGAAGCTGACCTGGATATCGAACTCTTCGCCGGCGGCATGGCCGACCAACTGGTCCTCAAAGCCGGGGATGAAGGAATTGCTGCCCAGCGTCAGGGAATAGTGCTCCGCCTTGCCGCCCTCAAAAGCCGTGCCGTCCACAAAGCCCTCAAAGTCGATGTCCACCGTGTCGCCGTTCTCGGCAGCGCCCTCGCGGGTCAGCAGGCGGCCGTTGCGGTCCTGCATCCGCTTGAGTTCCGCCTCGACCTGGCTCTCGTCCACAGTCTTGACCGTTTTTGTCACCTCTAAACCGGCGTACTCACCGATTTCAACCTCCGGCTTAACGGCAACCTTAACCTTGAGCACGGCGCCCTCCGCCTCAGACATCGAGACGACCTCCGGCTCAGGGCGGCCCACGACCTCGATGCCGGCCTCCTTGACGGCAGCCTCATAGGCTTCGGGGAACAGATCGTTGACGGCGTCGTAGTGGAAGACATCTGCGCCGTACATCTTCTCGATCATCGCACGGGGCGCCTTGCCCTTGCGGAAGCCGGGGATGGAATATTTTTTGCTCTCGCGCTTGAAGGCGCTGTTGACCGCCGCTTTGAACGCATCGGCGTCGATGGAAAACTGCAGTTCAACCATGCTCTTTTCGAGCTTTTCACAAGAGATCAGATTCATTTGAAAATCCTCCAAACATAGAAATACAAGTCATTATAGCACGCACTGCGTGATTTTACCAGTCTCTTTTTGAAATTTTTGGCAATTTTGAAATTTTTGGCAATTTTATCGCTTGTTATCCGCTAATTTTTGATTTTAAGGGGGCAGAACCCCAGGCCGTCCGCCGAAACCAGGCGGTAGCGGATGCCATCTACCGTCCCCTGCACAGCATAGCGGATGGATCTGCCGTGCAGATGCCCGTAGTAGCACTCGGTGACGCCGAACTCATGCAGGATATCGATCAGTTCCTGGGCCGAAGCGCCGGGGAAGACCGGCGGGTAGTGCAGGAAGGCGATCTTGTTTGGCGTATCCCCCGCCGCCTGCAGACTAAGGCGCAGGCGGCCCGCCTCCCGCGCCATGATCTTGGCCCCCTGGGCATCCTGCAGGGTGGCTTCGTCAAAAGGCCAGCCGCGGGTGCCGCACAGGGCGGTATCCCCCACAATGCAGGCATTGTTGTGCAGGATATGCAGCGTGTCAAAACCGCTGCCCGCCAAGTAGGTTTCCATCTTGCGGGTGGTGGTCCACCAGTAATCATGGTTGCCCTTCATCATCCATTTCTGGCCGGGCAGGCTTTGGATAAAGGCGAAATCCGCAGCGGTATCCTGCAGGGTCATGGCCCAGCTGTTGTCCCCCGCCAGCACCACGGTGTCCTCGGGGGCGATCAGTTTGCGCCAGTTGGCTTCCAGTTTTGGAAGATACCCCTCCCACCCCGGGAAGATATCCATTGGCTTGCTGCCCCCCAAGGAGAGGTGCAGGTCTCCGATCACGAACAGGGCCATGGGGTTTCTCCTTTCCGGGTCTGCGGCCTGGCGCTCAGCACAGCGCGGCGTCGCGGATGGCTGCCGGATCGATCACGGCGGTAAAACGGACCGGCAGGCTGCTCAGCACGCGCAGGCTTTCAGGGGCCTGGCAGCCGGTGTGGGCGGTCAGCGCGGTCATGGCGGAAAAATCGCTCTCCGGCACTTTCACCCCCAGCGCTGCCAGAACATCCCGCGGGAATTTGAAGGGGCTGGCGGTGGAAAGAACCACCATCGGCGCCGCCGTGCGGTTGGCCTTCGCCACGCAGAAGGCCACGGCGGTGTGGGTATCGCAGAGATACCCATCCTGCTCAAAGCGGGCGCGGATCTCGGCAGCGCCCTCCGCATCGGAGGCACAGCCGCAGCCAAAGTTCTCCTGGATTTTCGCCAGCGTGGGGGCGTCCACAGCGTACCGGCCGCAAGCTGCCAGGTCGGCCATCCAGCCGCGCACCTTTTCGGCATCGTTGGTAACATGGTAGAGCAGCCGCTCCAAGTTGGAGGAGATGAGGATATCCATCGAGGGCGAAGCGGTTTTATAGAAGGTACGGTGGGCATCGTAGACGCCGGTCTTGATAAAGTCGGTGAGGACGTTGTTCCTGTTGGAAGCGCAGAGCAGACGGCCCACCGGCAGGCCCATTTGCTTAGCGTAGTAGCCGGCCAGGATATCGCCGAAGTTGCCGGTGGGGACGCAGAAGTCCACCGGCTCGCCCCAAGCCACAGCCCCCTGCTCCGCCAGGCGGAAATACGCATAGAAATAGTAGACGATCTGCGGCACCAGGCGGCCCCAGTTGATGGAGTTGGCGCTGGAAAGGCGGATGTTCCGCTCCTCCAGCCGGCGGGCCACCTCGGCATCACCGAAGACCCGCTTCACACCGGTCTGCGCATCGTCAAAATTGCCCTGTACTGCGTAAACGGCCACATTGCCCCCCTGCTGGGTGACCATCTGCAGGCGCTGAATCTCGCTGGTACCGGCGTTGGGGTAGAACACTTCGATCTCGATGCCCTCCAGGTCGGCATACCCGGCAAGGGCTGCCTTACCGGTATCGCCGGAGGTCGCCACCAGGATGCGGGTGGTCTCGGTGCGGCCCAGGTTTCGCTTGGCCTCCACCAGCAGCTTCGGCATCAGCTGCAGCGCGTAATCCTTAAAAGCGCAGGTTGGGCCGTGCCACAGTTCCAGAGAGTACACATCACTTTGCCCCAGGCGCTCCACCTGCCCCGCCTTGCCGCCGAAGGCCGCGCCGTAGGTGGCGGCGGCGGCTCCCCGCAGGAAAGCCGGATCATAGTCAGTCAAAAAGTCGCCGATGACCTTCCCGGCCAGTTCCGGGTAGGGAAGCTTCTTCCACCCCTCCAGATCGGCTTGGGGGAAAGACTGGGGTACAAAAAGGCCTCCTTCCGGCGCCAGGCCGCGGACGATGGCCTCCGAGGCAGTCACCTCAACGGCCTGGTTGCGCGTGCTTTGATACTTCATGGTCATACACCTCACAGAAAACGGTATAGGGCAACACCGCATAATTCAACGGGCCGATACGGCGCGAGGGATGCCGACGGCTAAAAAGAAGCGCAAAGCATACTTTTTGTGTATGCTTGAGCATTTTCTCAATGCCGGCGGCGTCTCACAGCCGCCGGAGCGGTGCTTTAGCTGTAAGCGTGAATTGCGCGGGGTTGCCTTAACATTCAAACGCATTGACGATGCAGTGTACCTGCCAGCCACCCGGCTGGGGCAGCACCTCCACCACGTCAAAGCGGATCGACGCATCGGCATAGGGGCTTTGCTGCAGATACTGCTGGGCCGCCGCGATCAGCCGCTGCTGCTTGCGGAAATCCACCGCCTCGGCAGGGGAAGCCTTGCCGGCTGAAGTGCGGGTCTTCACCTCGGCAAAGACCAGGGTGCCGCCCTTATACAGCACAAGGTCCAGTTCCCCCAGGCGGGTCCGGTAATTGTGGTTGAGCAGCAGATACCCCCGCTGCCGGTAATACTTGGCGGCGACCGCCTCGCCGGTACGGCCCAGATCATTCATGCCAGTAGCCCTGCTTTTTCAGGAAGCTGCGCCGGTAAAAGGGCTGGATGCCGTATTGGGCGATCAACTCATAATGCAGCTTGGTGGGGTACCCCTTATGCTTGGCCAGCTGGTACTGGGGGTACTGACGGTCCAGTTCCAGCATGACACGGTCACGGCTGACCTTAGCCAAAATGGATGCCGCCGCAATGCTGGCGCTGCGGGCGTCCCCCTTGACCACCGCCTCGGCGGGGCAGGCCAGGCCGGGCGGGCAGCGGTTCCCGTCGATGAGCACATAGGCCGGGTCCATCCCCAGACCGGCCACCGCCTGGGCCATGCCGTCCATCGTCGCCCACAGGATGTTACGCTCGTCGATCTCCTGCGGGGAGATAAAAACCACCCGATAAGCCAGCGCCCGGCGGACAATCTCCTCATACAGAAGTTCCCGCCGTTTCTCGGTGAGTTTTTTGGAGTCGTTGATGCCCGCGATGGGATCATCGGGGTTCAGAACCACCGCCGCGCAGCAAACCGGGCCGCACAGCGGCCCGCGCCCCGCCTCGTCGACGCCGCACAGAACCCCGTGTTCGGCCCGCTTTGCCTCGTCAAAGGCATACAGGGCCGGTTCATTGCCCGTCTTGCTCTTCGTCAAAATCCGGCACCTCCTCCGCCCTGCGCCGGGGCGGGCGTTCCAGCGAAAGCCGCCCCCACTTGCTGGCGCGGAACTCCCCCACCAGCATTTTGGCGGCGCGCTCGGTATCCACTTCGCCGCCTGACACCAGCATCCCCCGCTTGGCGCCGATGGCCTGTAAAAGTTCATACGGCGGCAGCGCCAGAGCGCTTTCCTCCAGCTTATAGCGGGCCAACAGTTGCTGGGGATAGATGCCCCGCACGCTGGAGAGAAGCCCGCAGGCCAGTTCCTCAATATCCAAAATATCGTCCTTGATGGAACCGATGAAAGCAAGGTTGGACGCGGTCTCCAGGCTGTCAAACTTTTTCCACAGCACGCCGGGCATATCCATCAGTTCAAAGTCGTCCACCGTAATCCACTGCTTGCCCCGGGTAACGCCCGGTTTGTTGGCTGCCTTGGCGCGGGTGGCGCCGGCGAAGGAGTTTATGAAGGTGGATTTGCCCACGTTGGGGATCCCCACCACCATCACGCGGATGGTAGCGCCCACCATGCCACGGCGGCGGCGGCGTTCCATCAGGGCGGAGAGTTCCCGCTCGATGGGGGCCTTGACGGCGGTCGCCTTGCCCCGCTGCTTGGAATCCATCGCCAGACAGCCGGCCCCGGCGCTCTTGAAATAGGCCAGCCACTGCTTGGTGATCTCGGGGTCGGCCAGATCCGCCTTGTTGAGCACATACAGATGGGGTTTGCCCGCCGTGATGCGCTCGATCTCCGGGTTAAGGCTGGACAGTGGGATGCGAGCATCCAGGATCTGCAAAACGCAGTCCACGTTGCGGATCTCCTTCTCCATAACCCGCAGCGTCCTGGTCATGTGGCCGGGGAACCATTGGATCACCCGGCGGTTGATAATGTCATTTTGGCTCATTCCACTGCTCCCATTCTGTTCAGCGGCGCGACGCTCCAAAACGCCCGGCCCAGCACATCCCGCACATCGATGCAGCCGATATCCGGGTCGCGGCTGTCACTGGAATGGTTGCGGTTATCCCCCATCACAAAAATGGTCCCTTCCGGCACCGTGAGGGGGAAGACCGTTCCCTCAAACATATAAGTCGGCTCGGCGATGTACGGCTCATCCAGCAGTTCACCGTTGCGGTAGACAAGGCCCTCATTGAAGTCAATGTCAATGGTATCCCCCGCCACCCCAATGACCCGTTTGATCAGCGGCAGGCCGTGGGGAATGTAGGCGTCGATCACCACAATATCCCCCCGCTCGGGGGTGTAGAACAGGTCTGTCGCCAGCAGGCGCTGCCCATCCAGCAGGGTGGGGTTCATTGAGCGCCCGTCGACCCGCACCACCCGTACCAGAAAAGTGTAGGACAGCGCGATCACCACAAGGGCGGTGAGGACCGTATCGACATATTCCAGAATCTCTTTATTTTTCCTGCGCTGTTTTTGGGTTTTCCCGTCCACGCTCCCGCCTCCTATGGCCGCCTAGGGCCGCGATACGAAAAAAGGGAGAACGGCAGCGTCCTCCCTTTGGGGTGATGAAACTCAGATGCGAGCCTTGACCTTGGCAGCCTTGCCGGTGCGTTCACGCAGGTAGAAGAGCTTCGCACGGCGAACCTTGCCGCGGCGGACAACCTCAACCTTCTCAACAAACGGGCTGTTGATGGGGAAAACACGCTCCACGCCGACGCCGTAGGAAGTGCGGCGGACGGTGAAGGTCTCTGCGATGCCGCCGTGTTTCTTGGCGATCACAGTCCCCTCAAAGGCCTGGATACGCTCCTTGTCGCCTTCCTTGATGCGGACGGAGACGCGGACGGTATCGCCGATCTCAAACTTCGGCTTGTTTTCCTTAATCATGCCCTCGGTAAGCTTTTGCATTGCGTCCATTACTGAATTCCTCCATTTTGTTTCGACGTTCATACCCGGTCTGACCGGCAGAGGACCGCCTGTATAATGATGTGTCATTATCCCGCCGATGGCCCGGCGGCACTAACGCTTTAGGCAATACCGCACACTTCAAAGCGCCGATACGGTGAGCGAGGGATATCGACAGCTAAGAGAAAAGCGCAAAGCATCGTGTATGCTTGATCCTTTTCTCAACGCTGGCGGTGTCTCGCAGACGCCGGAGCGGTGCTTTAGGCGCAGCCGTAAAGCATCCGGAATTGCCTTCAGTATTATAGCACCCCCGCGCGGCTTTTGCAAGGGCTTTTTCGCCATTTTAACAAAATTCCGCGCCGTTTTTTGTGTAAAGATGCGTCCGCAGCACCTCGCACTGCCAGGCCGGCGCACCGCCCAAAGGCTGCAGGAATTCCAGCAGAAGCGCGGGGTTCACATTGGGTCCATCGCCGGAGCCGCCGGGCAGCGTCAGATCAAAGGTCAGCCGTTCCCCTTCCATCCGATACGGGATGGAAGGGATATATTCTTTTAGTTCCAGTGTTTTCTGCCCTCGCTTGGTCTTTTTGACCACCGGCGCACTGCCGCATTCGTTGTAAGCGTCCAGCGCCGGGGCCGAGGCGGCGGGCATGGCAACGCGGTAGGCTGCCGCCTCGATCTCCCCCATTTTTTTCTGCGCGGGCGCCACCCTGGTGACGATGATGCCCCGGGGCATCAGGGGCTGCAGCGCCGCCGCCCAGGCAGCGCCATCCACGGTTTCCGCCTCGGTCTTGACTTCACAGCTTTCGCACAAGCTCTCCTGCCCCAGCGAGAGCGGGGCCGAAAAAGCCAGATAGATATGGGGGTTAAACCCCTGGGTGTACCACACGGGCAGCCCGCTGATTTTCAGCAGGCGCTGGAACACCCGCTGCAGATCCAGCAGCGAGATATAGGCGGCCTCACCCCGCTTTTCAAAGAAGATCCTGATGGTAGTCAAAACACGGTCCCCCCAGCAGTTTGTTGGCGCCGCAGCCGCTACATTGGCGGTTGCATGGCTGCGTCGTCTCGGCCCGCAGGGCCTTTTGGTATTCCCGCACCAGATGGGCGTGGCTCACGCCCACATCCATGTGGGACCAGGGAGTCACTTCGTCCAGGCCCAGGGCGCGGTAGTTATAGAAATCGGGATCGATGCCGCACGCCGCAAAGGCAGCCTGCCACCGGTCATAGTCAAAGTATTCCTCCCATGTGTCAAAGAAGGCCCCCCTGCGGAAAGCGGTTTCGATCACCCGGCCCAGGCGGCGGTCCCCCTTGGCAAAGACGCCCTCCAGCACGCTTGTGGCGCTGTCGTGGTAGTTGACCTTGATCTTGCGGGAGTGGACGCAGCTGAGCAGATATTTCTGCTTTTGCTGCAAGGTTTCCCGCCGGTCCTGGGCGCAGAACTGGAAGGGGGTGTAGGGCTTTGGCACAAAGCAGGCCACGCTGATTGTCACCTGGACGCCCCGGCCTCTGGCGTGGCTCTGGCTGTAGTAAAGGTCCACCACCTTCTGGGCTGTGTCGGCGATCCCCTTGATATCCTCCATCGTCTCGGTGGGAAGCCCCATCATGAAGTAGAGCTTGATCGAGGTATATCCTTCCGCAAAGGCGATGCGGCAACCCCGCTCGATCTGCTCCCAGGTGACGTTTTTGTTGATGACATCCCGCAGGCGCTGGGTCCCCGCCTCCGCGGCGAAGGTCAGGCCGCTCTTGCGGACCTTGGTGGTTTTTTCCACCATCGACTGGGAGAAATTGTCCACCCGCAGCGACGGCAGAGACAGGCTCACATGGTCAGCCTCGGCCCAGGCGTTGAGTTCATCCAGGATGTCCTCCAGCCGGGAATGGTCGGAGGTGGAAAGACTGGTCAGGCTCAGTTCGTCATAGCCGGTATTGCGGCAGAGCACACGGGCGGAATCGCTGATAAGCTTGGGGGAACGCTCCCGAAAAGGGCGATAGATCTGACCCGCCTGGCAGAAACGGCAGCCGCGCACACAGCCCCGCAGCACCTCCACGCAGGCGCGGTCCTGCACCGCGCCCACCATCGGCACCACAAAATTTTCCGGCGGGGGGAAGGCATCCATATCGGTCACGATGGCCTTCGTCACCCGCTCCGGCACGCCGGGCCGGTTGGGCCGGATCGCCTCCACCCGGCCATCCGGCAGGTAGGTCACATCATAGAAGGAAGGCACATAGACGCCGGGAACCTTGGCCAGTTCCGTCAGAAGTTCTTCCCTGCTCCAACCGGCCTTCTTGCCTTTTTCCACGGCGGCGCAGATATCCTGGAGCATCTGCTCCCCCTCGCCCAGCTGCATGACGTCAAAGAAATCCGCCATCGGTTCGGCGTTGCAGACGCAGGGGCCGCCCGCAATGATGAGCGGCCAGCGCTCATCCCGTTCCTCTGCCCGCAGGGGGATTCCCGCCAGCTGCAGCATGGCAAGGATGTTAGTGTAGCACAGTTCATATTCCAGTGAGAAACCGACGATATCGAAATCGGTGAGCGGGTCCTTGCTCTCCAGGCAATAGAGCGGGATGCCCAGCCGCTCCATCTCGGCCTTCATATCGGTCCAGGGCATGAAGGCGCGCTCGCACCACCAGTTTTCGTGGCGGTTGAGCAGTTCATACAGAATCTTTTCGCCCAGGAAGGACATACCGATCTCGTAGGTATCCGGAAAGCAGAAGGCCATGCGCACATCGACCCTGCTCTTATCTTTGTAGACGCAGCCCGGTTCGCCGCCGGTGTAGCGGCCCGGCTTCTGCACCTGGCCCAAAGCCTCCTTCAGCTTGGGGGAAATCTCTGGCATACCAAAAACCATCCTTACTGTTTATTCTTCCTATTGTACCTTATTTTTGGCCGCAATGCAATCCGTCCCACAGGCAGCGCAGGATGTGCGCCCCGTCCAGCCCCGGCACCGGCAACAGATTCATCAGCCCCAGCAGCAGATTGGCCGAGGCAAACCAATACCCCAGGTAGGCATAGCCCCAACACTGCATCCACAAGATGGCCGCCGCGCTGCACACAAAGTTGACCAGCGGCCCCGCCGCCGCCAGCAGCAGTTCCCGCCCCGCTGGCAGGAATACCCCCCGCATGGAAAGGCCGATCCCCACCGGGCTGACAGACAGGCGCGGCCACCGGTGGAAGTAATGCCAGTAGACCAGCAGATGCCCGCTCTCATGCAGCAGCGCGCAGACCAAACTGACCCGCAGCAGCCCGGTGCCATCCAGCGCCAACAGCAGCGCAAGGCAGAACAGCACCGGCAGCGGCGGGTCAGCCCGCGTTTTCCAACGCCTGCGCCGGGTCATAGCGTATCCCTTTGTGCAGCAGTTCAAAATGCAGATGCGGCCCGGTGGCGTTGCCGGTGGCCCCCACGGTCCCCAGCGTCTCCCCCATTTCCACCCGCTGGCCGGTGTGTACAAAAAGATACTGCATATGGGCGTAGATCGTCTCATCGCCGCCCTCATGCAGGATGCGCACATAGTTGCCGTAGCTGTTGTGCCAGCCGGCAAAGCGCACCACCCCCTCGGCGGCGGCCAGCACCGGCGTTCCCTGCCCCACCGCCAGATCAGTGCCGGTGTGAAAGTCCGTACCCTGGCCGCCCATAGGGTCGGTGCGCCATCCGTAGCCGGATGTGCGCTCATACACACGCCCCGGCAGAGGGAACAGCATGGGGAACCCCGGCAGATAGTCCCCGGCGCTGCTGCCGGAGGGGACTGGCTGGGATTTGCCGCGGGCGGCGCGGGCGGCTGTTTCCGGCGTGGCGGTGCGCAGCTCAGCAAATACCTCCGCCGCCGCCTGGCGCAGATCCGCCGCCGTCTCCTCGGCAAATTTCAGGAAATTCCGTTCCTCCCCCAGAAGCCCCGGCCCCTGCTCCTGCATGGCGGCGGTATACGCGGCGTGTAGCGCCGTGTACGCCGGCAGATGAAAGCGGCGGGCGCCAAAGACCCCCGCAAGCGCCACACCGCACAGAAACAGCTGAGCCCACAGCACCAGGTTTTCCCCGGTCTTTTGCTTTGGCGCCGCAGGCTTGGGGGCTTCCTGCGGCGGCTGCGGCGTCCCATTCTCCCACATAGCGGCCGCCTCCCTTCTTCTACCAAGAAGGTATGCGGCGGCAGGCAAAAATATCCGCGCCGCCTTCCGGGGCGGCGCGGAGCGGGCGGTGGGCTCAGTCGCCCACAGCTTTGTGCAGCATCTCCATGCGCTCGTTAAGCAGCTTCTGCGGCTTGGCAAACAAGCCCAGCCCGTCCATCTCCAACGTACATTCCACGCTGGTGGAGTCCCCGCCGCCCAGCAGGATCAGCGTGAAATTCCCCGCCTTTTTGCCGTTGGCAAAACTGCCGCTGAGGCAGCGCGGCTTCTCAAACCGGGTAAACTTCAGGTCGGTGCGGCTTCCATCCTTGTTGGTCTGCACGGCCTGCAGGCCGTCCGCGCTGGCCTCATAGGCAGTCACGTCGGTGCGCCACCCGTTCAGCGTCGGCTTCACAAGGTACAGCCACAGGCGGCTGGGATCGCAGGCAAAATTTTCGGTCACAACACAGCTTTTCATAGGGGCTTCCTTCCTTACTATTTTTTCTTGCGGCCCAGCAGGGTACCCAGCAGGCCGAGGCGCTTGGCCGGGGCCGCCGGGCGGCGGGCCGGAGCGGAGCGCCGCCCGGGCTGCGGGGCGGGCTTGGGCGCGGCGGGTTTGGGGGCGGCTTTTTCCTGCGGCCGGGGGGCGGGCTTGGGCGGTTCCGGCTTGGGCGCCGGTTCGGGGGCGAAATCATCCTGGAAATAGGCGTACATAGCCATCTGGCTGTCCACCGGGGCCTCCCCCTCGCCGGGTTTGACCTTCGTGTAGCTGCCGTCGGGCTGCATCTGCCGCGCGTTGACGGTATCCTTCAGCTGCAGTTCCAGGATTCCCCGCAACTTTTGGGCGATCTTGGGGTCGTCCACACGCACGCCCACCTCCACACGGCGCTCCGTGTTGCGGGTGAGGAAATCGCCCGAGGCAATGTAGATATGCTTCTCTTCCTCCCCCGCGCCGAAGCTGTAGATGCGGGAATGTTCCAGATAGCGGCCCACCAGGCTGCGGATATGCACATTCTCCGTCTTGCCGGGTACCCCGGCGCGCACGCAGCAGATGCCGCGCACAATCATATCCACCCGCACGCCGGCGCAACTGGCCTCGCTGATCTTATCAATGATCTGCGGGTCGTTGATGGAGTTGTTCTTCAGGACCATCGCCGCAGGACGGCCCTGCTTGGCCAGGGCGATCTGGCGGTCCATCTCCCCCAAAAGCACCGATTTGAAGCGCAGCGGCGCCACCAGCATGGTGTCGGCCTCAGCCGTCAGCCGCTGCACCGCCATATTGTTAAAGACGGCGTTGGCCTCCTCCCCAATTTCCTGCCGGGAGGTGATGAAGGAAAGATCAGAGTACAGTTCGCTGGTCTTCTCGTTGTAATTGCCGGTGCCGATCTGGGTGATATAGTGGTACTTGCCGTCCACCCGGCTGGTGATGAGGGTCAGTTTGGAATGGACCT
The DNA here is from genome assembly GCA_964542725.1 of uncultured Subdoligranulum sp. Taxonomy (GTDB): domain Bacteria; phylum Bacillota; class Clostridia; order Oscillospirales; family Ruminococcaceae; genus Gemmiger. The sequence goes on along the minus strand of CAZIVF010000012.1, from coordinate 13,456 downwards.
TATAGTCATCGAAGCCGTAGAAAACGGTGCAGCCCGCATCCTGCAGCTGCTTGGACCAGTCAATATTATTCTGCTCATCAAAGCGGGCGCGGAGTTCCACCATCGCCACAACTTCCTTGCCATTCTCCGCCGCTGCGATGAGCGCCTGCACGATCTGGGAGTCGGCAGCCATGCGGTAGAGCGTCATCTTGATGGAAACCACATTGGGGTCCACCCCGGCGCGCAGCAGCATACGGATAAAGGGCCGGATGCTCTGGTAGGGATAGGCCAGCAGCACATCCCGCCGGCGGGCCTCGGCGTACAGATCGTAGTCCACCGGCGCCTGAAGAGGCCGCGCCGCCGGGTAGAACAGTTCGGTCTTGCCATCCGAAGAGATGCGGGAGGCCAGCTTGTACAGCCCGCCGGCATCCAGCGGGGTGATCTGCGCGTAACAGCGGTCTGCCGGGACCACCAGCTTATCCCGCAGGAACTTCACGATATCCTGCGGCGCTTCCGGCCAAAACTGCAGGCGCACCGCCGCCAGCTTGCGGCGCTTTTTCAGCAGTTCGCTCATCACATCCCGGAAATCGATGTCATGGTCCATCATCCCCTCGTCGACGGTGATGTCGGCGTTGCGGGTCACGCGGAACAGGCAGGAGCGCTGGGGCGTCGTTTTGCCAAAGACGCCGGCGGCATAGTGGGCGATCAGTTCCTCCACAAAGGCAAAGCAGGTGTTGCCGCCGTCCTTGATGAAAAGGACCCGCTCAAACTGGCTGGAGATGGGGACGATGCCGTAGTGTACGCCGTCCAGCTTGCTGTTGAGCTGGACGATGAAGTAGGTCTCCTTATTGCGCAGAAACGGGAAGGGATGCCGCTGGTCCACGATCTGCGGGCTGAGCATGGGGAACAGTTCCCGCTGGAAATACGTTTTCCAGAAATGTTCCTGCTCCTTGCTCAGGTGGTTGAAATCCACCTTCTGGTAGCCCAACTTGGCCAGGGCGGTCAGAATATGCTGGTAGTATTTATCGCACTTGGCCTGCAGTTCCGCCACGCGTGGGGTGATGGCCGCGATCTGCTCCGAGGCGGTCATGTGGGTGACGATATCGGTCTTATTGCCTTTGACCAGAGTCTGGTCATACAGCGAGCCGACACGCACCATAAAAAACTCATCCATATTGCTGACGAAGATCGCCGCAAATTTAATGCGCTCCCCCAAGGGGACCGTTTTTTCTTTGGCGAGAGCCAGCACACGGCTGTCAAAATCCAGCCAGCTCAGTTCCCGGTTGATAAAAATACTGTCCGTCGTTTCCACCATGGTTCCTCCTGTCAATTTACTGCGGCGAGGCCCGCCCAGCTTTGTACCATCCGCTCCGATATGCCGCTGACCTGGGCCACATCCTCCAGCGCCGCAAAGGGGCCGTGCTCCTCACGGTAGGCTATAATGGCGGCGGCCTTCACCTCACCGATTCCCGGCAGGGCGGTCAACTGCGCCGCTGTGGCTGTGTTGATATCAAGGGGGTTGGGGCTTCCCTGCTCCGCCGCAGAGGCAGCTGCGGGCCGGGCGGGCGCGTAGGCCGCCGCGCCGTACCCCGGCTGCCAGACCGGCGCGATGAGAAACAGCGCCCCCAGCCAGATGGCCGCCAGCGCCAGAGCCACCGCCGCGGGCAGCAGCTTTGCTTTCCCCTCCATGCCGCAAGCCCCCTTTTGCCTCCCATTATAGCACAGCGGGCGGCAAATTGCACCTGTTTCGGCAAGTTTATCTTTCCCCAACCATTCTTTTACAAAGTCTTTACAAACCAAACCGCCTGCGGCGGGGCTGGGCGGCCGCAGACGGGGCCGGGTCGGCGTCCGCCATTATGACGTCGGCGCCGATATTCTGCAGGGCGCCCCAGGGGATAATCAGATCCTCATCGTAGCCCAGCAGACCAAAGGCGTGGCCCCGCCCGCGCAGGATCACCGCGCTGACCTGGGCGCTCTCGGCGTCGAAGGCGATATCGTCGATACGGCCCAGGTTCTCCCCCGTTTTGACGCGGATCACGTCCTTCTCGCTCAATTCCCGCAGGGTCATATACACCCCTCCTTCCACTCCTCTATTCTATGCGCAAAAAATAGATTTGTTTCTTGCACGGTTTCGGTGTATAATAGAGGGCAAGCATTACCGGGAGGACCATCTATGTATAAAAACATCATCTTTGATCTCGGCGGCGTTGTGGTGGACTTCAACCCAAAGGACTTTTTGATGGACCACTTCATGAATAAGCGCACCGAGGATATCGTCTATGACTTGACCTTCGGCAGCAAGGAATGGCAGGATCTGGACCGTGGGACGCTGACCCGCGGCGCCGCCAACCGCATCATGCTGGAAAATGCCGCTCATGTGGGCCGCGTCTTTGAGGTGCAGACCGTCATCGACGAGTGGGAGGGGATCCTGCGCACCAAGAAAACCACCATCAAGACGATGTGCAAGCTGAAGCTGGCCGGGTACCGCCTGTATTACCTCTCCAACATTGCCGCTGACACGATGCGCGGCAACATTGAAAAGCGGGACTTCTTCCCTTTGTTTGACGGCGGCATCGCCTCCTGCGACGTACAGATGCTCAAGCCGGATCCGCAGATCTACACCTTGCTGATGCAGACCTACAACCTGGCCTATGACGAATCCGTCTTCGTTGACGATAACCGCCAGAACGCCCAGGCTGCCTTTAATCTGGGGATAACCGGCATCCTATATAAAAATCCCAAATCCTTCACCAGGGCGCTGGGAACCTGCGGTATCCAGTTGGCGAACCAGCGCAGCCGGCGTGCCGCCCCGAGGGGAAATCCATAGAGCGGGGCCAAGAAAGCGGGAAGCAGGGCCGATGCGCCTTGCTTCCCGTTTTCTTGGCCCCGTCGGGCGGCCTGCCGGGTGTTCAGCAGGCGGATATCTGCTCTTTGATGCGGCTGAGCGCCCCTTTTTCCAGGCGGCTGACCTGGGCCTGGCTGATGCCGATCTCCCGCGCCACCTGCATCTGGGTTTTGCCCGCCAGATAGCGCAGCGATATAATGCGCTTCTCCCGCGGGGAAAGCGCCCGCACCGTATCGCGGAACATGATATCGCTGATCCAGCTTTCCTCCCCGGCGCCATCCTTGATCTGGTCCATGATGGAAAGGCTGTCCTCCCCGTCGCTGTAGACCGGCTCGTACAGGCTGGCAGGCTCCACCGCCGATTCCAGCGCCATCGCCACATTTTCCGGCGCCGCCCCCACCCGGGCGGCGATCTCGGAAATTTTGGGTTCCCGGCCGTTCTCTTTTTGCAGTTCCTCCCGCACCTGCATCGAGTGGTAGGCCAGATCCCGGATGGACCGGCTGACCCGCACGGCGTTGTTGTCCCGCAAAAAGCGGCGGATCTCCCCCACGATCATCGGTACGCCGTAGGTGGAAAACCGCACGTTCAGAGTGGGGTCAAAGTTGTCGATAGCCTTAATCAGGCCGATGCAGCCCACCTGAAACAGATCGTCCAGATTCTCGCCCCGCCCCGCGAATTTCTGCACCACGCTGAGCACAAGACGCAGATTCCCCTGGATCATCTGCTGGCGCGCCTGCCCGTCCCCCTCTTTGGCCGCCCTGAGCAGCGCGGTCTTTTCCTGCTCGTTCAGAACGGGCAGGGTGGCTGTATCCATTCCGCAGAGATCCACTTTACCTGCATACATTTTACCATCCTCCTTGTACTGTGGGCCGCAGGGATTCCCCCTTTGGCGTCCCGCCGACCCCGGTCAGAACCTCCCTGAAAGTATGGTCCGGCACTGCAGGCGGCAAACAGCTGGAAAAAGTTGCACGCCAGCGCCGGCGGGGCATAGTATGGCGAAAGGAGGATGGTAACTATGCTGCAATTTCTTTGGGCCGTACTCACGCTGCTGGGCATGGCGGCGATGGGGATCATCGGCGCACTTATCACTATGGGCCGGGGGGAGAAAGAGCAACCCCCCGGCGAGACGGAGTTCCGCGTGGAATACGATACGCCGGATTTCAGCGAGAAGGCAGGTTTCCAGATCATCCAATACCCCGACCATGAGATCGCAGAGCCCAGCCGAAACTGGCTGATCAACAACGACACTGCCGAGATCGAATACAACATCGTTCCCGGCAATTCCCTGCAGCTGCGCGTGGCCGAAACCGACCAGCTGCGCATCCCCGAGGAGTACACGATCGAGCCCTACGAGAGCGTATCGGAGTATGAGATCGACGGCATCCAGGTGAAGCAGTACCAAAGCCCCGGCCGGCGGGGGATGGTCACTTGGTCGAACAACGGCTTTGACTATGTGATCGTCGCCCCTGATCCCGAGATGAATCTGCTCAGCGGCATGGCGGATGATTTTGTGCGCAACACCGAGGCGGTACAGTCCTGACCGCAGGCTAGACTGTGGTTTCCAGTTCCCGGCGCAACCGTTTGATAATGCGCTTTTCCAGCCGGGAGATGTAACTTTGGGAGATGCCGATGATATCGGCCACCTCCTTCTGGGTATGTTCCACGCCGTCACACAGGCCGAAGCGCAATTCCATGATCTGCCGTTCTCTGGCTGAGAGGCGGGCCACCGCCCCGCGCAGGGCGGCGCACTCGGCGCTGCGTTCCAGTTCCTCCCCCACTTCGGCCTGGTCCCCCGTCAGCACATCCATCAGCAAAAGCTCGTTGCCGTCGGTATCGGTGTTCAGCGGTTCGTCAATGCTGGCATCCTGCCGGCGGTTGCAGCTTTTGCGCAGATACATCAGGATCTCGTTTTCGATGCAGCGGCTGGCGTAGGTGGCCAGCTTGATGTTTTTGCCGAGCTGGAAGGTATTCACCGCTTTGATCAGACCGATGGTGCCGATGGAGATCAGATCCTCCACGCCGGCGGAGGCTGTATCAAATTTTTTAGCAATGTAGACCACCAGCCGCAGATTATGTGTGATCAGGATATCCCGCGCGCCCGGTTCGCCCGCGGCAAACTGCGCGAAAACCTCCTTCTCCTGCTGCGGCGTCAGAGGCTCGGGCAGCGTATCCGGTCCGTTGATGTAATGTAGCCCCCGGGGCGCGGTCAGCCGCAAAAGCAAATCCGCCACCAAACGGCTCATCTGCTGAAATGTCTCCATATCGTTTTCCTCCCCCTCAGCGCCGTATCGTTCGGGAATTGCTGCCAAAGGTTCCCTCTCTCCACTCCGCTTTCTCTTCTCATAAAAAATCCGAACCGTACAGCGCCTCGTATTCCTCGCTCCCAAAGCTACGGGGCGCAAAGGCCACTGCCGTGCGCCCTAGGCCCAGCACGCCGTTCTCGGTAATCAGGCCGATATCCTGCACCGCAAAACCGGGCAGCAAAGTTTGATCCGACGCCGTGTAGCAGGGTATCAGCCGGAGGCGGGCATCGCCGGGCGGCTGCACCTGCCTGGCCCCGGCAAACCAGTCGTCCAGAAAGTCTCGTATTTCCTCGGGCAGGCGGGCGCGGGCGTCCTTGTAACTGATGAGCAGCACTGGCAGGCAGGTCATGGGGTCCTTCAGGTGGCAGCCGGTGTCCAGGGAGGCTCGCAGCCTTACCGGGCAGTCGCAAAGGGTGATCTCCAGCCCGGCGGTTTTGGTCTTGGCGGGGGCGCCGGTCAGGCGTAGCACCAACTCCACCGCCAGGCAGCAACCCCCCGCCAGCCCCAGCAGGAGCAGAGGCGGCACCCGCAGGTACACCGCCAGATTGCCCGTATGCACCAGAGGTGTGCCGGTCTGCAGGATCGCCAGCAGCGCCAGCCCGGCCAGGCCGATATTGAGCGCCGCGAACCAGCACACCGCCGCCGCAAACCGCCGCGCCCCATGCCAGCCGAAAGCCGCCGCCACGATCAGCGCCGCCGTTGCAACCTTGTAGGCCACCTGCAGCGGATAGGGCAGTTCCGGGCAGAAGAGGATCAGCGCCGACAGAGCCGACAGGCCGCTGCCCGCCAGCATCCGCCCAAAACCCGCACGCTGGCCGCTGAGCGCTCCCGCTGCCAGCAGCAGGAAGTAGGCCGTGAGGAAATTGACCAGCAGCAGCACGTCAAGATAGATCACGGTTTTGATGGCTCCCACCTCCCCCTGCCAATCGCTGCTGTTACCAGTGTATTCTTTTCGCTGGAAGAAAATGCGGGAAACAACTCACACAAAAAATATCCCCCGGCCCTGGCGCTGCCTCGCCTTGGGCCGGGGGATATTGGGGCGCGGGGGCTTATCCGCCGCCCCGCTTTCGGGCGGGGTTCGCCACAGCAAAAGCCGCCCGTGCGGGCGGCACAGGCGGCTTTGGCGGGGTATTGTATTTTATTGGCCGCAGCCCGCGCAGACGGCGCAGGAGGCGGCGGTGCAGCCGGGGTGACTCTGCTCCCACAGGCGGTCGGCGGTGGGGGTCCACTGGTCGGCGTAGGGCTTGCAGCGGCGGAAAACGTCGTCGGTGGATTCCGGCTGCTGCATGTCGGTGCTGTGGGCGCCACTGCGGGTGACCATCTCGCCCAGCAGTTCGGGGTTTTCCAGCATCGGGCAGGGGCGCAGATGGTTGCCGTTGAAGGGCTGACCCTTATGATACTCTTTGAAGAGGGGCTGCTGCAGGCACTCCAGCAGGCTCTTGTCGTGGATATTGGCGCCGGAGTAGTGGATAAAGACGCAGGGTTCCACATCCCCCGCCGGGTTGATGTGGGCGTACTGACGACCGCCGGCGATGCAGCCGTCGATATACTCGCCGTCGTTCTGGAAGTCGATGCAGAAGATCGGCTTGCCGCCGGTAAATCCGCGGATCTCCCGCACACGGCGGAGCATATACTCGCGCTGTTCGGCGTTGAGCATCAGGTCCACGTTCGCGCCGTCGCCGATCGGCATGTAGTGGAAGTACCAGTTGAAGCGGACGCCGTGGGCGATGAGCATATCCATAAACTCGTCGCTGGTGACCGCCTTGTAGTTGGCGCTGGTGTAGCAGATGGAGGTGCCGTACAGCAGGCCGTATTCCTTCATCAGATCCAGGGCATGCAGAACCTTTTGGTAGACGCCCTCTCCCCGGCGGTCGTCTGTGGCATCCTCAATGCCCTCGATGGAGAGGAAGAAGGCCATGTTGCCCACCTTCTGCACCTCCTCGCAGAACGCCTCGTCAATGAGGGTGCCGTTGGTGAACAGATGGAAGACGGAATTCTGATGGGCCGCCGCCAGCTTGAGCAGGTCGTTCTTGCGGCACATCGGCTCGCCGCCGGTACACATGTACCAGTGGATACCCAGTTCCTCGCCCTCGGTGACGATGCGGTCCATATCCTCATAGGAAAGGTTCAGCTTGTTGCCGTACTCCGCCGCCCAACAGCCCTTGCAGTGGAGATTGCAGGCGGAGGTGGGGTCAAACAGCAGGATCCACGGCATATTGCAGTCGTACTGCCTGCGCAGTTCCTCCACATAATTGTAGCCCACCAGCATGCCCTCGTACACCAGATTCAGGGCGTTCATCTTCAGTATGTTGGGATGAATCTCGTTGATGGCGCGGTAAGCGAACTGCATCCACTTGCCGTCTGGGTCAGAGACAAAGGCGCGCACGGCATCCCAGTTTGCATCGGGGAAACGGTTGGTGAGAAGGGGCTGCGCCATGTTGACCAGCTTGACGGCCTGCTCGGCCATATGCTCGGTCCCCTTGCCCCGCACGGATTTGATGGCGGCGTCGATGGCGGCGCCGAAAGCAGCGCGCTCGGCTGCATGAACCACTTTATTGATAGGCATATTCCTCTAACTCCTTTGCTGTACAAATCTTCTCGGGAAGTTCTGAATAAATCTGGTACGCAGATTGCCGAATGATCCGTGCCGATGGCGAAGAGAAAAGCGCAGTTGAACCTGGATGGTTCAACGAGCATTTTCTCAAAGCCAGCGGTGCGGTGTACACCGAGCCGCAGCGAGGCGTTTCGGAGCGCAACCGCCGCGCAGCGGCGGCTCTTAGCGCGGAGATGCCCGCAAGATGTGTGCCAAGCCCGCAGGGCGGGATTTATTCAGAGGTTCCTTGGGTATGTCAGTTATTTTAGTCCTTTTGCCGACAAATTGTACATAGACAAAAAACCGGTTTTGTCTGATTTGATCCGGCGCGCTGCGCCACGATCAGTATAATCTTGGACAAAGTCCGAAATTTGTCATACCTCGCAGTAAGAATTGCGCAGGGGCAAAAAATATGCTATAATATTTATAGTAGGTCAATTTCCCTCCCCTTTTGGGGAACTGAGCAAGGAGAACATCATGCCCCGATCCAATCGGACCAAGCTGCTCTTGGCCCAAAGTCTGCGTGAGCTTTTGTCTACCACGCCGCTGGATAAGATATCCGTCAACGACATTGTCGAGAAAGCCGGCGTGGGGCGCAATACATTCTATTATCATTTTGTGGATAAATACGACCTGGTCAACTGGTATTTTCAGAGCGGCGCCACCAAGTTCCTGCTGGAGCGCTCCTCCCTTGCCGACTGGGAATCCATATTGCACGCTCTGGAAGAATATTTCCGTGAGAACAAAACATTTTACACCCGCGCACTGGAATACACCGGCCAAAACAGCCTGCAGGAGTACATCTTTGAGTTTGCCAGTTCCATCTTTATGCAGCGTGCCAAGGAGTTGGTCCCCTCTTTGGGGAAGGATGACCTTCAGCTGGTGGGTCATTTTTTGTCGGGCGCGTTTATGGGGGTGCTGATACCCTGGGTGAAGGGCGGCATGCGCCAAAATCTTTCCCTGGAATCCGATTGGCTGCACTGCCTAATCGGCGAGGAGTTTTCTCAGCTTCTGCTGCGCCGCACGCCCCTGCAGCCCGCGGAAGAAGCGCCTCCTCTCAAAGTGGAGTAAGTTTACGGAAACTTTGGTTGTGCCGCAGAAGCAGCGCAGCCAAAGCTTTCTTAGGCGTGCTCTGCCAAAGCAGTTCCGGCCTGGAAGGTCGGCCCAAAAAGAGAACGGCTCCCTGCCCTGGCAAGGAGTCGTTGTTGTTTTTTGGCGGGTTTATGCTTCCCCCAACTGCAGCGGGAAAGAGCAGCCCTGGGGCAGGAAGCGACCGAAGACGGCATGTTCCGACAGTATCTTGTTGATATAGCGGACATCCTCGTCCCAATCCAGCAGCAGCACCGGGTTCCCGCTCTCCATCCGGGTACCCACGATGCCTTGGCGCAGCCGACGGGAGCTTTCTTCCGCCAGGCCAGGGCGACGAGCATACAGGCAGATCAGCGTTTCCTGCGCCAGGCAGCCCAGCCAGTCCGGATCGATCGCCTCCTTTGCCGCTTCCTCGTCCAGCAGCACCGCCGGCGCATACAACATCCGGCGGCGGCGCAGTTCGTGAACCGCCGCCACCGCCTCGCCGGTCAGTTCGGTGGTTTGCAGCAGAGGCAGCACCGCCAGATTCTCGCTGGGGTACAGCGTTTCAATCACTTCGGGCGTCAGGCTTTCGGGCCGGGCCAGCAGGCCAAAGGCGCTTTGCGGGTTGGCCGCTGCCAGCGGCGCCGCCTGGCAGGGGTCGGTCTCAGTGGCGTCCAGCAGCCAGGTAAAGCTGCCGCGCTGCTCGGCCTCCGGCACCATACCGGCAAGGGCGGGATCGCCGCAGCGGGCGGCGGTGATCCAGGCGAAAGGCCGGCCATCCTGCTCGCTGCGCTGCTTCATCTTGCTTGCGCCGTAGATCAGGCTGCTGAACCCCAGATTGACCCCCACGGTGCAGATGCGGTCCTCCTCCACGGTTTCCAGAAGCCGCTCAATCAAGCTGTAGTAGCAGCTGTCAGTCCGTTCCAGCGCTTTCTGCGCATAATCGAAAAAGGCTTTTTGGCGCGGCTTGTGTGCCAGGAAGGCGCACATATCCACATAGTTGCGCAGCTGGCGGAATCCCCCGCGGCGGATATCCTCCACCGCCCGGTGTGCCAAAGTCATGGTAAAGCTGCGGGTGCTTTTGTACTCCATTGCCAAGGCGATTCAGCTCACTTTCCCGCCCCCGGATTCGCAGACGGCACGCCGGGGGTGATCGTATTTTTCTTTTCTTAGTGTATCACGGCTTGCCGGGGGCTTCTATGGTCAAAGGGAGTATTTTGACCGGTTTGGCCTCCCAGCGCCAAATTTATTTCAGTTCCACCACCGTCACACCGGCTTCGCCCTCGCCGTAGCGGCCCATGCGGAAACTCTTGACGGACTTGTGGGTGCGCAGATGTTTTTGGATGGCGGCGCGCAGCGCGCCGGTGCCGACGCCGTGGATGATATAGACGGTCTGCTGGCCGCGTAGCAGCGCGCCATCCAGAAACTTATCCACCTCGCCGATGGCTTCCTCCACCGTATAGCCCAGCAGGTTGATCTCCATGCTGGCCTTGCGGTCTGTGTTCAGCTGTACGCTGGTGCGGGTGCGGGGCGGCTGCTGTTTGGGCCGTTTTTCCATCTTATCCGGCGCACGCAGCCCCTGCAGCGGCACCTTGGTCTTGAGGATGCCGGCGCGCACCTCCACCATGCCGTCCCGGTCGGGGCGGGCGGTGACGGTGGCCAGCTGGTTCAACTCGGCAATGACCACCTCCTGCCCGATGCGTACCTCCTTGAGCGGCACAAAGGGCGTGGCAGGCTTGGCAGCCGCCTCGGTCTTGTTCAGCAGTTTCTCAGTGTCCTTCCGGGCGATCTCGCGGGCGCGGACGGCGCGCTGGGCGGCGCTGGTTTTTTCGTCCTTCTGGATCCTGCGCAGTTCGTCGGTCAGGGCATAGGCTTCGTTCTGGACCTGCTGCATCATCTCGTGGGCCTGGCGGCGGGCGTTCTCCAGCGCCTCCTCCCCCTTCTGGATCAGCTCGTCCCGCTTTTTCTCGGCGCTCTCCAGCGCATGCTCCGCCTCGTAGCGGGCCTTCTCGGCGTCGTCCTGGGCGGCCTTCAGCTGTAACTTCAGGTCATCCAGCTGGGCCAGCACACTGTCCAGCCGTTTGTCGTCGCTGGACATATGGGCGCGGGCGGCGTCGATGATGCCCCCCGGTATGCCCAGTTTGGCGCTGATGAGGAAAGCGTTGGATTTGCCGGGTACGCCGACACTCAGCTTGTAGGTAGGCATCAGGCTGTCCACATCAAACTCGCAGCTGGCGTTGACGACGCCGGGCGTTTCCAGCGCGTAGACTTTCAGTTCGGCGTAGTGGGTGGTCGCCATCAACAGGCTGCCCTGGCGGCGCAACTGTTCCAGAATACTGACGGCCAGCGCCGCGCCCTCGGCGGGGTCGGTGCCGGCACCCAGTTCGTCCAACAGGGTCAGAGTGCCTTGGCCCGCCCGCGCCAGGATGCCGGTGATCCGCTTCATGTGGCCCGAGAAGGTGGAAAGGCTCTGCTCGATGCTCTGCTCGTCGCCGATATCCACCAGATACTCCTCAAACCAGCAGACCGTGCTGTGCTCATGGGCGGGGATCAGGAAGCCGTGCTGGGCCATGGCGTTGAGCAGGCCCGCCGTTTTCAGGCTGACCGTTTTGCCACCGGTGTTGGGGCCGGTGATGACCAGCGTGTCGTACTCGTCGCCCAGGGTAATGTCAATGGGGACAACCTTCTTTTTGTCGATGAGGGGATGGCGGGCCTTCCGCAGCTTGAAGCGGGTGGTATCGCTGACCTGGGGCATGAAAGCGTTGTGCTCCACCGCCAGGCGGGCCTTGGCCAGAAGAAGGTCGATCTCCAGCATGGCGTCATAGCTGTAAGTAAACTGCGGTTCCAGCGAAGCCACCTGGGCCGAGAAGGCGGAAAGGATACGAGTGATCTCGTCCTGTTCCTGGGCGCGCAGCTGCATGATGCGGGCATTGGCCTCCACCACGGCGGTGGGTTCCACAAAGACGGTGGCGCCGGTGGAGGAAACGTCATGGATGACGCCCCCCACCTCGCCCCGGTACTCGGCGCGGACCGGTACGACATACCGGCCGTTGCGCAGCGAGACGACGGCATCCTGCAAAAATTTGTTGGTTGTGGAATTCTTGATGATGGAGTCCAGCTTGGTGCGGATAGAATCCTCCGTCTGGCGGATACGGCGGCGCAGATCCCGCAGCGTGGAACTGGCGGTGTCTGCCATCTCCTCCGGGGAGAGGATGGCATCGGCGATCTGGCGTTCCAGCGCCGGCTGGGGAGCCAGCGCGCAGAAGAGGTCGTCTGTGGGCATCATCTCATGCTCAGTCATGCCGTACCACTGCTGCAGCCCGGCGAAATTGCGCAGGGTGGCGGCGATCTCCAAAAGTTCCCCCATCGAGAGGACGCCGCCCTTGACGGCATGGGCGACGATGCGGCGCACCCCATCCACCGTGCCGAAGCGAGGACTGCCGTTTTTCAGCAGCAGCGTGTTGACGGCATTGGTCTGAGCCAGCGCCCAGCGCTCCTCCTCCGGCGTGGGGCAGGGTTCCAGGGCGCGCATTTTTTCTTTTGTTTCGGGGCAGGCACACAGCTGCACCGCCCGGTCCAGGATCTTATCCAGTTCCAGAGTATTTTTGTAGGCAGTATCCATAAAACTCCTTATTCGAGTACGGTTTTCAAAAAGTCCAGGCTTTTCAGCCCATGTTCCAGATGCGCCAGCAGATATTGCTCGCTGACGCGGGAAAGTTTCCGCAGGCTTTTGTCCGCTAGGGCGAAGGCAAACAGCTGTCTATCCTCCGCCAGGCAGATATGGCGTAGGGCGTAGAGTGCGCCGGTATCCAGATTGGGCAGACGGCGGGCCTTATCGGCGCAGGCGGCGCAGAGCAGCGTTCCCTCCTGCGGATCCAGATAGAATTCGCCTCCCTCATACAGGCCGCAGCCGACACAGGCCAGCAGATTCGGCATGTAGCCCGCCATGGTCAGGGCGCGCATTTCGTAGATCGCCTTGATCTGGCGCAGGGGGCGCTTCTGCTCGCCGATCATGTACAGGCAGTTGAGCAAAAGCCGCAGCTGATCCGCCGCCTCCGGCGGCGCCGGAGACAGCGTCATGGCGATTTCAGCCAGGTAGGTGGCAAGGCTCATCCCCTCCACCGTCCGGGAAAGACCGTGGAACACCTGTTTGACCTGGCCGGAATCCACAAAATAGTGCGTCCGCCCGCTGGTAAGGGTAAATTCCGAATAACAGAACAGCCCGCAGGCACTGAACAGCTTATTTTTGAGACGCAGGCTGCCCTTGGCCGAGGCGGAAATCACCCCCAGTTCCGGTGTCAGAAGGGTCAGTATCCGGTCCGCCTCGCCCACCTTGACTTGGCGCAGCACCAGCCCCGTCGTTGCGATCGGCATAACATTCCTTCTCCTGCTGCGATTTGTAATTTAGATAATGGTAGACGCTGCCCGTTTGGGTAAACAGCATCCAAGCTCCCTCCGCCGGTTCCATCTGCGGCACCTCGCTTCCGGGGGCGCCCTGTACGGCCCGGACCGCGCCGGGCGCAGGCTGGGCGGTTTTGCGTTCCCCCTTACTACTGTACCGTACATTGTACGGCAGTATGCATGGAAAAGATGTCCAACCGGGGAGGCCGAAACTGTTCAGGGCTTGGCGAAACCTAGGTTGTTCAGCAGGAGTTCGTTGTCCCG
>CAZIVF010000011.1:10475-31281 GCA_964542725.1 uncultured Subdoligranulum sp. | reverse complement strand
AACTTCATCATAGTAGATTTGGGGCGCAAGGTCAAGTGCCGAAGGAAAAGAAACCGCACAGGATAAATTTCAATTTTTTTCCTCCTCCCTCTTGACAATTTGCGGCAGATGCATTAAACTAATCAAGTCGTCAAACATATGGGCCTGTAGCTCAGTTGGGAGAGCGTTCGGTTCGCATCCGAGAGGTCAAGGGTTCGAATCCCTCCAGGTCCATAAAATAGAACCCTTGCCGTACCCCGGCGGGGGTTCTATTTTTTGGTGTCCTGGAGGAGATGAGAACAGGCCGACGGCACCGCAGTGCCAACGGCAGAGAGGCGATCGGCCCCTTTTCATGCAGATCCGTGAAATTTCCTCTTTTTTCGTTTTCTTTTTAGAATAGCATGAAGTTGTAAAAAGGTGTATGATAGAGAAGGTATCTTTTACCTATCTGTGTAAGGAGATGATCCTGTTGGACTTTCTGTACGACCTGTTACATTCTCTGTACAGCCTGCCGCGCCAAGCTAGGCTGGCGCTGGGCGCCTCGGTGGGCGCCTTCGCTCTGGTGATCGTGGCTTCGATCGTGCTGATCTCGGGCCAATCTGCGGATACTACCTACACCACGCCGGAGAGCGCCGTCCCCGCCGGAACAAGCGGGACCACACCGGCCCCCACCGCCATAGAGAGCCCCGACGCCGTGACAACGGCAGCGACGGAAATACCCACAGTGCTGCCCCAAACAGAGGATGCCGGGCGGAGCTACCTGGACGAGACGCTGTTCATCGGGGACTCCAACACGGTGCGCTACACGATGTACGCCGACGATACCGGCAAAGCCTTCTCCACCATAGACAACAACATCGGCGTTGTGAGCATGGGTGTCCAAGCCATCACCACGCTGAAATGTGAGCAGTTCAAGGGTTCCTCTACCATGTATACCATCCCCGACGCCGTGGCGATGCTCAAACCCCGGCGCATCATCATCTGCTTCGGGACCAACAATCTGGGCGGCTCCTCCACCGATGCCACCAACTTCATCTCTACTTATCTGACCGGCCTGCAGGCGATCCAAACCGCCTGGCCCTACGCCGACATTATCGTCAGTGCCATCCCGCCGCTGGACCAGCAGCGGGAAAACACCAACCTGACCATGACCCAGGTGGACGCCTACAACGCGGCCCTGGTAACAATGTGCGAGGAAAACGGCTTCAAGTTCCTGAACAGCGCCGAGGTTTTGAAGGATTCCTCCACCGGCTGGGCCAAGAAGGACTACACGCTGTCGGACGGGGTTCATCTCTCCAAGGAGGCAGTGACGGTCTACATCAACTATGTGCGCTGCCACGCCTACATCACAGAGGACCGCCGCCCCCAGCCGCTGGGCGATATCCCCACCCCCGCCGGGACCCCTGCCAATCTTATCACCCAGGATCCCATCGCCGTGCGCGGAGCCAAGGTCCCGGTGGAATTTGTGGCCGCTACCGGCGGCACCCTGAGCGGCAGCACCAGCCAGCTGGTCAAGAAGGGCGACACCGCCTCGGCGGTGACAGCCGTACCCGACAGCGGCTATGAATTTGCCGGCTGGACCGTCTCCAACGGCGCTACCAGCGGCAGCGCGACCATCAGCTACACCGTCCCCACCACCGCCGACGCCGGCGGCGTGGTGCTGACCGCCCACTTTACGGCGGCGGCCCACGATCACGACTATGTGGAGCTTTCCGATACTGTGACCAAGGCCTCCTGCCTGACTGTCGGCCATGCCAAGTATAAGTGCAGCGTCTGTGGCGATATCATCGAGAAGGAGACCCCCGCTCTGGGCCATGACTGGGACGACGGCACGGTGACGGAGGACGGCACCAAGCGCATCTATCGCTGCCGCCGCGAGGGCTGCGACGCCACCAAGGAGGAGATTCTCGCCACGCCGACACCCTCTCCGACGCCGACGCCCACCCCGGCGGATTCGCCCGCCACACCGGAACCGACTGCGACCGCCACCCCAACACAGGAGCCCACGCCCGAACCTCACACCCACTCCTACCAGGAGACAGAGCGTGTTTCCCCCACCTGCGGGCAGGACGGTTACAGCAAGAGTATTTGCAGCTGCGGCGACGTGAAGACGGAAGTGCTTGCCGCCACAGGGCAGCACACCTGGCAGGAAACGAGCCGAACGGAAGCGCAGATAGGGGTAGACGGGGCCATCACTTACACTTGTAGCGTCTGTGGCGCAATGAAAACGGAGGTCATCCCCGCTTTGGCGGCCCCGGAGTCCCCTCCGCCGGAGAACGGTGGAGCCTCCGCCGAGGGAGGCGAGGACACCGGGGAACCGGCCTCCTCTGAGGCGCCGGGCGACACCGAGGATATCCCGGCAGAATAAGCGGTGGGATTTCCCGATCGATCGGGGTATATCCCCCCGCCGAAAGCCCTGTTTTATTGCGGCGTTCCGGCGGCCACGGGCTGGCCATCCTACAGGGGCTCGTCATAAAGCCCCCTTAACATACTATTTAAGACCCCACAGGGCGGCACTTTTAAGGAGGTTTATCATGTCCAACGGAAGTCCAACTTACCGGGGCGGCACCAGGTCGCTGATCCTGCGCTTTTGGCCCTACCTGATGCGCTACAAAAAGATTCTGCTGTTCGATTTGTTCTGCGCGTCGCTGACCACATTGTGCGATATTGTACTGCCCAAGATCATGAGTTTCCTGACCAACACCGCCACCGACCCCACCGCCGTACTGACGGCGGCGACGGTGCTCAAGCTGGCGGCGCTGTATCTGGTGCTGCGGATCATCGACGGCGCAGCCCAATACTATATGTCCAGCACCGGCCATATCATGGGCGTTTACATCGAGACCGATATGCGCCGGGATGCGTTCGCCCATCTGCAGCGGCTGGGCCTGACTTACTACAACAACACCAAGGTCGGCCAGATCATGGGCCGCATCACCAACGACCTCTTTGACGTGACCGAGTTCGCCCACCACTGCCCGGAGGAATTTTTCATTGCCGCCATCAAGATCGTGGCCTCCTTCGTCATCCTGTGTACGGCCAGCGTTCCCCTCACCCTTGTCGTCTTTGCCTGTGTGCCGCTGATGCTGGTGGTCTCCACCAAGCTGAACCACCGGCTGCGCGCCCGCTTCCGGCAACAGCGCTACCAAATCGGGGAGCTGAACGCCTCCATTGAGGACAGCCTGCTGGGCCAGCGGGTGGTCAAGGCTTTCGCCGCCGAATCCCAAGAGCGGGAAAAGTTTGAGGATGGCAACCAATCCTTCCAGGAGATCAAAAAGCTGGGCTACTACGCTATGGCTGCCTTCAACACCTCCACCCGCCTCTTCGACGGGCTGATGTACCTGGTGGTCATTGTGGCGGGCGGCCTCTCGCTGGTGTACGGGGCCATCAACGCGGGCGATCTGGTAGCCTACATCCTCTATGTCTCCACCCTGATCGCCACCATCCGCCGCATCGTGGAGTTTGCCGAACAGTTCCAGCGGGGCGTCACCGGCATCGAGCGTTTCCTCGAGATCATGGATACCCCCGTGGAAATCGAGGACGCCCCCGATGCCAAGCCCCTGAAGGTGGAAAAGGGCGGCATCGAGTTCCGGGATGTGACCTTTGAATACCCGGACGACCACAATCTGGTGCTGCGCCATGTGGACCTGACCATCCGCCCCGGCGAGAGCCTGGCTCTGGTGGGGCCGTCCGGCGGCGGCAAGACGACGCTGTGCAACCTGATCCCCCGCTTTTACGATGTGACCGGCGGCAGCATACTGATCGATGGGCAGGATATCCGCAGCGTCACGCTGGACAGCCTGCGCCGCGCCATCGGCGTAGTGCAGCAGGATGTTTACCTTTTCAGCGGCACCGTAGCGGACAACATCGCCTACGGCAAGCCGGGCGCCACGCGGGATGAGATCATCGAGGCCGCCAAGCTGGCCGGGGCCGACGGCTTTGTGCGGGCGCTGAAGGACGGCTATGATACCTATGTGGGCGAGCGGGGCGTCAAACTGTCCGGCGGGCAGAAGCAGCGCATCTCCATCGCCCGCGTCTTCCTGAAAAACCCGCCCATCCTGCTGCTGGATGAAGCCACCAGCGCCCTGGACAACGAGAGCGAGATCCTGGTGGGCCAAAGCCTGGATAAGCTGGCGAAGGGCCGCACCACCCTGACCATCGCCCACCGGCTGACCACCATCCAAAACGCCGACCGCATCTTAGTGCTGGGCCAGGACGGCATCGAGGAGGAAGGCAGCCATGAGGAACTGCTGGCGAAAAAGGGCATCTACTACCGCCTGTGGAACGGTCTGCTCAGCGGGCAGACGCTGTGAGCGTGCCGCTGCAGGGGGAGGGCATCCGCCACGCACGGTTACGCCAAGACGGCTGTTTCCCCTTGGTCTCCCCTTCAGCATAATTTAAGGCGGACTTTATTGAGAGGTTGATTGAAAGGGAGGCTCCCTGCGGCATTGCCGGGAGCCTCCCTTTTCATTCTGCGGGGGCGCGGCGGATGACGCGGAGCATCCGGGCGGTGTTCAAGGTGCAGGTCAGCAGGTTGGAGAAGATCATCACCGCCAGGAACCCCACCATGCCGAAGCGGGGCAGCAGCAGCCAGATGCCTGCGATCCGCAGGGCGGAATCCACCAGCGAATACCGGAAGGTGGCCAGCTGCTCCCCCAAGCCCTTTAGAACTCCGTCCACCATACTCTCAAAGTACATAAAGGGCGCCACAAACCCCAGAACATGGACGTAGGTTCCCACCTGGGGATCCCTGTACAGCGCTTCGGCCAGCAGATCGCCCAGCAGTACAAACCCCGCCCCCGCCAGCACAGAGAAAGCCCCCGTCGCCTTGGCCATGGTGCCGATCAGGCGGTTGGTGGCTACGATGTCGCGTCGGGTGTAGGCGCGGGTGATCTCGGGCATCAGCAGGCTGGACAATGCCGCCAGCACCGAAAACGGGAAGAAGAGAAGCGGCAGCGCCATCCCTTTCAGATTGCCGTACTGGGCCATTGCTTCGGTGCGGTCCCCCAGATAGAGGGCCAGGCAGTAAGGGATCAAGCTGCTCTCGGCGGCTTGCAGGGCGCTGGCCAGCAGGCGGCTGCCCTCCACCGGGAGCACAATGTCCCACAGTTCCCGCTGGGTGTAGGGATGCAGCGGCTCGCCGATGCCGGGGCGGAAACTCGGTTCCCGCCAGGCGAAGGCTGCCATCAGCAGGCAGGAGACCGCCTCGCTCACCGTGTTACCGACAAGCACCGCCGCGCAGCCGTAGCCCGCGCCCCAGCCCGCCAGAATCCGCAGCGCTGCGGCGGCCACCGCCATCCGCACGGCCTGCTCCACCAGCTGGGAGATCACATTGGGATGCACGCTCCTCTTTGCCAAAAAGCACCCCCGCAGCGCCCCCGCCACGGCGATAAAGGGCAGGCTGAGGGCCAGGATCATCAGCGAAAGTTCAGCCCGGGCATCGTGTAGCAGGTAGCGGGCGGCGGGCTGGGCCAGCGCGGCCTGCGCCAGCATGGCCGCCGTTCCCAACGCCAGCGCCGTGGTACACAGCCCCCGCAGCGTGGCGGCCATCCCCTTGCCCCGCGCCAGGCTTTGGGCCGCCAGCCGGGTGGAGGCCACGTTGATGCCCGCCGACGCCAGCGAGGTAAACACCATATAAACCGACAAAATCAGCTGGTACAGCCCCATCCCCTCGCTGTTAAGCCGGGCGGCAATGTAGATGCGAAACACCATCCCCAGCACCCGCAGGACCAGGCCGGAGACCGTCAGAAGGGCGGCGTTTTTCACATACAGTTTTCCACGCATGGCATCCCCCTCTCCCGTCTCTCCAAAATATGTGCGGGCGGCGAGCGGTATGCCTTGCGCATGGCCCTGCCGGGATGGTACAATATCTCCCATCAACACAAACGAAATGAGGTTTGCATATGGCAAAAGAAGTAATGGCGGCTGCCGATTATCTGCTGGCCCGCTTGCCCTTCCGGCCCGAGGCGGCGCTGGTGCTCGGCTCCGGCCTGGGCGGGCTGGCGGCGCGCATCGAGGAACCGGCGGTGATCCCGTATGCCGAGGTGCCGGGCTTCCCCCTCTCCACCGCGCCGGGGCATGCCGGTCAGTTTGTGGCAGGGCGCCTGGGCGGCCGCAGGGTACTGTGTATGCAGGGGCGGTTCCACTATTATGAAGGGCATGAGATGCGTTCCATCGCCCTGCCGGTGCGGGTGTTCAAGGCGTTGGGCTGCAAATCCCTGGTGCTGACCAACGCGGCGGGCGGCGTGAATTGGGAGTTCAACGTGGGCGATTTTATGCTCATCACCGACCACATCAACTTTATGGGCGCTAACCCGCTGCGCGGGGCCAACGACGACGGCATCGGCCCCCGCTTCTGCGATATGACCCACGTCTACGCCCCGGAACTGCTGCGGACGGCGGAGGCGGTGGCCACTGCCCAGGGCATCACGCTGCGGAAGGGCGTTTATCTGGGCTACATGGGTCCCAGCTTTGAGACTCCCGCCGAGATCCGCGCCTTCCGCACGCTGGGGGCCGACGCCGTGGGTATGAGCACCGTCCCGGAGGCCATCGCCGCCAGCCACTGCGGCCTTCCAGTGCTGGGCCTGAGCCTTATCACCAACATGGCCGCCGGCATGGCGGGCAAACGGCTCAGCGGTGAGGAAGTGATCGAGATCGCCAATGCGCGGGGACCGCTCTTCCAGCAACTGGTGGCGGGCATTGTGGAAAAATTGCCGTAATGCTTGCATTGCAGCGTGAATCATGGTAAACTATAGCAAATACGCCGTATATTTCGGGGCGGCACAGGCCTGCCGCCCCGGCACCCTTCTGCGAAGGGTACGGCGATTCTACACCGGCAAGGAGAAATCAACTACATGAGCGAAGAATGTACCCATGATTGCAGCAGCTGCTCGGCCAACTGTGAAAGCCGAAAGCCGCAGCATGAAGCCCCCCATCCGCGCAGCCATGTCAAGAAGGTCATAGGCGTCATTTCCGGCAAGGGCGGCGTCGGCAAAAGTATGACCAGCGCCATGCTGGCGGTCTCGATGCGGCGTCTCGGCTACAAGACGGCGATTTTGGATGCCGATATCACCGGCCCCTCCATCCCCAAGCTGTTCGGCGTCCACGGCCCCGCCACCGGCAGTGATGACGCCATCAACCCCATTCCCAGCCGCACCGGCATCGAGATTATGAGCATCAACCTGCTGCTGGACGATCCCGAGGCTCCCGTCGTCTGGCGCGGCCCCGTTATTGCCGGGGCTGTCAAGCAGTTCTGGCAGGAGGTCGTGTGGGAGGATGTGGATTTCCTGTTCGTCGATATGCCCCCCGGTACCGGCGACGTGCCGCTGACCGTCTTCCAGACACTACCGGTGGACGGCATCATCATCGTATCCAGCCCGCAGGAGTTGGTCGGCATGATCGTGGGCAAGGCCGTCAAGATGGCCCAGATGATGAATGTGCCGATCCTTGGCATTGTGGAGAACATGAGCTACGCCGTCTGCCCCGACTGCGGCCGGCATATCCACGTCTTTGGCGAGAGCCATGTGGACGAGACGGGCGCCAAGTACGGCCTGCCAGTGCTGGCAAAAATGCCTATCGATCCCGAACTTGCCAAGGAGGCCGACAACGGCATGATCGAGACCTTTGTGGGCGACTACCTGAACGGCGCCGCCCAGGCGGTGGCAAAACTGCTGAAAGCCTGAGGCTTCCTGATGGTTCTGACCGACCGGCGGGGGCTGTTCCCGCTGACCGGCTTTTATAGGTAAAGCTTTGTAATAAAAATAGGAGGTACATAGTATGAAAAAATTTCTGGAAGAGTTCAAGGCCTTTGCCCTGAAGGGCAATGTGATGGATATGGCCATCGGTGTTCTCATCGGCAGCGCTTTCTCGAGCCTTGTCACATCCCTGACCGAGAATATCATCAACCCCATCATCGGCATCCTGTTCAAGGCGGACTTCGCCTATGTGGTGCTGGAGCTTCCCTTCGGCATCCAGCTGGGGATCGGCTCTTTCCTTTCCGCCATCATCAACTTCCTGATCTTGGCGTTTGTTCTGTTCTGCCTGCTCAAGGCGATGAACAAGCTGCTGAGCCTGGGTCACCATGAGGAAGCCCCTGCCGAGGAAGCCCCCGCCGCCCCCACCCAAGAGGAACTGCTGGCCGCCATCCTGGCCGAACTGAAGGCCCGGAACGGCGAGGAGGCCGCCAAAGCCGAATAAAATTAAGTTTTGGCATGAAACATTAAAAAGATTTCTGTTTTTTGGTTAATTTCTAAAGAATCTTTTGTCTTTTCGTTGTCAAACGGCATATTCTATGGTATAGTAAGCACAAGAACAAAGGCGTTCCCGCAGGGGTCGGTGTACCCCGGCGCGGGAGCGCCTTTTTTCTACCATGTCCTTAGAGAGGGAAGGGGAGACGGAGCCATGGAGTATTTTACCGAACGCAAGGCCCCTGCGGGGCTGTATGACCCACGTTTTGAGCATGACAACTGCGGTATCGGTGCCGTTGTAGACATCAAGGGCCGCAAGAGCCACCAGACCATCGACGATTCCCTGCAGATCGTTGAACATCTGGAGCACCGCGCCGGCAAAGATGCCGAGGGCAAAACCGGCGACGGCGTTGGAATTCTTTTACAGATCAGCGATAAGTTTTTTCAGAAGGCAGCCGCCGGAATCGGCCTGCCGCTGGGGAAGGAGCGGGAGTACGGCATCGGCATGTTCTTCTTCCCGCAGGAGGAGTTGCGCCGCAACCAGGCCAAAAAGCTCTTTGAGATCATCTGCAAGAAGGAGGGGCTGCCCTTCCTGGGCTGGCGTGAGGTCCCCACCTGCCCCGAAGTCCTGGGCCACAAGGCGCGGGACTGTATGCCCAGCATCTGGCAGGGCTTTGTGGGGAAACCTGCCCGGCTGAACGCGGGCATCGATTTTGACCGCCGCCTGTATGTGGTGCGCCGCGTCTTTGAACAGTCCAACCAGGAGACCTATGTATGCAGCCTTTCCAGCCGGACCATCGTCTACAAGGGCATGTTCCTGGTCAAGGAACTGCGCCTGTTCTACCCCGATCTGCAGAACAACGATTATGAATCCGCCATCGGCATGGTACACAGCCGCTTTTCCACCAACACCCAGCCCAGCTGGAACCGTGCCCATCCCAATCGGTTCATCCTGCACAATGGTGAGATCAATACCATCCGGGGCAACGTGGACACCATGCTGGCCCGCGAGGAGACGATGGGAAGCAGCTACCTGAAAAACGATATGACTAAGGTGCTGCCCATCGTCAATCAGGATGGGTCCGACTCCGCCATGCTGGATAACACGCTGGAATTCATGGTGATGAACGGCATGGACCTGCCCCTGGCGGTGATGGTGACTATCCCCGAGCCGTGGAGCAACAACAAAAATATGGATCCCAAAAAGCGGGATTTCTACCAGTATTACGCCACCATGCTGGAACCGTGGGATGGCCCCGCCTCCATCCTGTTCAGCGACGGCGACGTGATGGGCGCGGTGCTGGACCGCAACGGTCTGCGCCCCAGCCGCTACTACATCACCAAGGATGGCAGGTTGATCCTTTCCAGCGAGGTGGGCGTGCTGGATCTGCCCGCTGCCGACATTGTGCGCAAGGACCGTCTGCGCCCCGGCAAAATGCTGCTGGTGGATACCGTCAAGGGTGAATTGGTGGACGATGACCGCCTGAAAGCCGATTACGCGGGCCGCCAGCCCTATGGCGAGTGGCTGGACCGCAACCTCGTCAATCTGGCGGATCTGAGGGTTCCCAACCAGAAGGTTCCCAGCCACAGCAAGGAGGAACTTGTCCGCCTGCAAAAAGCCTTCGGCTACCGCTATGAAGATGTGAACACCATCCTGCTGCCGATGGCCAAGAACGGCGGCGAGCCGGCGGGCGCCATGGGAAGCGATACCCCGCTGGCCGTATTGAGCCACACCCATCCCCCGCTCTTTGAGTATTTCAAGCAGATGTTCGCCCAAGTCACCAACCCGCCCATCGATGCGCTGCGGGAGAAGGTCGTCACCTCCACCACCGTGTATGTGGGCGCACAGGGCAACCTGCTGGAGGAGGACGCCGCCAACTGCAAGGTCCTCAAGATCGACAATCCTATTCTGACCGAGACGGATATCCTCAAGATCAAATCCATGAAGGTCCCCGGCTTCAAGGTGGAGACCATCTCGATCTGCTACTACAAGAACACCGATCTGGAGAAGGCCATCGACCGCCTCTTTGTGGATGTGGACCGCGCCTGCCGCGACGGCGCGAACATCCTGATTCTCTCGGATCGGGATATTGACGAGTACCATGTCGCCATCCCCAGCCTGCTGGCGGTGGGCGCGGTGTCCAAGTATCTGGTGCGCACCCGCAAGCGCACCGCCATGGCCCTGATCCTTGAGAGCGGCGAACCCCGCCTGGTGCATGACTTTGCCACCCTGTTGGGCTACGGCGCCTGCGCTATCAACCCCTATCTGGCCCAGGAGAGCATCGGCAGCCTGATCAAGGAGGGCCTGCTGGACAAAGACTACTACGCCGCCGTGGAGGATTACAACAAGGCCGTTCTGGCGGGCATCGTCAAGATCGCCTCCAAGATGGGCATTTCCACCATCCAGTCCTACCAGGGCAGCCAGATCTTTGAAGCGCTGGGCATCAGCCGGGAAGTGGTGGACAAATACTTCACCAACACCGTCACCCGCGTGGGCGGCATCACCATCAAGGACATCCAGCGCGACCTGGAGGAACGCCACCAGCAGGCTTACGACCCGCTGGGGCTGGATATCTACATGGATCTTCCCAGCCTGGGCGCGCACAAGTTCCGCAGCGGCACGGCGGCAGAGCAGCACCTGTACAACCCGCTGACCATCCATCTGCTGCAGCAGGCCTGCTGGACCGGCGATTACAGCAAGTTCAAGCAGTACACCGCCGCCGTGGCGAAGGAAAACGGCGACGATATGCATCTGCGCAGCCTGCTGGACTTCAACTACCCCGCCGAGGGAGTCCCGCTGGAGGAGGTGGAGAGCGTCGACTCCATCGTGCGCCGCTTCAAGACCGCCGCCATGAGTTACGGCGCGCTCTCCGCCGAATCCCATGAGTGCATGGCCATTGCCATGAATCGGCTGGGCGGCAAGAGCAACACCGGCGAGGGCGGCGAGGCCGAGGACCGCTACGGCACCGAGCGCAACTCCGCCATCAAGCAGGTAGCCTCCGCCCGGTTCGGCGTTACCAGCAAATATCTGGTCTCGGCCAACGAGATCCAGATCAAGATGGCCCAGGGCGCCAAGCCCGGCGAGGGTGGCCAGCTGCCCGGTGCCAAGGTCTACCCCTGGGTTGCCAAGACCCGCAACTCCACCACTGGCGTGGGGCTGATCTCTCCCCCGCCCCACCACGACATCTACTCCATTGAGGACCTGGCCCAGCTGATCTACGATCTCAAGTGCGCCAACCGAAAGGCGGCCATCAATGTCAAGCTGGTCAGCGAGGCGGGCGTCGGCACCATCGCCGCCGGCGTCGCCAAGGCGGGCGCGGAGGTTATCCTGATCTCCGGCTTTGACGGTGGCACCGGCGCGGCCCCACGCAACTCTATCCACAACGCCGGCCTGCCCTGGGAACTGGGTATCGCCGAGGCGCACCAGTGCCTTATCATGAACGGCCTTCGCAGCCGGGTGCGCATCGAGGCGGACAGCAAGCTGATGAGCGGCCGCGACGTGGCCATCGCCGCCCTGCTGGGTGCCGAGGAATTCGGCTTCGGCACCGGGCCGCTGGTGGCCATGGGCTGCGTGATGATGCGCGTCTGCAACCTGGACACCTGCCCCATGGGTATCTGCACCCAGAACCCCGAGCTGCGCAAGAACTTCAAGGGCAAGCCGGAGCATATCATCAACTTCATGCGCTTTATGGCCGAGGATCTGCGGGAATACATGGCCCGCCTAGGCGTGCGCACCGTCGACGAGTTGGTGGGCCGCACCGATCTTTTGAAGGTCCGCCCCGCCCCCGCCGGTTCCCGCGCCAGCGAGATGGATCTGACCGCTTTGCTGAACAACCCGCTGGTGGAGACCCCCAGCGTCCACTTCCGCCCCGATGCCGTCTACGACTTTGAGTTGGAAAAGACTCCCGACATGAAGGTTCTGATGAAGAAGTTCAGGAAGAGCTTCGATATGGCGGAGCCTAAGCCGGTGACTGTCAAACTGGAGGTCGGCAACACCGACCGCGCCTTCGGCACCATCTTCGGCAGCGAGATCACCGCCAAGTTCGGCAACACCCTGCCGGACGATACCTTTCATGTGGTCTGCTCCGGCTACGGCGGCCAGAGCTTCGGCGCGTTCATACCCAAGGGACTGACGCTGGAACTGATCGGCGACTCCAACGATTATATGGGCAAGGGCTTGTCCGGCGGCAAGCTGATCGTCTATCCGCCCGCCGATGTGACCTACGACCGCAGCGAGAACATCGTCATCGGCAACGTGGCTCTCTACGGCGCCACCGGCGGCACGGCGTTCATCAACGGCGTGGCGGGCGAGCGTTTCTGCGTGCGCAACTCCGGCGCCACCGCCGTTGTGGAGGGCGTGGGCGACCACGGGTGCGAGTATATGACCGGCGGCACCGTGGTGGTGCTGGGCAAGACCGGCAAAAACTTTGCCGCCGGCATGAGCGGCGGTGTGGCCTATGTGCTGGACGAGGACTGGGATTTCTACCAGCGCGTCAATAAGGACATGGTCAGCCTGGAGCCGGTGGAGCACAAGTACGACGTTTCTCTGCTCAAGGATCTGATCCGGGAGCATGTGGAAGTTACCGGCTCGCCCCGAGGCAAAGAAATTCTGGAGAACTTCGGCGAGTATCTTCCTAAGTTCAAGAAGGTCCTGCCCCATGACTACGACAAGATGCTGCGCCTCATCGCACAGATGGAGGAAAAGGGCGAGGACAGCGAGCAGGCTCAGATCGAGGCGTTCTACGCCATGAAAAACGCACTGTAAGGGAGGCGGACGCTATGGGAAACCCGAGCGGATTTATCGAGATCAAGCGGCAGACCAGCACGGAACTGCCGCCCGAGGAGCGCATCCAAAACTTTAACGAATTTCATCTGCCGTTGCACCAGGACGAGCAGCAGGCCCAGGGCGCGCGCTGCATGGACTGCGGCGTCCCTTTCTGCCAGAGCGGCATGATGATCGGCGGCGCGGCCAGCGGCTGCCCACTGAACAACCTGATTCCTGAATGGAACGATCTTGTCTACCAGGGCAAGTGGGATCTTGCCGTGCGGCGGCTCATCGCCACCAACCGCTACCCGGAGTTCACCAGCCGGGTCTGCCCCGCCCTGTGCGAGGCAGCTTGCACCTGCGGTATGACAACCGGCAACCCGGTCACTGTGAAGGAGAACGAGCGCGCCATCGTGGAATACGGCTATGAGAACGGCGTGATCCGCGCGGTTCCGCCGCCCGCTCGCACCGGCAAGCGGGTGGCGGTGGTCGGCGCGGGACCTGCGGGGCTCTCGGTGGCGGACCTCTTGAATAAGCGCGGCCATTCGGTGACGGTCTACGAGCGGGATGACCGGGTGGGCGGCCTGCTGATGTATGGCATCCCCAACATGAAGCTGGAAAAGTGGGTCATTGACCGCCGCGTCAACATCCTCAAGGAGGAAGGCATCGAGTTTGTGACCAACGCCGATGTGGGCGGCAATGTGAGTGCCGACGAACTGAAGGCGCAGTACGATGCCGTAGTGCTCTGCTGCGGCGCCAAGCTGCCCCGGGATATCCAGGTGCCCGGCCGGGAGGCGGAAGGCATCTATTTTGCCGTGGACTACCTGACCTCCGTGACCAAAAGCCTGCTGGACTCCGGCTTTGCCGACGGCAGGGCCGTCAGCGCCGCGGGTAAGAAGGTGCTGGTCATCGGCGGCGGCGATACCGGCAACGACTGCGTAGGCACCGCCATCCGCCAGGGCTGCGCCGGCGTTGTGCAGCTGGAGATGATGCCCTGCCCGCCCGCCGCCCGCGCCCCCGGCAACGCCTGGCCCGAGTGGCCCCGCGTACTGAAGACCGACTACGGCCAGCAGGAGGCCATCGCCAAGTTCGGCAGCGACCCCCGCGTCTACCAGACCACCGTCAAGGAGTTCTACAGGAACGAGGCCGGGCAACTCTGCGGCGCGCTGATCGCCAAGCTGCAAAGCCAGGTGGTGGATGGCCGCCGCATGATGGTCCCCACCGGCGAGGAGTTCGCTGTGGAGTGCGATCTGGTCCTCATCGCCGCCGGCTTCACCGGCTGCGAACCCTATGTGGCGCAGGCCTTCGGCGTCGATCTGACCGCCCGCGGCAGCGTGGCTGACGACCACTATGCCACCAACGTCCCCAAGGTGTTCGTCTGCGGCGATATGCGCCGCGGCCAAAGCCTGGTGGTGTGGGCTCTGCGCGAGGGCCGCGACACTGCCGCCGTGGTGGACGAAAGCCTGATGGGCTACACCAACCTGTAATCTTCCCCCACAAAATAGTTTTTAGACGCTAGGTCCCCGGCCTGACGCTTGCGGATATTCTGCCCGACCTCATCGCCGGTTTTGCGCCGTGAACCGTATAAAAACAGGGGGGCAAGCGAAGGCCCGCGGCCTGCCGTTTGCCCCCTGTTTTGTTGTGGGGTTATTCGGTTTTCCAGAAATAGCAGCTGTAGGGGGGCAGTTCGCTGCCGCCGCCGAAGTCGTGGGGTTCGCCGGTGATGAGATCCACCGCCATGCCCGCCTGGGCGTCAAAGTGGGCGTGGAAGGGCTGACTGCCGGCATTGATGGCCACCAGCACCCGGTCCTCCCCGGCGCGGCGCTCAAAGATCAGCTGCCTGGGCTGCACCAGGAGGTTGCGGTAGCTGCCCCGGCACAGCGCCGGGCTGGCGGTGCGGGCGCCCGCCAGCTTGGCGATCCATTCGGTCAGTTCATTGGCTTCCGGCTTTTCCACGGCGGGGCGCAGGGTGGGGTCGCCGTTTTTCTTGTCTCCCTCCATCCCCCACTCGCTGCCGTAGTAGACTGCGGGGACGCCGGGCATGCCGAACAGCAGGCCATAGACCGCCGGAAGGCAGGCTTTGTCGGTGAGGATAGTGGCGATGCGGGAAACGTCATGGTTATCCGCAAAGCTAAGCAGATGCCGCCCGGTGTACAGGCACCAGGGCTCCGATCCGAACTGGCGGTTGAGGCTGTAGGCAATCTCGTGCATATTGCCGGTGTTGAAGCTGGAATACAGCCCTTTGTAGCACTCGTAGTTGGTCACAGAGTGGCAGGCCCTGTCGTTCATCCAGCGGTTGTAGTCGCCGTGCAGCGTCTCGCCCATCAACACAAAATCCGGCTTGAGGGCGTTTGCCAGCCCGCGCAGTTCCTCCAAGAAGCCTGGA
The DNA here is from genome assembly GCA_964542725.1 of uncultured Subdoligranulum sp. Lineage (GTDB taxonomy): Bacteria > Bacillota > Clostridia > Oscillospirales > Ruminococcaceae > Gemmiger. The sequence goes on along the minus strand of CAZIVF010000011.1, from coordinate 15,965 downwards.
TCCAGGCAGTAGGCCACGTCCAGGCGCAGGCCGTCGATATCATAGTCCCGCACCCAGCCGCGCACGGCGTCGAACAGATAGTTCTTGACATCGGGGTTTTGCAGGTTCAGCTTGACCAGTTCGCTGCAGCCCTCCCAGTCTTCGTACCAGAAGCCGTCGTTGTAGTTAGTGTTGCCGTCAAAGCTGATGCGGAACCAGTCTTTGTAAGGGCTGTCCCACCGCTTTTCCTGCACGTCGCGGAAGGCCCAGAAGCCCCGGCCCGCGTGGTTGAACACGCCGTCCAGCATCACCTTCAGCCCGGCGTCATGCAGGGCGCCGCAGACCTTCTTGAAATCCTCGTTGGTCCCAAGGCGGGCATCCAGCTTATTGTAGTCGCGGGTGTCGTAGCCGTGGGCGTCGCTCTCAAACACCGGGTTGAAGAGAACACAGGTCGCGCCCAGTTCCTTGATATGCTCCACCCAGTCCAACACCCGCAGAATGCGGTGGGCCTGCTCTCCGTCGTTCTGCAGCGGTGCGCCGCAGAGGCCCAGGGGGTATATCTGATAAATGACAGCTTCGTCAAACCACATACGTTTCTTTGTCTCCTTTGTAAAACACATCAAAACAGCTTTTTCAATTTCCGGCGCAGCTTGAGGTGATAGAGCCGAGTGATACTCCCCAGCGCGCGGTCACAGAGCCAGAACGCCAGATTTCCCATCGCCAGCAGCGCCGCCAGCATGGCGGGGCCGTCTGCCAGGAGTTCCGCCGCCAGGGCCGGGCCGATAAGCAGGAACAGCAGCCCGTACAGCGCCACCGTCGCCGCGTTGAAGACGGCAAATTTGGCCGCCCAGCGCAGCAGGGCGGGCCGTAGCCGGTCCAACAGTCGCTTGAGCACCGGATAATACCCCAGCACCAGCGCGTAGAAAAGGGCCAGTTCCTTATCCGGCACCAGCAGCACCGCCAGGATAGACACCGCCGCATACAGCAGCAGCGCATACTTGGCGCCGTACTCCTCCAGCACCGGGATGAGCAGGAAAGCCGCCAGCATCGGCGCTGCGTAGGTCCCAACCTGCAAGATATTGCCGATCAGCATCAACACCACTGACAAAGCCCCCAGCACGCCGCACAGGGCGATTTTCTGGCTCTCGTTCTTGCGCATCAGACGGTCCTCCCCTGCCGCGCTCGGCGCAGCAAGAGTATTATACCCTATTTTGTACCGCTTTGCAAATCAATCGGTGCGGGCCTGGTACATTTCGTCGATGGTGCAGAAATGGTATCCCTCGCTCTGGAACCACTCGATGATGCGGGGCAGCGCCTTGACCGTTTGGCCGGTGGCCTTGGTATCATGCAGAAGCACCACACAAATGTCACGCCCTGCGGCGTCCTGCTGAATATTCTTGAGAATACGGTCAGCGTTGGGGTGGCTGGCGGTGGCATCCTCGGCGCAGACATTCCAGTCGATCCAATCGTATCCCTTCTCCTCGGCCTGGGCGATGAGGCGTTTCATGATGTCGTTGCCGCCGTAGCGGTGGCTGATCGTGTTGGTGCTGCCGCCGGGGAAACGCAGCCAGTGCAGCTGCTCCACATCAATATAGGGCGATAGCTCCTGCCGCAGCTGCTTGATATCCAGCCAAAAAGCCTCGGTGCTTTGGTAGATCCGGGAATACTCATGGCTGGCGCTGTGCAGGGCAATCTGATGCCCCTGGGCGGCCATGTCCGCCACCAGCGGCAGATATTGCCGGTTGACATCCTGCGCGGTGACGAAAAAGGTGGCCGGCACATCGTACTGACGCAGAATATCCAGGATAGGCTCGGTGTTGACGCTGGGGCCGTCGTCAAAGGTCAGGCAGGCGATCTTGAGCAGCATGGCCTCCTCCGCCTCCTCATCCAGCATGGCGCTGACCTGCTGGACAAAGCAGTCGTTGGGGGTATCGGTATCCCCAATATCCTCATGGTAGAACGCATGGGCCAGCAGCAGCGCCACCGCACAAAGCACCGCCAAAAATAGGCAGCCCATCACCGCCCCCCGCTGTTCCTTTTGTTTTTGGTCACGCCGCATGGCTATCCCCTCCTTCGGTTATTACCCATACCTATGCGGCAGGTGGGGGGCTTATCCATGCAAAAAGAGCGCCCCGAAGGGCGCTCTCAGGTCAGAGGAACAGGTTTTGCCGGGCGGACGGCGGCGGTGGGGCATCTGCCCTGCCGCGCAAGGGGATGATTCCGTTCGCCAGCCCTTCGGCACGGCGGGCGCATCAGAAGGCCCGCTTGCTGCGGCGGCGCTTGACCCACATGGTAGGCGCAAAGAGAACCAGCATGGGGTACAGTTCCAACCGCCCGGCCAGCATATCGAAGGAGAGCAGCAGCTTGACAGGGTCGGAGAAATAGGAAAAGTTGCCCATAGGGCCGACGGTGGCAAGGCCGGGGCCGATGTTGTTGAAGCAGGCGGTCACGGCGGTGAAGGTAGTGACCAGATCAAAATGATCCAGCGCCACCAGAAGAACCGAGGTCATAAAGATTATGATGTAAAAAGTCAGATAGATGCTGGTACCGCGCACCGTCTTATCGTCCAAGGGCTTGCCCTCAAAGCGGACGGTGGTAACGGCGTGAGGGTGCAGCATCCGTTGGATGTCCCGCATGGACGCTTTGACTAGGATCACAATGCGGGAGATCTTGAAGCCACCGCCGGTGGAGCCGGCACAGGCGCCGAAAAACATCAGCATGACCAGGATGGTGCGGGAAAAGGCCGGCCACTGGTTGAAATCCGCCGTGGCGTAGCCAGTGGTGGTGATGATGGAGGCCACCTGGAAGAAGGCATAGCGCAGCGCCTGGGCGAAGCCGCCGCACTGGCGGGTAATATTGAGGGCGATAGCCGTCACCGAAGCCGCCACAATGCCGAAATAGACGCGCATCTCCTCCGAGGAAAAGGCTTCCCTGAAATGGCGGAGAAGCAACAGATAGTAGACGTTGAAATTGACGCCGAAGAGCAACATCGAAACGCCGATGACAATCTCATAGTAAAGGTTGTCATACTGGCCGATACTTTTGCCAAGATGGCTGAAGCCGCCGGTACCTGCCGAGCCGAAGGAGTTGATGAGTGCATCATAAAGCGGCATGCCGCCCAAAAGCAGCAGCACGATCTCGATCACCGTCATCACAAAATAGATTTGGTAGAGGATCTTGGCGGTGTCCCGCAGTTTGCTGGAAATCTTGTCCACCGTGGGGCCGGGGACCTCGGCACGCATCAGGTGCATGGCGCGGCCATCCGACATAGGCAGCACCGCCATAGCGAAGACCAGCACCCCCATGCCGCCGACCCAGTGGGTGAAGCTGCGCCAAAAGGCCGTGCTGCGGTGCAGCGCCTCCACATCGGTGAGGATGCTGGAGCCGGTGGTGGTAAAGCCGGATACGGTCTCAAAAAAAGCGTCCACATAGGACGGGATATCCCCCGTGAGCACAAAGGGCATCGCCCCAAAAAGCGAGAGCAGAACCCAGGCCATCGCCACCACCACCAGGCCCTCCCGGGCAAAGATGGTGGTATCCTTGGGCGGGCGCACCCCCAGCAGGATGCCCAGCAGCAGAAGAAGCCCCATGGGGATCACCCAGGCCATCGCAAGGGCGGTTCCCTCCCCGTACAGGAGCGAGACGATCAGGGGGGCCGCCAACAGCGCCGCCTCAATCAGGCCGATGCGACCCAGAACGTAGACGATCATTCGGTAATTCATAGCGCGCCCCTTACTTTTTCACGATATCCCGAAGGTCCGTCAGGTCGGGCTTGGTTGTCACCACGATGACGTCGTCGCCCACCTTCAGCGCGTCCTTGCCGGAGGGGATCACCGTCTCCCCGTTGGGGTGGACGATACCGGCAATCAGCAGACCATCCCGGAGGGAAAGTTCCTTCAGCGGCACCCCCGCATAGGGGAAAGCGGAGGTAACGCCAAACTCCAGCGCTTCCACCTGTTCGTTCACAATGCGGTGCAGGGTTTTGATATTGGAGCCGCGGCTGTTCTGCATGGCGCGGACATACTGCAGGATCTCCTCGGTGGTCACATTGCCGGTGGCGACCACGCTGTCCACCACGCCCTTGGATTCCACCAAGTCGGCAAAGCTGGCACGGTTGATCTTGGCAACCACCTTGCAGTTGTCATACTGGGAGGCGTACATCGAGAGGATGATGTTGGTCTCGTCCAAGCCGGTCAGGGCCACAAAGGCGTCCATCTCGGCGATGCCCTCCTCGTCCAGCAGTTCGCTGTCGGCTGCGTCGCCGTGGATCACCAGGGCGTTGGGCAGCTTTTCGCTCAGATCCTGGCAGCGCGCCATATTGTTGTCGATCACAGTGACATTGGTTCCCATCGCCCCCAGTTCCTTCGCCAGGTAGTAGGCCAGACGGCTGGCGCCCACAATCATCACGTTGCGCGCCTTCGCCTTGAATACACCCAGACGGCGGAAAAACTGCCCCAGTTCCTTGGGGCTGGCGGTAAGGTAAATCCTATCCCCCTCCTGCAGAGCAAAGTTGCCGGAGGGGATAAAGATATCCCGCCCGCGGGCCACCGCGCAGATCAAGATCTTAACCCGTACGTTGGCGTACAAGTCAGACAGCTGCAGACCGCACAGCGGATGGCCGGGGCCGATGCGGTATTCCGCCAGTTCGATGCGCTGCTTGGAGAACTGCTCCAGCTTGATGGCGTTGGGGAAGCGCATCACGCGGGCGATCTCGCGGGCGGTGGCCTTTTCGGGGTTGATGATCATGGAAAGTCCCAGCTCGTTCCGCATAAAGCGAAGCTGCTTCTCGTATTCCGGGTTGCGGATGCGGGCGATGGTGTGGCGGGTCCCCAGCTTTTTGGCCACCATGCAGGCCAGAATGTTGATCTCGTCGCTGGAGGTTGCGGCGATCAGCAGGTCGGCGCCGTTCTCAAACGCCTGGGCCTGCACCTCATAGCAGCCGCCATTGCCCTGAACGCCGCGCACATCGTAGATATCCGATACGTTCTGCATGATCTCTTGGTGCGAGTCGATCACAACGATATCATGCCGGTCTTTAGCAAGCTGCTTGGTCAGCGCCCGGCCCACCTTGCCAAGGCCCACGATCACGATTTTCATATTTCTTCCCCTTTTGCCCTTAAAAGGGCAGATGCTACAACTTATTATAGCAGAGTGTGGCAAAAATTCAACGGTTGTATCCCCCGCAAAGGCACAAAGATTTGTCTTTTTGCCGTTTATTGCCACTTTGTTGTGCGAAAGGGCTTGACTTTCTGCTCGGGGGTGTGATAGAATATCCCTTGCAGTCAAGCGCTGCGCAATCCATCTGCGGAAGTGCTGGAATCGGCAGACAGGCACGTTTGAGGTGCGTGTGTCCATGACGTGTGGGTTCAAGTCCCATCTTCCGCACCAAAAGAAAGCCCCCACGGCGTATCCCGCCGCGGGGGCTTTCTTTTGGTGTACGAATGGCGGAGGCCCGGCGCGGCGGACCTCACCGCAGCAGCGGCGGGCTGCCGGTGAGCTTGTTGACCTTCC
>CAZIVF010000011.1:8628-10375 GCA_964542725.1 uncultured Subdoligranulum sp. | reverse complement strand
TGTTCATCGTAGCAGACGGTGCGTATCTCTCTTTTCATGGCGGGCCTCCCTTCCGGCTGCTGTGTCCATTGTACCACAAGCGGCGGCGGACGGCTTGCAGGATATTTTCATTTTGGCGCGGATCGACAGGTAAAAGCCGCCGCCCGGCAGCCGGACGGCGGCTCAAATTGCCAAAAAAAAAGGGGGGAGCGCATGCCCTTCCGGGCAGCGGGCGAGGGGCGGCCCCGCCGAAAGCGGACTTCCTCAGGTCGTTCTTCCATGGTTCCGTTTGAGCTGCGCCAAGTAGTCGCTCAGCTCGTCGATGTCAGCGTCGGTCAGGGCGTCGGTCTCCGCCAGGGCGGCCACCAGGTTTTTGGCGCGCCCCTCGAACATCCGCCCCAGGGCAGACCGGCTCTCCACCGGCAGGTAGTCCCGCCGGGCCAGCGCGGCGGCATACAGGTACCCCCTGCCCTGCTTTTGGCGGGTCACGCAGCCCTTTTCTTCCAAGCGGGTCAGCAGCGCCAGCAGGGTGGTGCTGGCCCAGCCGTGATCCGCCAGACGCTCCTCCAGCTGGGGGCGGGTCAGCGGCGCATCCGCATCCCACAATTCCTTCATAACGTCCAGTTCGGCGTCCGGCAGACGTTTCATCTGTCTTTTCATCATATCTCTCCTTGCGTTACCGGGAGGCCGCCCCAGTGCAGTAGGTTCGGGCCAGCCCGGGCAGGGTGTCGCCGGGGGCAGAATCCGCCGCGGCGAATGTATAGGTTTGGCGCACCGTGCCGCCGCTGTCGGTACCGGTGGCGACGAGGGAACCGCCGCTGCTGCTGTAGCTCCAGGTGAGAGCGGGCAGGGTGGGAATATTCGCCCCCTGCGCCAACTCCCCGGCGGTGAATTTCACACGGTCGGCGTTGAACTCCCGGCCAGCGCTCCAGACGTCCGGCTCCCCAGTGAAGTCGATATTCATGATTACCCAAGCGATCTGGTTGGGGTAGTCCACGTCCAGCCAGCCAGCCTGCTGGTCAAAATATTCCTCGCCCCGCACCGTCAGGTAGCGGGCCAGCTGTTCGCCGGTCAGTTCCGCCGGATCGGAAAAATCTGTCAGGCCGGCGGCATAGAGGGCGGCGGTCTGGTGGGTGAGCATCAGATATTGACGCTGGGTCAGCCGCAGGGCCTTGGCCTCCTCGCTCGTGGAAGGATTGGCGCCGTCGCCGCCCTGCCAGCCCGTCAGCGGCGTGATGCGGCCGGGTTCAACGGCCACATAGACCGTATTGTCGCCGTCCTGGTACTGCGGGCCTAGGTAGAGGATCTCCGGCTGATACTCCGCATAGAAGTATACCTTGACCAGCCAGACATCTTGGGTCCTCAGATAGTCGGCGGCGGTTTGGGTGCTGCTCAGGCTGGCAACCACCTGGGTTTCGGGCCACTGCACATCGGCCAGGAAATCCTCCGTCTCTATAAGACTCAGAAGCTTGATCTCAAAGGCAGAGAAGCGCCTGCCGTCGTTTTCCGGCAAGTCCGCATACTCCTGCTCAAAGTAGGTCTGCGCGGCGGAGAGGACCTCCATGTCGTCAAGCGGCCCCGCCGGTACCGTGGCGGTCACAGCGGTCTCGCTCCCCGCGCGGCTGCAGGAGACCAGAAAGGCCAAGTTGGCGCAGAGCAGCACCAGAACGACAGACTGCAACAGGCCTCGGCGTTTGGGGGCGGTATCCCACAGGGCCGCCAGGCGGGATTTGAAGGCCCGCTTGGACAGTGCAAACCCGGTGGAAAA
>CAZIVF010000011.1:0-8528 GCA_964542725.1 uncultured Subdoligranulum sp. | reverse complement strand
CGCCCGGCGGGGCGGGCCGCCCGCAGGATCCTGCGCCGCCACAGAAGGTACCCGGCGGTTTGAACCGCCAGCACCGCCGCGCCGCCAGCCAGCCACAGCAGGGTAAGCCATTGGCCCAGTGTCCAGCGCGGCGTCGCTGCGGCAGGGCGGCCGGCTTCGGCGGCAGGCAGGGCGGCGCTTCCCTGCCCCGCCGCCTGGCCCGCCTGCGGATCGGAAAGCTGGGCCGCAGAGCCGGTTTGCGGCAGGGCGGCAGGCGTCTCCTCCGGCTGCGGCGCCACCTGCACAGCGGCCACCGGCTGGGCCAGCACCTGCGGCGCAGGCGCGGTGATCCCGGCGGGCAGACGCGGCACTAGCAGCGGAAGCGGCAGTACAAACAGTACCGCCAGCGCCAGCCATAGACGGCAAAGCCATTGGGCGCCGTACCGTTTTTGCAGCCGGTCCGCGGTGGGAAGAAGCAGCAGTACTCCCGCCCCCAGCAGCGCCCCCTGCACCGACAGTTGGGTGAACAGATCCATACAAAGAGCCAGGCATGCCATAAGGTCACGCTCCCTATGTTCGACATTTGTAGAATTTAATCATATTCTACATCTGTAGAGGATCGTTGTCAAGAGTTTTCTGCATTTTGTGCAGTCGGGGGCGGAATAGGCGCGCGGGCGGCGGTTTGGGGGCAGGTCGGCGGGCGGGATGCAGCGCGTGGCCCGCCCGCAAAAAAGAAGCCGCCCCGTAGCGGCACGCGGCGGGGCGGCGAGGGTTTACAGCAAGCTTTGGGCGGCGCTTTACCGCAGGCAGAGGCCCTTTGCGTCGGCGTCGACAGTGAGGGTATCCCCCGCCGTGTGGGAACCGGCGATGAGTTCCCTGGCGATCATCGTCTCGACGTGGGTCTGGATATACCTCTTGAGGGGACGCGCGCCGTAGATGGGATCGTAGCCGCCCTCGATGATAGCGGTCTTGGCCGCATCGGTCACTGCCAGGGTCAGCTGCTTCTCCGCCAGGCGGCGGCGCAGATCAGCCAGCATCAGATCGACGATGGAGCCGATCTCCTGCTTGGTCAGGCTCTTGTAATAGACGATATCGTCCAGCCGGTTGAGGAACTCGGGGCGGAACTGCCGCTTGAGCAGCCCATCGATCTGGCTGCGGGCCGCAGCGGACAGATCATTCTGCCCGTTGGCACGGCCGGCCTCCAGGTCCTCCAGGATCAGGTCGGATCCCAGGTTGGAGGTGAGGATGATAACGGTGTTCTTGAAGTCCACCGTGCGGCCCTGGCTGTCGGTGATGCGGCCGTCGTCCAGCACCTGCAGCAGGATGTTGAAGACGTCGGGGTGGGCTTTCTCCACCTCGTCGAAAAGCACCACGCTATAGGGGCGGCGGCGGACCGCCTCGGTCAGCTGGCCGCCCTCCTCGTAACCGACATATCCCGGAGGCGCACCGATAAGGCGGCTGACGCTGAACTTCTCCATATATTCCGTCATGTCGATGCGGATAAGGTTCTTCTCATCGTCAAAGAGGGACTGGGCCAGCGCCTTGGCCAGTTCGGTCTTGCCAACGCCGGTGGGGCCGAGGAAGAGAAAGCTGCCGATGGGCCGGTTGGGGTTGGCGATGCCGGCGCGGGAGCGCAGGATGGCGTCCGCCACCTTCTGCACCGCCTCATCCTGGCCGATCACCCGCTGATGGAGTACGTCGGGCAGGCGAAGCAGCTTCTCGCGCTCCCCCTCCACCAGCTTCTCCACCGGGATGCCGGTCCAGCGGGCCACAATGCGGGCGATCTCCTCGTCTGTCACGCGGTCGCGCAGCAGGCTGGCCTCCTTCTTTTCCGCCGCCAGCTTCTCCTGCTCCTCCAGCTGCTTCTGCAGGCTGGGCAGCTTGCCGTACTGCAGTTCGCCGGCTTTGGCGTAGTCCCCGGTGCGGGTGGCCTTCTCGATCTCGGCCTTGGTGGATTCCACCTCGGCGCGCAGGCTCTGCAACTGGCCGATGGCGTTTTTCTCGTTCTCCCACTGGGCCTTCTTGCTGTTAAAGTCGTCCCGCAGTTCGGCCATCTCTTTTTCAAGGGCGGCCAGGCGCTGCCGGCTCAACTCGTCGGTTTCCTTCTTCAGGGAAGCCTCCTCGATCTGCAGCTGGGTGATGCGGTGGTTCAGATCGTCCAATTCGGCAGGCATGGAATCCAGTTCGGTCTTGACCATAGCGCAGGCTTCGTCCACCAGGTCGATGGCCTTATCGGGCAGGAACCGGTCGGAAATATACCGGTCAGACAGCGTAGCGGCAGCGATGAGAGCGCCGTCCTGAATCTTGACGCCGTGGTAAACCTCGTACCGTTCCTTCAGGCCGCGCAGGATGGAGATGGTATCCTCCACCGTCGGCTCGGCCACCGTGACGGGCTGGAATCGGCGCTCCAGGGCAGGGTCCTTCTCGATATATTCCCGGTATTCGTCCAGGGTGGTGGCGCCGATGCAGTGCAGTTCGCCCCGAGCCAGCATCGGTTTGAGCAGGTTGCCCGCGTCCATCGCGCCGTCGGTCTTGCCCGCGCCCACAATGGTGTGCAGCTCATCAATAAAGAGGATGATCCTGCCCTCGCTCTTCCTGACCTCGTTCAGCACCGACTTCAGGCGCTCCTCAAATTCGCCGCGGTACTTCGCGCCGGCCACAAGAGCGCCCATGTCCAGGCTGAAGATGGTGCGGTCCTTGAGGTTCTCCGGCACATCGCCGCGGACGATGCGCTGGGCCAGACCTTCTGCGATGGCGGTTTTGCCCACGCCCGCCTCCCCGATAAGCACCGGGTTATTCTTGCGCTTGCGGGAGAGGATGCGGATGACATTGCGGATCTCAGAGTCCCGGCCGATGACGGGGTCCAGCTTGTTGGCGCGGGCCATCTCCACCAGGTCCTGGCCGTATTTTTTCAGAGCATCGTAGGTGGATTCCGGGTTGTCGGTAGTGACGCGCTGGTTGCCCCGCACGGCGGAAAGCTGGGCCATAAACTTCTCACCGGTGATGCCGAACTGCTGGAACAGCGCTTTAGCGGCGCGGCCGGGGCGCTGCAGCATACCCAGGAAGACATGTTCCACGCTGATATACTCGTCCTTCATCTGTTTGGCCTGGACCTCGGCGGCGTTCAGGGCCTGATCCAACTCGGCGGAGATATAGACTTTCTCAGGGTCGCGGCCGGAGCCGGTGACGCGGGAGACCGCCTCCACCTTCTGCAGCGCCGCCTGGGCAAAGGCGTTCGGCTCAACGCCCATACGGGTGAGCAGCTGGGGGATCAGGCCTTCCTGCTGCTGGGTCAGGGCCGCGAGCAGATGCTCCTGCTCGATGGCCTGGTTGGAGTATTCCACCGCCAGGCGTTGCGCGCTCTGCAGCGCCTCAATGGTTTTTTGGGTGAATTGGTTCATGTTCATACTGCGTACCTCCTTGATGCAGATACTGCAATGGATTTATTAGCAAACGAAAGGTCTCGAGTGTCAGGATGCGCTGTTTTTCTTCTGTTTATGCGGAATAATCCGCAAGCCTTGGTTTTTAGCACTCTAACCGTTCGACTGCTAATATCATACCATATTTCAGGGAAAATGCAAGGGGTTACACAAATTATTTACAAATGCCGGGCCTTCTCCACCGCATGGGGCGGTTTATATTGCGAAATTCGGCATTTTGTGGTATAGTGGATGTACATTATCGCTTCAGCCCGCTGGGAAACATCCCAAAAAAATCTAAAATCAAACGAAAGGGGCCACATCCAATGGCTGACCAGACTCTTTCCATCAACACTTTGTGCGTGCAGGGCGGCTACACCCCCGGCAACGGCGAGCCGCGCCAGATTCCCATCATCCAGAGCACTACTTTTAAGTACGACAGTTCTGACGATATGGGCAAGCTGTTTGACCTGGAAGCGGAGGGCTATTTCTATTCCCGCCTGCAGAACCCCACCTGCGATACGGTGGCCGCCAAGATCACCGCGCTGGAGGGCGGCGCCGCCGGTATGCTGACCAGTTCCGGCCAGGCTGCCAACTTCTTCGCCCTGTTCAACATCTGCAACGCGGGGGATCACATCGTATCTTCCGGTTCCATCTACGGCGGTACCTTCAATCTGATCGCCGTGACGATGGCTAAGATGGGCATCACCGCCACCTTTGTCTCCCCCGATGCCAGCGATGAGGAGTTGGACGCCGCCTTCCAGGCGAACACCAAGGCTGTGTTTGGGGAGACCATCGCCAACCCGGCGCTGACCGTGCTGGACATTGAGCGTTTTGCCGCCGCCGCCCACCGCCACGGCGTGCCGCTGATTGTGGACAACACCTTCGCCACCCCCGTGAACTGCCGCCCGCTGGAGTGGGGCGCGGATATCGTGACCCACTCCACGACCAAGTACATGGACGGCCACGGCGGCTGCGTGGGCGGTGCCATTGTGGACGGCGGCAAGTTTGACTGGATGGCTCACGCCGACAAGTTCCCCGGCCTGACCACCCCTGACGACAGCTACCATGGCATCACCTACGCCGAGCGGTTCGGCCAGGCGGGCGCTTTCATCACCAAGGCCACCGCCCAGCTGATGCGGGATTTCGGCTGCACCCAGAGCCCTGTGAGCGCCTACATGCTGAACCTGGGGCTGGAGAGCCTGCATGTCCGGATGGCCCGCCACTGTGAGAACGGCCAGGCTGTGGCCGAGTTCCTGGCCGCCCACCCTAAGATCGCCTATGTGAGTTACTGCGGCCTGCCGGGCGATAAGTACTACGGCACGGCGCAGAAATACCTCCCCAAAGGGTCCTGCGGCGTCGTTTCCTTCGGCGTCAAGGGCGGGCGCGAGGCCGCCAAGGTGTTCATGGGGGCGCTGAAGATCGCCGCCATTGAGACCCATGTGGCGGACGCCCGCACCTGCTGCCTGCATCCCGCCAGCAGCACCCACCGCCAGATGACCGACGAACAGCTGCTGGCCGCCGGGGTGCAGCCCGACCTGGTGCGGATGAGCTGTGGCCTTGAGGATAAGCAGGATCTTATCAACGATATTGCCCAGGCGCTGGAAAAGGTGTAAACCCCAAAGGGCGCCGGCCCGTCTTCCCCATTTTTCTTTTACAGAAGGAGCCTCCCATGCCGCTTATTATTCCCAAGGAGCTGCCCGCCTATGAGGAGCTTTCCCGTGAGAACGTCTTTGTCATGCATGAGCAGCGGGCCGTCAGCCAGCAGATCCGCCCGCTGCGCATCCTGATCCTCAACCTGATGCCCACCAAGATCGTCACCGAGACCCAGCTGGCCCGCCTTTTGGCCAACAGCCCGCTGCAGGTCAACCTCACGTTTTTGCAGACGGCCTCCCACGATACCTCCCACACCCCCCAGGCGCATATGAAGGCTTTCTACAAAACCTTTGACAAGGTGCGGCATGAGCGGTTCGACGGGATGATCATCACTGGCGCGCCCATTGAGGATCTGGACTACGAGGATGTGGATTACTGGCCCGAGCTCTGCGAGATCATGGACTACAGCAAGGAGAACGTCTACTCCACCGTCCACCTTTGTTGGGGGGCCTTGGCCGGATTGTACTACCATTTCGGCGTGCGCAAGGTTCATCTGCCCGAAAAGATGTTCGGTGTGTTTGAGCATCGGGTGGTGCGCCCCTCCAACCCGCTGATGCGCGGCTTTGACGAGGTGTTCTACGCCCCCCACAGCCGATGGGCCGGCCTGAACCGGGCCGACATAGACGCCTGCAAGGAGCTCCGGGTGCTGGCTGAGAGCGAGATTGCCGGGCCGATGCTACTCTCCACCGAGAGCGGGCGGCAGATCTTTGTGATTGGCCACCCCGAGTACGATAAATACACCCTGGACGCTGAGTTCCGCCGCGACCTGCTGGCGGGCAAGGAGATCCGGTTGCCGGTGAACTACTACCCCGGCGACGACCCGGACCGCGACCCGCTCTTCCGCTGGCGCGCTCACGCTCATCTGCTCTACACCAACTGGCTGAACTACTATGTCTACCAGAACACGCCCTACGATCTGGGCCGTCTGGAAGCACTACCCGCAAAGGAGGGTACGCCATGACCCCCGCTTACAGCCCTGTACTGAACAGCACCCTCTTCGACCTGTTTGCCGAGAGTGCGCCCGATATCTATTGCTTTGTCTGGGATTTGCAGGTCGATTACTCCCATTGGAGCACCGCCGCTGTGGAGGAACTGGCCCTGCCCGGCGAGTATATGGGCAATGTGGGCCGGGAACTGACCAAGCGCATCCACCCCGCCGACCTGGACGCCTGCACCGCCGCCTTCCGCAAAATGCTGGAGGATGGCAGCGGCGATACCTTCGGCCAGGAACTGCGGGTGCAGAACCGCTCCGGCGCCTACGTCTGGGTCCATGCCCGGGGCCGCCTGCGCCGGGATAAAGACGGCAGGCCGGAACTGTTTGCCGGGCTGGTGAAGGACCTTGGCGCCAACGCCCGCTGCGACGCCACCACCGGCCTGCTGACCGCCCATGAATTTAACGCCCAGCTGCGGGATGCCCTTGGCTCCCCCGAAGCCCGCGGCGGCCTGCTGCTCTTCGGCGTTGATTCCTTTGACCGTGTGAACAAAGCCTACGGCTACGCCTTCGGCAACAGCGTGCTGCGGGTGCTGGCCGAGTGCCTGCTGGCCCTGCAGCCCCCCGGCACCCTTTACCGGATGAGCGGCGACTGCTTCGCCTACTGGCAACGGGATGCCACCGCCGCCGACATGGAAGCGATGTTTGCCCGGTTCCACACCACCGCCGCCGCTCTGCCGATGGACAACGGCACGCTGCCCCTCTCGCTGACGGGCAGCTATGTGCTCTACCCCGCCCACGGGCGGAGCGCCGAATCGCTGACCAACCGGATGGAGGCTACCCTCACGCTGGCCAAGCAGCTCCACCCCGGCGGCCTGTACGGCTACACCGACGCCATGTACCGGGCCGAGGAACACGACCGCTCCCTGCGCGCCGCCCTCCACCGGGATGTGGAGAACCACTGCGCCAACTTTTCTCTGGTTTACCAGCCTCAGATCTACACTAAGAAAGGGGTCTGCGCCGCCGCCGAGGCAACGCTGCACTGGCGGAACCCGGAATTCCTGGAAGTACCCGAGAGCGAGTTTTTACCCATCCTTGAGCAGACCGGCGATATTCTGCTGGTGGGCCAGTGGATGCTGCGCGCCGCGCTGGAGCAGGTGCGCATCTGGCAGCAGAGCGTCCCCGGCTTCGGAATCAGCGTGAATCTGTCGGGCCGGCAGCTGGCCCGCAATGGCTTTGCCGAGTCGGTCTGCCAGATGGTGGCCCGCTACGGCCTGCCCGCCAACACCCTCTGCGTGGAGTTGATGCCCAGCTGCCGCTGCCTGCCCGTCAAGACGCTGGCCCGGGTGCTGCACGCCTTCAACAGCCACAACATCACGGTGGCGCTGGACGATTTCGGCACCGGGGACGCCTGCTTCAATCTGGTGCGCACCCTGCCGCTGCAGTGGATCAAACTGGACCGCAGCTTGATCCGGGGCCTGCCCACCGATCAGGCCGACCAGGCCATTGTGACCAGCCTGATCGATATGGCGCATCGGCTGCACATCCATGTGAACGTCACAGGCATCGAGAACGAGGGCCAGCGACAGTACGCCACCATGGCCGGGGCGGACTTCTTGCAGGGGCATCTTTTCTCCCGCCCTTTGACGGCCCAGGAATTTCATGAGCGCATCCTGGCCGAGCTTCTTTGAATTTCTTCGAAAAGGAGAGCTTCATGGCAAAGATCACGGCCTGCATTGTGGCCTACTGTGATTACGATGAGGTCTGCGCGGCGGTGCGCAGCATACTGCGCTGGACCCCCGGCGAGGAGTTCCGCCTGTTCGTTGTGGACAACGCCAGCCCCGACGGATGCGGCGTGCGGCTGACCGGCACTGCCTTCGGGGATTCCCGGGTTGAGGTTCTCTGCCTGCCGGAGAACCTGGGCTTTGGCCGGGGGCATAACAGTGTGCTGGACCGGCTTGGCAGCGAGGTGCATTTTATCTTAAACCCCGACATTCTGCTCACCGGCGATGTCCTCACCGGTTTGGCGGACTGGCTGCTGGCTCAGCCCGGCGCCGCGATGGCCACCCCCCAGCTCTATTTTCCCGACGGGCGTATCCAGCATCTGCCCCGTCGCAAGCCTACCCCCTGGCTGCTGCTGGCCCGCCAGCTGGCCCCCCGGCTGGGCGGCCCCTTTGCGGAGGCGGACCGTTACTACACCATGCAGGACGAGGATCTGACCGTCCCCCGCCCCATCGAGTTCTGCACCGGCAGCTTTATGGCGGTTCGCACCGATGTGTTCAAAGAGATTGGCGGATTTGACCCCGCCTACTTTATGTATGTGGAGGATGCCGACCTGACCCAGAAGGTGCTGCGCTGCGGCCAGGTCTGGCTGGCGCCGCAGTACACCGCCATCCACGCCTGGCACCGCGCCCCCGCCCGGGATGCGGGCAAGTTCAAAATGCAGCTGGTGAGCATGGGCCGCTACTTCAAAAAGTGGGGCATAGGCCGGGGCGGGGTTTGATCCGCCGCACGCCGCTGTTTGCCGGGGAATCTTACTTCTC
>CAZIVF010000010.1:30669-33323 GCA_964542725.1 uncultured Subdoligranulum sp. | reverse complement strand
GGACACGCTGGGTCGGTTCCGCAATCTGCTGATTCGGAACGGGCTGCAGGAAAAGTTGTTTGCACAGGTAGTTGCCATGCTGACGGAACGGAATCTGATTCTCAAGAAGGGAAGAGCCCCAAGGAACCACTCAACCTGTATGGAATCCCGAAGCTGATCACCCGCACCAACAACATTTACATCATTTTCTCCAATCAAGGGGGTGAATTTTTCGAGTTTTTCTTCCATTACCGAAAATACCGCGCTGACAAAATGTGGTACCGTCGTGGTATCGTTGTTGCTGACGAAGCCTCCACCGAAGCTCCTGTCGTCGAGAATTTTGTTCTGTTTGATAAGGAGATCCCGTAGGAGAAAATGAAATATCTTCCCGGATTGCTCATGCTGTCCGGCCCCCGGTTCTGTGTCTCGCTCTCAAAAGCGCGGGCGCTCACAGATAGCCCTGAAATGTCCGCCTTTCTCGAGCAATACGGCTTTCTTCTCGAACATAACAGGGATGATAATGTATATTATCGATGAGAATGTCCTTCTGTCCTGTATCGGGTCGGAAGGCAATGAGGCCATGCACCGTGCGATCTGCCAGCTTCTACTGCTTAGGGAGCAGGCCGAAGTTGCCCGGCAGGTATCCTATCCCACCGACAGTGCCTACCCCGGTTTTGCCCATGATTTTCTTGTCAAGTAAAGCCGTTCCTGTATTACAAGTCGTGATATTCTGTAACGTCGTGGAAGGAGAGCGGTATTAGCCAACAACCGTATTGTTATCAGCTTGATTGAAAAGAGGCTGCCAGTGAGTCTAATTAAATGCATCGTAAAATCAGCAGAAAAATCATTCTGAGATATGGTATAATGTGAACACTTTGCTAATCGGAGCCGACGGCTATTTCCTGAAAAAGAAAACATATTCTTCTCTTGAATAGCTTTATTGCGTGGACTACTCGCCAGCCTTGCTGTTTAGTTGCGTGCAGATTTGAAGAGTCCCGGTTTCAGACATAGGTACTGAAATAGTTGCCGGGCAAACCAAATCAGCGGCGGACTGTTAACCGACCGCAATCTGCCAGGAGGGAAATTATTGTGAACGAACTGGAGATCATCCAACACCCTCAGATCGAGGGCCTGAGCTTTTTCTTTGATACGGTGGACTACCGCACCGCCCACTTCCACCCCGAGTGGGAACTGATCTGGACGCTGGACCAGCCGCTGGCCGTCAGCTGCGGGCAGCAGCAGTACCAGGCTGCGCCGGGGGAAATGCTGCTGTTCAACCCACAGCAGCCCCACGAGTTCCACAAGGTGGAGGATTCCTGCACCTTTTTATGCCTGCAGGTATCCTCCCGGCTGCTGGCGCAGGGGTTTCCGGACTTGGAACGTCTGAGCGTGGAAGGGCTGTTCCCCCGGCTGGCCCTCTCTCAAGAAAGTTACTCGATGCTGCAAAAAGACGTTCTGCGCGCCGCCCAGACCTACTTCGAGCAGCAGCCCTGTTATGCGCTGTCCTGCATCGGGCAGGTATGCGGGATCCTGTACCGCATTTTCACCGGTATGCCCTGCCGCCTTCTCTCGGTCGAGGAGGCCGCCAACCGGGATAAACACAACGCCCGCCTGGCCCGGCTGCTGGAATTTGTGGATCAGAATTACTGGCACAAGATCCGCCTGTCCGACTTTGCCCGGCAGGAGGGGCTTTCGATGAATTACCTCTCTGCCTTTGTGCGGGAGGCTCTCAACCAGAGTTTTCAGGAGTATGTCAACACGGTGCGCTTCCACTGCGCCTGCAAGCTGATCGCCGCAGGGGAGCTGAAAATGCTGGATGTGTGTATGGCGTCGGGCTTTTCGGATTACCGCTATTTCACGCGGGCGTTCCGCCAATATACCGGCCTGACGCCGGAGCAGTACAGCCGCCAGCCGACCCTGCCCCTTCTGGATGCCGAAAAAGTTCACCACAGCGTTCATTCGTTGGAGCGCTTCTATTCCAACACCACCAGCATGGAACTGCTGCAGTTGTTTCAAGAAAAATATCGCTGAATGCGCCCAGGCGGCGCGCCCTTTTTGGGCGCGCCGCCTTTCGCTTTTTGTACAAAATTGCGGGCATGATTCTGGGCATCCTGCTTCTTCTTGCAAAATCGTAAATTAGTCTAATAAACGGTTGGTTTTTGGCAAAGAAAAAGCGGCGGCAATGTTGTATTGTTGTGATAGGAAAGCGAAAAAGTTGAAGGAGGCTCCTAAATGTATTATATCGGTATCGACCTTGGCACCTCGGCGGTCAAGCTGCTGTTGATGGACGAGATCGGCGCGATCCTTAGCATCGTCAGCAAGGAATACGCGGTTTCCTTCCCGCGTCCCGGCTGGAGCGAACAGGATCCCGCAAGCTGGTGGCGCGCGGTGCGGGCCGGTATCCCGGAACTCTTGGAAGGCCACGAGGCGGCGCGGGTGGCGGGCATCGGCGTCGGCGGGCAGATGCACGGCCTGGTGGCGCTGGATGAGGCGGATGCTGTCATCCGTCCCTGCATCCTCTGGAACGATGGCCGCACCCAGAAACAGGTGGAGTATATGAACAATGTGGTCGGCAAAGACACTTTGAGCGCCCGCACCGCCAACATTGCGTTCGCCGGGTTCACCGCGCCGAAACTGTTGTGGATGAAAGAAAACGAGCCGGACAACTTCGCCCG
>CAZIVF010000010.1:22577-30569 GCA_964542725.1 uncultured Subdoligranulum sp. | reverse complement strand
ATATTTGGGAGGTAACAAACCATGCAAAACATTCCTGTCGTCAAGCTGGGCCTTGTCGCGGTGTCCCGCGACTGTTTTCCCATCGCCCTGTCCGAAAAGCGCCGCGCCGCCATCGCGGCGGTCTGCCAGAGCAAGGATCTGCCAGTCTTTGAAGCCAAAACCACCGTCGAGAACGAAAAGGATATGCTCGCCGCCGTGGCCGAGGTGAAGGAAGCCGGCTGCAACGCGGTCGTGGTGTTTTTGGGCAACTTCGGCCCCGAAACGCCGGAGACTTTGATTGCCAAACACTTTGACGGCCCCTGTATGTTCGTGGCGGCCGCCGAGGGCGACGGCGACATGATCAACGGCCGCGGCGACGCCTACTGCGGGATGCTGAACTGTTCCTACAATCTGGGGATGCGCCATCTGAAAGGGTATATCCCCGAATATCCCGTCGGCACGGCGGAGGAACTGGCCGATAAAATTGCCGAATTTATCCCCATCGCCCGGGTGATTTTGGGATTGAAAAACCTCAAGATCATCACCTTCGGCCCCCGCCCGCAGGATTTCTTCGCCTGCAACGCCCCCATACGGGGGTTATATGAGCTGGGCGTAGAAATTGAGGAGAACTCCGAGTTGGACCTTCTCGTCTCCTACAAGGAACACGCCGACGATCCCCGCATTCCCGACGTCTGCGCTGATATGACTGCCGAGATGGGCGAGGGTCGCTACTACCCCGACCTGCTGGCCCGGATGGCACAGTTTGAGCTGACCCTGCTGGACTGGGCCGAGGCGCACAAGGGCAGCCGCCAGTACGTCGCCTTTGCCGACAAGTGCTGGCCCGCCTTCCCGTCCCAGTTCGGGTTTGAACCCTGCTTTGTCAACAGCCGCCTGGCCAGCCGGGGCATTCCGGTCTCCTGCGAGGTGGATATCTACGGCGCTTTATCCGAATACATCGGCATCTGCGCCTCCGGCGACACCGTCACCCTGCTGGACATCAACAACTCTGTACCCAGGTACATTTATGATGAGGACAACATCGCCCAGTACGGCTACAAGCTGACCGATACCTTCATGGGCTTCCACTGCGGCAACACACCCAGCTGCAAGATGTGCGCCGACCGCGCCGTCAAGTACCAGCTGATCCAGCACCGCCTGCTGGAACCCGCCGGAAGCGAGCCGGACTTCACCCGCGGCACGCTGGAAGGGGACATCGCCGCCGGTGCGATCACCTTCTACCGCCTGCAATGCGACAGTGAGGGTACGCTGCGCGCCTACATCGCCCAGGGTGAGGTGCTGCCGGTGGCGACCCGGTCGTTCGGCGGCATCGGCATCTTTGCCATCCCTGAAATGGGGCGCTTCTACCGCCATGTGCTGATCCAGAAGCGCTACCCGCACCACGGTGCGGTCGCCTTCGGGCATTATGGCAAGACGCTGTTTGAGGTGTTCAAGTATCTGGGCGTTACCGACATCGCCTACAACCAGCCCAAAAACCTGCCCTACCCGACCGAAAACCCCTGGGCGTAATGGAAGGAACAATACAAATGAAACAAACTGTGCTGGGCATCGAGCTGGGTTCTACCCGCATCAAAGCAGTGGCAATCGACGAAAACTATATCCCGGTATCTTCCGGCGACTATACATGGGCCAGCCGCTATGAAAACGGCATCTGGACCTGCGATCTGGCCGAGGTATGGCAAGGCCTGCGAGCTGCGCTGGCTGGCGTGAAAGGCCGCCAAAACGTGCGCGCAATGGGAATTTCCGCCATGATGCATGGCTATCTGGCCTTTGACAAGGATTGGAATCTGCTGGTGCCGTTCCGCACCTGGCAGAATACCGTTACGGGTTCGGCGGCAGAAGAACTGACTGCGCTGTTTGAGTTCAACATTCCGCAGCGATGGAGTATCGCCCATCTGTATCAGGCAATCCTGAACAGGGAACCGCATATCCATAAGATCGCCCATATCACCACGCTGGCAGGGTATGTGCATTACAAACTGACCGGCGTCAACGCCGTTGGGATCGGGGAAGCATCCGGTATGTTCCCAATTGATTCGCAGCAGCTTTGCTATGACGCTGCGCTGCTGGATAAATTTGGTGCTCGTATCGCGCCGTATGGCTTGCCATGGAAGCTGGCGGATATTCTGCCCGCCGTGCGGATGGCCGGTGAGGATGCAGGCTCTTTGACGGAAGACGGCGCCGCCTTGCTGGACGAGCTGCTGCCCGTTGGCATTCCCTTTGCCCCGGCGGAAGGGGATGCCGGAACCGGAATGGTGGCCACCAACGCCGTAGCGCCGCGTACCGGCAACGTCTCGGCCGGTACGTCGATCTTTGCAATGGTCGTTTTGGAGAAGCCGTTGGCCCATGTGTATGAGGAGATCGATCTGGTCACCACGCCGACCGGCAAACCGGTGGCAATGGTACATTGCAACAACTGCACCAACGATTCCAACGCCTGGGTCTCGCTGCTCAGGGAAACCGCGCAGCTGTTCGGTGCGGATCCCGCTGCGGGCGACGTTTATACTGAGCTGTACAGGAAAAGCCTGGAGGGCGATGCCGATTGCGGGGGAGTGCTGGTCTGCAATTATATGGCCGGTGAGGGCGTCACCCACCTGAACGAAGGGCGCCCGCTTGTGGTGCGCCGCCCAGACAGCAAATTCACGCTGGCAAACTTCTTCCGCGCCACGTTGTATTCCACCATGGCAACTCTTAAGATCGGGATGGATATTCTGGCGAAAGAGCAGGTCGCGATCGACAGCCTGACCGGACATGGCGGGCTGTTCAAAACGCCGGTGGTCGGGCAACGATACATGGCTGCCGCTGCGGGGGCACCCGTTACCTGCATGGAGACCGCAGGGGAGGGCGGTCCCTACGGCATGGCGCTGCTGGCCGCCTATCTCATCCGAAAAACGGAAGGTCAGACGCTGGAGGAATATTTGAACCAGAAGGTGTTCGCGGGTGTCCAAGGCAGCACCGTCCAGCCGGAACAGACGGATGTGGACGGCTTTAACGCTTATATTGAACAGTACAAAAAGCTGCTTGGGGTCGAGCGGGTTGCCGTGGAAAATCTTTGATAGGAGCAAGGAAACAAAATGCTGGAAGAACTAAAAGAAGAAGTGTACCGGGCCAACATGGAACTGCCCAGGCGCGGCCTTGTCACCTTTACATGGGGCAATGTCAGCGGGATCGACCGAGAGAAGGGGCTGTTCGTCATTAAACCCTCCGGCGTGGAATATGACGAACTCACTCCGGAGGATCTGGTGGTGATGGATCTGCAGGGCAACCGGGTGGAAGGAAAGCTGAATCCAAGTTCCGACACCAAGACGCATTTGGTACTGTACAACGCTTTCCCCCAGCTGGGCGGTATCGTCCACACCCACAGCACCTATGCCGTGGCGTGGGCGCAGGCAGGGCAGGCTATCCCGTGCTACGGCACCACCCATGCCGACTACTTTTACGGGCCGATCCCCTGCGCGCGTCATCTCACCCCCGACGAGCTGGATGAGGACTATGAGCGAAACACCGGCAAGGTCATTGTTGAGACTTTCGAGAAACGGAACATTGACCCGGTGGCCGTACCAGGTGTGATCTGCCACAGCCATGGCCCGTTCACCTGGGGCAAGGATGCTGCACAGGCGGTCTACCATGCTGTTGTGCTGGAGGAAGTGGCTAAAATGGCGCTGCTGACCCGGCAGGTGGATCCGCTCGCTGCACCTGCGCCGCAGCATGTGCAGGACAAACATTATATGCGCAAACATGGGCCAAACGCCTATTACGGCCAGACAGAAAAGTAGGGGGGATGTTATGACATCTTTTGAAAAAAAGCGGCTGCAAGCTATGGCTTGCAGGGTCCGCATGGGCGTGATCGAAGCGACCCATGGTGCCAAAGCAGGCCACCCGGGCGGAAGTTTATCCGCCGCAGACCTGTTTACCTATCTCTATTTCAAGGAAATGCGCATTGATCCGCAAAATCCGCATTGGCAGGATCGGGATCGTTTTGTACTTTCCAAAGGGCACACAGCGCCGGGTCTGTACGCGGCACTGGCCAACCGGGGCTTTTTCCCGGTGGAAGATCTGCCTACCCTGCGCCATGCCGACAGCTATCTGCAGGGGCACCCCAATATGAACACGGTGCCGGGTGTGGATATGTCTACCGGCAGTCTGGGTCAGGGCGTCTCAGTGGCTGGCGGCATGGCGAAAGCCGCAAAATACCTGGGACAAAATGACGTGCACGTCTATACGCTGCTGGGTGACGGCGAGATCGCCGAAGGTGAATGCTGGGAAGCGTTTTTGTTCGCGGCACACTATAAACTGGATAACCTGTGTGTGATCGTGGATGTGAACGGTTTACAGATCGACGGCCCTACAAAACAGGTCATGAATACCGACCCGATCGATGCCAAGCTGCGCGATTTTGGATTTAGCGTTGTCGTGGTTCCCGGTCACGATTTTGAAAAACTGGAAGAGGCCTTTGCCGTGTTCCATCAAACGCACGATGCGCCGACCGCCATTGTGATGCGTACCACAAAAGGCAAAGGGGTCAGCTACATGGAGAACAGTGTGGGCTGGCACGGAAAAGCACCCAACGATGCCGAATATGCAGTCGCGATGGCGGAGCTGAATGCCCAGCTGGCGCAGATCGAAGAGAAGGCCGACCATGAGTGAAGTGAAACAAATCGCCACGAGGGACAGCTATGGCGCGGCCTTGGTAGAGTTGGGGAAATTGCATCCCGAAGTGGTGGTGCTGGATGCGGATGTGGCCGCTGCCACTAAGACCGGTGTGTTCAAAAAGGCGTATCCCGACCGCCACTTTGACTGCGGCATTGCTGAGGCAAATATGATGGCCTCGGCTGCCGGTATGGCAGCCATGGGACTGGTACCCTTCGCTTCCAGTTTCGCCATGTTCGCCGCGGGGCGTGCCTTTGAACAGGTCCGAAACTCCATCGGGTATCCGCACCTGAACGTCAAGATCGGCGCCACCCACGGCGGCATATCGGTGGGGGAGGACGGCGCCAGCCATCAATGCTGTGAGGATTTCGCGCTGATGCGCTCCATCCCCGGCATGGTGGTCATGTGTCCTTGCGATGATGTGGAGGCCCGCGCCGCCGTGCAGGCAGCCTACGAGCACAAAGGCCCGGTCTATCTGCGCTTTGGGCGCTTGGCACTGCCTATTTTGCACGATGAAGAAACCTACCGTTTTGAGATCGGCAAAGGGGAGCAGCTGACCGAAGGCAGCGACGTGGCCTTGGTCGCAACAGGGCTTATGGTGAACGAAGCGCTGAAAGCCGCTGAGATGCTAAAGAAGGACGGCATCCAAGCCCGTGTGATCAATATCTGCACCATCAAACCGTTGGACGAGGAGATCATCATCAAAGCGGCCCGCGAGTGCGGCCGGGTCGTGACCTGTGAGGAACACAGTATTTTCGGCGGCTTGGGGGAAGCGGTAGCCGGTTTGTTGAGCGAAAAATGTCCTGCCCCTATGCGCCGTGTGGGCGTACAGGACGAATTTGGCCATTCCGGCCCGGCGTGGGAAGTGTTGAGACAGTTTGGCTTGTGCGCTGAAAATATTGTAGTCAAAGCAAAGGAATTGTTGTAATCAAAGAACGATTCTACGGAAAGGAATGTATTGTATGAAATTCTTTATTGACACTGCTAATGTGGATGAGATCCGCAAAGCCAATGACATGGGCGTGATCGCCGGTGTCACCACCAACCCTAGCCTGATCGCCAAGGAGGGCCGCGACTACGCCGAGACGCTGGCCGAGATCGCGAGCTTTGTGGACGGCCCGATCAGCGGCGAGGTGAAAGCCACCACCGAGGACGCCGAGGGGATGATCGCGGAAGGCCGGGCAATCTACGCGCTGGATCCGAAACACATGGTCGTCAAGATCCCCATGACGCCGGAAGGGCTGAAAGCCATCAAGGTGCTGAGCGCCGAGGGCATCCCCACCAACTGCACGCTGATTTTCAGTGCCAACCAGGCATTGCTGGCCGCCCGCGCCGGCGCGGCCTACGTCAGCCCCTTCCTGGGGCGGTTGGATGATATCGGCCAGCCCGGCATAGAACTGATCCAGACCATTGCCGATATTTTTGCCAATTACCCGGAGCTTCACTGCGAGATCATCGCCGCCAGCGTGCGCAACCCCATCCATGTGACGGACTGTGCGCTTGCCGGCGCTGACATCGCCACCGTGCCGTACAAGGTCATTATGCAGATGGTGAAGCACCCCCTGACCGATGCCGGCATCGAAAAATTCAAGGCCGATTATAATAAGGTATTTGGCAAATAAAGAGAACATCTTCCGTAAAAACGGACGATAAACAAAAGCTCCTGTGCAGGTCATTAGCCTGCACAGGGGAAATTTTGTGATGTCAATACTATCTGGGGTAGTGTGCAACATATCGTTCTACATTTATCTCGTAACCTTATATACCAAACACCAAATTGAACATCTCCCAAGAAATTCATTCGGCCGGCACGGGGGTCTGTTACATGATAAAATCGGTTCGCAATTACTTTGCGGCACAGCAGCATGCTAAGTCACCGACTTGGCTCGATACTCCGAGGGCGTCATACCGTATTCCTTGCGGAAGACTTTGACGAAATAGTTACTGTCCAGATATCCCACAAAGGTGCTGATGTCCTGCACCGATCCGTTCCCGGTACGCAACAACTCCGCCGCGCGCACACAGCGCAGATGCGCGACGTACTGGAGTACTGTTGTGCCAGTCTCCTTTTTGAACTGTTTAGAGAAGAAAGAAACCGAAAGCCCTGCCACCTGTGCCAGATCGGGCAAGCTGATCTGCTGCGTGTAGTTGAACAGCAGATATTCCACCGCTTTGCGGATGGGGGCGGAATAGTTTCCCACGTCCAGGCGGTGACGACGGACGGCGTCGGCCAGTTCGTACATCATTTCCAGCGTGGCCTGACGCTGCTTGTCCGCGCGGTGTTCCGACATCATCCGCTGCATACCGCGCTGGGTGATCTCGTTGATTTCAATGACCGAGGCGCCACCCCGCTCCGCCGCCTTGCGCGCCAAGGCCCGCGACATCGAAAGCCCGATCAACGGGTTCATATACACTGCGTTGGTGTAGCGGCTCTGGACTGCGCCGTAGTTGCTCATATCGGTATAGGCTCGCATTACGTTGTCGATATCCCCGGTCTCGATCGTGCGCAGGAAGCGGTTTTCAAGATCGTAGCGCTGGTAAACGGAATTGTAGTCCAGGCTGCGCCCGAACTCTTCCTTGCCGGGCGGCTGCAGTGCGCGCGGACCGCTCTCGATCCGGCAGGCCGTGTACTCGCGGAAGGTCCCGGTAAGTGCGTTGAGGCAGGCTGCCGTCGTATTGCGCACCATCGTGGAACTGAGGAGCGGCAGCCCCGAATAATAGAGCCGTACCGACGACAGATAGGAGGCCGGGATATGCAGGGCCAGCAGCGTGCGCTGCGCCGCCGCAGAATCAAAGACCCTCTTGACATAGGGGCCGAGCAGGAAAATATCCTCCTCATACCGGAAAAACTGTACCCAGATCCCCAGTTCATCCCGCAGTTCATACATCACGCCTTCCTCGGCGTTTGCTGAGGAAACGGCCAGAGCTTCGGCGGTGAACATGGGCTGGAGGGTGGGATTGTAGCAGTATTTCTCGGCAAACTGCGCAAAACCGGCGCCGTCCGGCGGGCAGACCGTGACCGGGGCATTGAGAAGGTTGCGCAGCAGTGAGATGAAGATCGTTCGGTCCATAGCGTCCTCCCGGGTGATGTTTGTATCTCTATTGTATCCTTCCCTTCGACACTGTGTAAAGGGGAAAAACGCTTTTTTTGCAAAAAAGATAAAATATTTCTAACAAGGGCATTATGATTCTAACCGTTTTGCTGTTTTTGTCTGTATACTGAACACATAGCGTGTAGAAAGACGTGGATCCTACACGCAAATGGGAATCGGGCTGCGGCCCGGACAAAGCAAATGGAGGTAATCATTATGGCAAAAACCAAGAATCCCAACCACCTTGGCGTGG
>CAZIVF010000010.1:0-22477 GCA_964542725.1 uncultured Subdoligranulum sp. | reverse complement strand
CAAATGGAGGTAATCATTATGGCAAAAACCAAGAATCCCAACCACCTTGGCGTGGAAGAGCTCCGACGTAGTCGCGGGCTGGATCAATCTGCTGGGTATCAGTTATCTGTCGATGTACTGCTCTGACACGCTGGGGGTGGACATCGCCCTCGTCGGCACGCTGCTGATGGTCAGCAAGATCGTGGACGCGTTCACCGACGTGTTCGCCGGTGTTCTGGTGGACAACACCCATACCAAGTTCGGCAAGGGCCGCCCCTATGAACTGTGCATTGTCGGCATGACAGTATGCACCATTCTGCTGTTCAGCTGTTCTCCGGAATGGAGCCTGCCCATCAAATGCGCCTGGATCTTCTGCATGTACACGCTGACCTTCTCGGTCTTCACGACGCTGCGCCAGGCCGCCGGCACCCCGTACACCATCCGCGCTTTCTCCAACAACGAGATCCTCATCCGTAAAGTTGCCTCCTACGGCGGCATCATCACCATGGCCGGTTCCATGGTCCTGTCCATTTCCTTCCCCATGTTGATGGCCCGCATCGCCACCAGCGCCGCCGGCTGGCGCACCCTGATGATGGCTTTGATGCTCCCCGCCACCCTCATCGGCCTGCTGCGCTTCTTCTTCTGCAAGGAAGACCCCACCGTAGACGCCAGCACCAAGCAGGAACCTGTGCGCTTTGACGAGATCAAGACCCTGCTCACCAAGAACAAGTATGTCTGGTACTATGCCATCATCATGCTGGCCTATAACCTGATCACCGGCAGCGCCGTTGGCACCTACTACTTCAAGTGGGTCATGGGCGATGTCACGCTGATGTCCGCTTTCAGCGTGCTGAGCATCGTCGTGTTGCCCGTTATGTTCGTGTTCCCCACCATCATGAAAAAACTCGGTTCTACCAGCAAGATGATCTACTTCTTTGCCATCGGCGGTATCATCGCTTATGTCCTGATCTTCTTCGCCGGCACCAACTTCACCGCGCTGCTGGCGCTGGGCCTGATCACCGCCATTGCCACGGCGCCTCTGGCTTACTATCAGGTTTTGTTCGTGATGAACATCTGTACCTATAACGAAATCCTCGGCTTGCCTCGCATGGACGGTTCATCCGGCATTCTGGGCAATTTCGCCTCCAAGTTTGGCGGTTCTCTTGGTTCCTTCCTGACCGGCATCCTGCTCAGCGCCGCCGGCTACATCTCCGCTGAAAACGCTACTGCGCAGCCAGCCAGCGCCATCCTGATGATCCGTGCCGTCTACGCTCTGCTGCCGGCCATCCTGCTGGTGGCGGTTGCCTTCGCGGCCTACCAGTTTATGAAGCTGGAACCCAAGGTCAATGAGTTCAACACCCAGCGCGCCGCTGCTGCTGCCCAGAAAGCAGAATAAGGAATAAGGAGGCCAGGCTTATGAAACCGGGCGTCAACCCGTTCCTGCCATTGAGTGAATACATCCCTGACGGCGAACCCCATGTGTTTGGGGACCGCATCTACCTGTTCGGCTCCCACGATAAAGAGGGCGGCGCCCGGTACTGTGAGCTGGGTAACTACGTCCTTTGGTCCGCGCCGCTCTCCGCCCCCACCGAGTGGGTCTGCCATGGCGAAATTTACAATGCCCGGCAGGACCCCCGCTTTCAGGAAGACCAGATCATGGACCTGTACGCGCCGGACGTGGTGCAGGGCAACGATGGACGCTACTACCTTTACTATAACCTCACCGACCCGCAGCGCGGCATGAACGGCTTTTGTTCGGTGGCAGTCAGCGACAGGGTGGAGGGGCCGTACCGCTACCACGGTCAAATCCGCTCCGCCGATGGGCAGCCCTACAATGACTACCTGATGGGTGACCCGGCCGTGATCAACGATGACGGTGTGATCCGCCTGTACTGCGGCTGGTCGCTTTCCATGGTGGCGGGCGAGGCCCACAGCCAGGGCGCCGGCTATGAGGGCGAGCAAAAGCAAGCCCCCGCTGCCCAATCTGCAAACGCCGCCCCCGCCATGCCCCAGCCCGGCAGCCTGGCCATGGCTATGGTGGTGCGCCCGGCGCTGAAGATGCTGTTCCACAAGACCGATGAAGAGCTGGACCGCCTGACCATGCCGCTGATGGGCGCCAACGCCTTTGAGCTGGAGGACGATATGCTCACCATCCGCAAAGGCCCGGCGCGCATCGTGGCCGGCCAGTTCGACACACCGGCGGATTCCAGCTTCTTCGGCCACTCTTTCTACGAGGCTTCGTCCATCCGCAAGATCGACGGTCGCTACTACTTCATCTATTCGTCGGAAAACAGCAACGAGCTGTGCTACGCCACCAGCCAGTACCCCGACCGCGACTTTGTCTACGGCGGCACCATCATCTCCAACGGCGATGTAGGCTACAAGGGATTGCCGAAGCAGGATCGCACCAACATGACCGCCAACGACCACGGAAGTCTTGAGAATATCAACGGCCAGTGGTATATTTTCCATCATCGGCAGACCCATCGCGGCACCTTCAGCCGCCAGGCCTGTGCCGAGAAGGTGACAATCCTGCCCGACGGCAGCATCCCGCAGGTGGAGTGCACCAGCATGGGCCTGAATCCCGGCCCGCTGGCAGCCAAGGGAAGCTACCCCGCGCCGGTCTCCTGCGTGCTGACCAACGGCCATATGCCCCACGCCACCAACACCACGGTGGACGCCGACATTCCCTACATCACCCATGCGGGAGAGAAGCGGTTCATCACCGACATTAAGGATGGCACCAGGATTGGCTACAAATATTTTGACTTTGACGGGCCGGTGACGTTGGGCGTAACCTGCATGGGCAGCGCTGACGGTGTGTTCGAAGTCTGGAACGAGCGGGAAAAGCTGGCCGAACTGCCAGTTCCCGCCGCCGGAACCTGGAAGGAGACCTGCGCCACGGTTTCCCTTTCCGGCATCCATCCGATCTTTCTTGTCTACCGGGGCGAGGGCGCGGCCAAACTGCTGACCCTTTTCTTCCGCAAACCGCAATGACTGCTGACACAGGGAGCTGACCATGAGAAAAATTACACTTTGGAACGACAACTGGACATTTATCAAAGAGAACAATGAAGCGTCGGTCACCCTGCCCCACACCTGGAACGCCAAGGACGGGCAGGACGGCGGCAACGATTATTACCGTGGCACCTGCCTCTACCGCAAGGATTTTGCCCGCCCGGCGCTGGCCGAGGGTGAGGAGCTGTGGGTGGAGTTCCGCGGCGCGGCGATGACCACCACTGTCACCCTGAACGGCACGCAGCTGACTGTGCATGAGGGCGGTTTTTCCACCTTCCGCGTGGAACTGACGCCCTATCTGCAGGCCGAGAACCGCATGGAGGTGGCGGTGGATAACGGCGATAACCGCCGTGTCTACCCGCAGAAAGCGGACTTCACCTTTTACGGCGGCATCTACCGCGACGTTTATCTCCTCACAGTGCCGCACGAACACTTTGAACTGGGATACTGCGGTGCGCCCGCAATTCAGGTGACGCCGGTCCCCTCCGACGATCTTGCGACTGCCACCGTCACCGTTAAGACCTGGCACAACGCCGAGAGCGTGACCATCACCGTAAACGGCGAAACGCAGACCGTGCAGGACACCGCCGTGTTCACCATCGCCGCGCCGCATCTGTGGAACGGCCGGCAGGACCCGTACCTCTACACCGCCACCGCGAGTCTTCCCTGCGGCGATGAGGTAAACACCAGCTTCGGCATCCGCAAGATTGCCTTTGACGCGCAGAAAGGCTTCATCCTCAACAACGTCCCGCTGCGCCTTGTCGGTACCGCCCGCCATCAGGATCGGCAGGGGCTTGGCAATGCGCTGACCAAGGCCGAGCATGAGGAGGATGTGGCCATTCTGGTGGAGATGGGTGCAAACAGCGTGCGGCTGGCACACTACCAGCACGATCAGTATTTCTATGACCTGTGCGACCGGTACGGCCTGATCGTCTGGGCGGAGATTCCCTACATCACCGAGCATATGCCGGAGGCGCGGGAAAACACCCTCAGCCAGATGCGGGAACTCATCGTCCAGAATTATAACCATCCCTCTATCGTCTGCTGGGGGCTTTCCAACGAGATCACGGCCACGACCGGAGTGACCGATGACATGGTGGAGAACCACAACCTGCTGAATGACCTCTGCCATAAGCTTGATCCGACCCGGTATACCACGATGGCCCACGCCTTTATGCTGGACGCGAGCGATCCCTTCGTTTTCCTGGCGGATATCCGCAGCTATAACCTCTATTACGGCTGGTATGTGGGCGACTTGGAACAGAACGATGAGTGGTTTGACACCTTCCACAAAAACCACCCTGACGCGGTGATCGGCCTGTCGGAGTACGGCGCCGACGCCAACCCGGCTTACCAGAACGGCAGCCCCGAAAAGGGTGACTGGAGCGAAGGGTATCAGGCACTTTACCACGAACATATGCTCAAAATGTGGAGCGAGAGGCCGTATATCTGGGCGATGCACTGCTGGAACGGTTTCGACTTCGGTGCCGACGGACGCGACGAGGGCGGCAAGCCAGGCCAGAACCAGAAGGGCCTTGTCACCTTTGACCGCAAGACCAAAAAGGACGCGTTCTATCTTTACAAAGCCTATCTTTCCGACGAGCCGTTTATCCACCTCTGCGGCCGCCGCTACGCTGACCGCTGCGAGGAGAAAGCCGAGGTCAAGGTCTATTCCAACCAAAAGACGGTTGCCTTGTATCTGGACGGTGTACTGGTCGGTGAAAAGACCGGGGATAAGATCTTCACCTTCACCGTTCCCCTCACCGGCACCCATGAGATCAAGGCAGTCAGCGGCGATCTGAGCGATGCGATGACTATCCGCCGTGTTGAGTCGCCCAACCGCGATTACATCAAAGATGGCGCCGCCATCGTCAACTGGTTTGACCGTGAGGATGAGATCGTGCGGGATGGATATTTCTCCATCAAGGACAGCATGGGCGCCGTGAAAGCCTGCCCCGAAGCGCAGACCGTGATGGAAGAACTGGTCGCGCCCCTGCAGGCCAAGATCGTGAAAGCCTACGGAGACGTGGCTAAAAATGTCCAGCTGCCGCCCGAGATGCTCAGGATGATGGAGAGGATGAGCGTGGAAGCCTCCCTCAAGCAGATGGGCAAGCTGGTCACGCCGGAATTTGTCCACAAACTCAACCATGCCTTGAACCAGGTCAAAAAACCGTAAAGGAGGACACAACCATGCGTTTCCCTAAAGGATTTTTTATCGGTGCAGCCACCGCCGCCCACCAGGTGGAGGGCAACAACATCCACAGCGACTACTGGGCGCAGGAGCAGATGCCCCATACCAGCTTTGCGGAGCCATCCTTGGACGCCTGCGACCACTACAACCGCTTTGAGGAAGATATCAAACTGATGGCCGAAGCCGGGCTTTCCGCCTACCGCTTCTCTATTGAATGGGCGCGCATCGAGCCGGAGGAGGGCCAGTTTGACGAGGCCGAGATCGAGCATTACCGCAAGGTCATCGTCTGCTGCAAGGCGCATGATGTCGAGCCTGTGGTCACCCTGCTGCACTTTTCCAGCCCGGTCTGGCTCATCCGCAAGGGCGGCTGGGAGGCCGAGACCACGCCCGCCGATTTCGCCCGCTACACCCGCTTTGTGATGGAGCGTCTGGGCAGCGAGCTGCGCTATGTGTGCACCATCAACGAGGCCAATATGGGCGTGCAGATGGCCGCTATTGCCAAGCGTTATATGCAGCAGCTGATGGCCCAGGCCGCCAAAGCCCAGGCCGCAGGAGCCAACGCGGAGAGCGGCGTGCAGATGGGTATCAACCTGCAAAAAATGATGGAGAACCAGAAGTTCGTGGCCGTCGAGAATATGGAAGTGTTCGGCACTGAGCAGCCGCAGATCTTCACCAATTCCCGTACGCCGCGCGGTGATGAGCTGGTCATGGAAGCTCACAAGGCGGCCCGCGCCGTCATCCATGAGTTGTACCCCGATATCAAGGTGGGCCTGACGCTCTCGCTGCATGATATCCAGCCGCTGCCTGGCGGCGAGGCCCCGGCGCAGAAGGATTGGGACGATGAGTTCACCCATTATCTGCCTGCCATCGCCGATGATGATTTTCTCGGCGTGCAGAACTACACCCGCTCCCGCTACGATGAAAACGGCAGTATGCCCGCGCCGGAGGGGGCCGAGCTGACCCAGATGAACTACGAATTCTACCCGCAGGCGCTGGAAAACGTGCTGCGCCGGGTGGCGAAGGAGTTCAAGGGCGACTTGATGGTGACCGAGAACGGCATCGCCACCGCCGATGATACCCGCCGCGTGGCGTTCATTGACGAAGCGCTGGCCGGTGTGCGGCGCTGCCTGGCCGATGGGCTGCCCATCAAGGGATATTTCTACTGGAGCCTGATGGACAACTTTGAGTGGCAGAAGGGCTTTGCCATGCAGTTTGGCCTGATCGCCGTCGACCGCGCGGGCGGCCAGATCCGCACCCCCAAACCGAGTCTGGCTCACCTGGGCAGCTATAAGGGCTGAAAGGAGCGTTAAGCGATGAAACGTACCAATTTGAACCGCGGCTGGACGCTGCAAAAGGGCGAGCCGCCCCGCATCCCCATGATGCCGGTGCAGACGAAACCGGTCGATCTGCCCCACGATTTTATGGTCGAAGGCAATGTAAACCCGAACAGCAAAAACGGTGCCAACTCCGGCTACTATGATGGCGGCGTTTACACCTATACCAAGCAGCTGGAAGTGCCGACTGAGTGGGAAGGCCAGCGGGTGCTGGTGTATTTTGATGGCGTGTTCGGCAAAACCAAGGTCATTTTGAACGGCCACGTGATGGGCAGCCACCGTTACGGCTACACCCCCTTCGCTGTTGAGCTGACCGACCTGCTGCAATACGGCAGCACCAACCGGCTGTCCGTCACCGTATCCAACGATGATGAGCCTAAC
Source organism: uncultured Subdoligranulum sp. (assembly GCA_964542725.1). GTDB lineage: Bacteria > Bacillota > Clostridia > Oscillospirales > Ruminococcaceae > Gemmiger. The sequence continues at coordinate 15,574 of CAZIVF010000010.1, read as the reverse complement.
TCCCGCTGGTATTCCGGCGGTGGTATCTACCGCGATGTCACGCTGCTGACCGCGCCCATGGTACACATTGCGCCGGACGGCCTGTACTTGTACATCGACCACATTTTGAACGGCGACGCTTTTGTTGTGGCGCAGGCCGAGGTGGAGAACCACAGCGCAAAGCCCTTCTGCGGCTGGGTCAGTTTTAAGATTGGGGACGCCGAGGGGCGCATCCGGGTCTATGTAGCCGCCGGGCAAAAAGTCTCCTGCCGCACCCAACTCTGCCTGGAAAACGCCAACATCTGGGATATTGATAACCCTTATGTCTATGACGTGGACGCCACCCTGCTGGGTGAGGATGGGGGCCCGATGGATACCGCACAGACCATCTTCGGCGTGCGCACCGTCTCGGTGGACGCGAAAAACGGGTTTGTCCTCAACGGCCGCACCGTCAAGTTAAAGGGCGGCTGCCTGCACCATGACAACGGCATCCTCGGCGCTGCCAGTTTCTATGAGGCCGAATACCGCAAGCTGAAACGTCACAAGGAAAATGGCTACAACGCCGTGCGTTGCGCGCACGACCCCGCCTCCGCCACCTTTTTGGAAGCGTGTGACCGGCTAGGTATCCTTGTCATTGAGGAAGCGTTCGATTGCTGGAATATGGCCAAGAACCAGTACGATTATTCCAACATCTTTGCGCTGGAATGGCGCACCGAGCTGGAAGCCTTCATGCGGCGCGACCGCAACCATCCCAGCATTGTGCTATGGTCCATCGGCAACGAACTGCCGGAGCAGGGCGGCCTGAGCGATGGCTACCGCACCTCCTATGAGCTGGCACAGGCTGCCCGCGCGATGGATGCTACCCGCCCGATCTGCGGCGCACTGTGCTCCTTCTTCAGCGGCCTGGATGACTTTGACACGGTCAAATTCTGGCAGTCCATGATGGAAGACCCCAGTGTGCTGACCGGTGGCATGAGCAACCTGGACAGCAAATACGGCAAGGCGCTGTGGCCGGGCAAGACCGAGGCGTTCTGTGCGCCGTGGGATGTGGTAGGCTACAACTACCTGGCCTACCAGTATGAGGTGACGGGCGAGCGGTTCCCCAACCGTGTCATCTGCAGCACCGAATCCAAGCCCGCCGAGATGGAAGCATACTGGCGTGCGGTGGAAAAATACCCCTATCTGATTGGTGATTTCGTATGGACGAGCATGGATTACATCGGCGAGGCGGGCATCGGCAAGCAGTTGTATGTGGAGAAAGACCAGGCCGCCGCTGTGGCGCAGACCATCCATGCCGCGCCCTACCCATGGCGCACCTCCGGCTGTGGTGATTTCGACCTGTGCGGCAATGCCCGGGCGCAGCTGGCCTATCGCAAAACCGTGTGGGGCGGCAAGGAGACCTACATCGCCGTGCATGACCCGCGCAACCACGATAAAGTCGAGCTGCTGGGGCGCTATGCCTGGCCGGACTGCACCGACAGCTGGAACTGGCCGGTGGCCGAGGGCAGCCCAGTAACGGTGGAAGTCTACAGCGCCGCGCCGGAGGTAGAGCTTTTGCTGAACGGACAGTCCCTTGGCCGCAAAGCCACCGCACACAACAAGGCGGCGTTTGAGGTTCCTTATACCAGAGGCGATCTGATGGCTGTGAGCTATGACGGGAATCTTGAAATCTCACGCTCCACTGTCGTTTCCGGCGGTGAGGCGGAGAAGGTTCGTCTGAAAGCTGACGGCTTTGGCCCAAATGGGATCTGCTTTGTGGAATTGGAACTGACCGACGGTGCAGGAGTTCTGGTTCCCTATGCCGAATCGGAGCTGAGCGTTGAGGTGGAAGGTGCCGCGCTGCTGGCGCTGGGCTCTGCCCGCCCTCAGACGGAGGAGAACTACACCACCGGCACCATCCGCGCCTACCATGGTCGTGCTTTGGCCGTGCTGCGGGCGCCGGAAGCGGATGGCGAAGCGACTCTGCGCATTAAGGCGACCGGGCTGGCGGATACTGAAGTAAAAATCAACATCGGTTGATCCGGTAAAGGAGATAAGCAACATGGAATTGCTCAATTATCAAGATAAAGTATGTGTGGTCACCGGAGCCGCCAGCGGCATCGGAAAGGCGACCTGCCAGCAACTCATTGCCCTGGGGGCGAAAGTGTACGGCCTTGACCGCAACGAGGCGGCAATCGAGGGGATGGAGTCTTTTATCACCACCGACCTCTCCAGCAAGGACAGCATCGACGCAGCATTCTCAAAGCTGCCCCAGTCCATCGACTGCTTTTTCGGCGTGGCAGGGTTGTCCGGCGCGCGGACCGGCTACTGGGTCACCTTCACCGTCAATTTCATCGCCAACAAGTACATTACCGATACCTATCTGGAACAGCGGATGGCGCCGGGCAGCAGCATTGCCTATGTCACCAGCTGCGGTGGCCTGATGTGGGAAAAGTGGAAAAAGGAGTACAAGCGGGTGATGGACTGCAAGACTTGGGAGGAAATGATTGCTTTCATGAAAAAGGTATCCCCGAACAACGGTGTGGGCGTGATGGCGTACACCCTGTCGAAGCGGGCAATGAACTATTATACTACTCTGAAAGCGGTCGAGTACGCTTCCAAAGGGATCCGTGTGAACGCGTTGCTGCCTGGTTCCACCGACACCGGCATGAAACAGGAATTTGAAAAAATGGCCGGTGGGCAGGAACAGCTATTAAAGGAAAATGGCGCAATCGGGCGGCTCGCCACTCCGGAGGAGATGGCCGCGCCGCTGCTCTTCCTGAATTCGGACATGGCCCGCTTTGTCTCGGGCCTGATGCTCATCGCCGATATGGGGCATAACGGTGAAAAAGTGTTGGGGATGAGCAAAAATCAGCTGGATGTCCCCGTCGCGTTGGGCATCTATAATACTAAGCTCTTCCAGAATATGATGAAAAAGCAGACTACCTAATCGTTGCCATGGATTGCCATGCGATAGGCTGGCGCTGCTGTCCTGTGGGGCCGGGATACGGTTTGTATTGGACGCCAATTATCAGCAGTTCCTGGATGGAAAGGTGGATGCCTCGGTCAAAGATTTCGTTGCAAGGATGGGGAGATCGTCGACCCGTCCAGTGGACATGGATTACTCAGAAGTGAGCGCATAGTTGAGCATCGAAGTTCCTGCCATCGCGCCTTGTAATGGCAGGATTTTTTTCTGTGAATTTGACGGTGCGGCCGTGGCCGCATAAAACAAGTATACTATACTAAAATGTTCGATAAGGTGATTGAGGATTATATCGAATACTACAATAACAAACGGTTACAGCGAAAGATAAGGTGTTCTGACACCGATGGAGAAACACAACAATTATCTGGCAGTAGCGTAAAACTGCCACCAGACCAAAATCTGATGGCAGAAAATCTTTATTTTTTCATTTGTCTACTTGACGGGAAGCACACCACTTTTCCGCCTTTTTATTTGCTTGTATCTTTCGGGAATTGGAAAATATGCCCCGCCCTTTGCGCTTCGCGGTTATACGGTTTACTGCAGTGTCTCCAACTCCTGCATCCACAGGGTGTTGCAGGCGTCGCTGGGCATACGCCAATCACCGCGGGGCGAGAGGGTGACGGAACCCACTTTGGGGCCGTCCGGCAGGCAGCTGCGCTTGAACTGCTGGGCGAAGAAGCGGCGGTAGAAGTTTTTCAACCATGTCAGCAGGGTAGCACCGTCATACTGGCCCTGGAACGCGGCCTGAGCCAGACGGTAGATCTTGGCAGGCCCAAAACCGAAGCGCAGTACATAGTACAGGTAGAAGTCGTGCAGTTCGTAGGGGCCGACCAACTTCTCAGTCTGCTGGCTGATGCCGCCATCCTCGGCGGCAGGCAGCAGTTCGGGGCTGACAGGGGTATCCAGAATATCCAGCAAAACGCGGCGCAGAGCTTCGCTGCCGGCGGTATCGGCCACATAGCGGACGATGTGCCGCACCAACGTTTTGGGAACCCCCGCGTTGATGCCGTACATACTCATATGGTCGCCGTTGTAGGTGGCCCAGCCCAGCGCCAGTTCGCTCAAATCGCCGGTGCCGATGACAAAGCCGCCGTGCTTGTTGGCGTAGTCCATAAGTTCCAGGGTGCGCACGCGGGCCTGGCAGTTTTCAAAGGTCACATCGTAACTCTCCGGGTTTTGGCCGATGTCCGCAAAATGCTGCTGCACCGTCTTGGTGATGTTGATTTCGGCAAAGCTGACCCCAAGCGTTTCGCACAGGATTTCCGCGTTGGAGCGAGTGCGCTTGGTGGTGCCGAAGCAGGGCATGGTGATGGCAACGATCGCCTGCGGGTCACGCCCCAGCACTTTGCAGGCGCGCACCGCCACCAGCAGGGCCAGGCAGCTGTCCAGCCCGCCGGATATCCCCAACACGCCGCAATTGGCGTGGGTGTGTTCCATCCGTTTGGCCAGCCCCTCGGCCTGGATGCGCAGAATCAGTTCGCAGCGCTCGGCGCGGGCATCCGCATCCTGGGGAACAAAGGGGGTGGGGGAGACCGGGCGGGTCAGCGGAACCTCCACCGGCGTCAAGTCGAATTCCACAGTGGTGTATCCCTGTGGTTCCGGCACAAAGGTGGTATTGCGCAACCGCTCCTGCACCATGCGGTTTAGGTCCAGTTCGGTCATGGCAGCGCCGTTCTCAAAAGGGGCGGCTTCGGCCAGCAGAACGCCGTTTTCTGCCAGCAGATTATGCCCGGCAAAGGTCATATCGGTGGTGCTTTCCCCATGGCCGGCATCGGCGTAGAGGTAGGCGCAGAGCAGCCGGGCGCTCTGCCCGCAGACCAGTTCACGGCGGTAGGCGGCTTTTCCAACCGTCTCGTCGCTGGCCGAGAGATTGGCGACCACGGTAGCCCCTGCCAGCGCATGGCGGCAGCTGGGCGGGATGGGGGACCACAGATCCTCGCACACCTCCACACCCAGCACAAACTCCGGCATTTGGCGGCAAGCAAACAGCAGATTGACGCCAAATAGCGCTTCCTGCCCGGCGATTTCGATAAAATCGGCATCCCGGGGGCCGGGAATAAAGTGGCGCTTCTCATAGAATTCGCCGTAGTTGGGAAGATGGGTCTTTGGCACCAGCCCCAGAAGCTCCCCGTCACAGACAACGGCGGCGCAGTTGTACAGCTTGCTGCCATGGCGGACGGGAAGTCCCACCAGAGTGACCATGTTCAGCCCTTTTGAGGCGCGCAGGATCTCCGCCAGGCCGGCTTCCGCGCCGCGGCAGAGCGTCTCCTGCAAAAATAAATCGCTGCAGGTGTATCCGGTCAGGCATAACTCCGGCAGGCAGAGCAGCTGAACGCCTTGGGCGGCGTACTGCCGCATCCCTGCGATGATCTGTTGGGCGTTGTACGCACAGTCTGCCACACGCAACGAGGGGGAGAGGGCCGCAGCCCGTAGAAAGCCATACTTCATCTGGGAACCGTCCTTTTTTTGTTGGGGAATCTCTGAACAAACCGCGCGCTTCGGGCTTGGCACGCATCTTGCCGGCGACGCCGCGCCGCCGTCTTGCCCGACAATTTGCGCAGGATCTGCTCAGAACTTCCTAAGATAAGAACTATCATATCACGTTGACCGAAAAGCCGCAAGCTATATGGCAAAAAGTAAAACAAGAAAATATTCTTGTAATATATTGCCCTTCCTGGCCTCGAAGGAATTCGGCGCTAAAGGCAAGTGTAAGGCGTAATAGAAAACTGGCATCCCCCTTCCCAAGCCCGCACAGGCGGCCAAGGGAAGGGGATGCCAGTTGTTTGTGCTCCTTCGTTAATTTACAGCTCGAACGACATGGTCAGGGCGTTTAGGGCCGCGTCCTCGTCCTGCTGGCGGATCAGCAGCGAGATGTCCAGGTCGCTGGTGGTGATCAGCACGATCTCTATGCCGGCCTCCGCTAGAGCTGTGAGGGCACGGGCTGCCACGCCGCAGCTTGTGACCATCTCCTCACCAAACAGGTTGATCTTGCTGTATCCGCCGGAAATCAGCGGCGGGTTGGCCTTGGCGGCGACGGGGATCGCCTGCATCACGGCGGCAAAATTGCTGTAGCTGGTGGTAAAGCTGAAATCCACGCTGGCCCCACGGGGGGCGCTCTGGCAGATCATATCCACCACAATACCGGCCTGTGCAAAAACATCCAGATGCTCGGCCAAGCTCTGGGCACTGTACTGCGCCCCCGGGAAGGTGGTGAGCATGATGTTCTGCTCGCTGGAAATTTTGCTGACTCCGTACATACGCGTCATCCTTTCTGCTTGTTCTGCTTACTGCGGTCGGTTGCCGCAGACCGTTACTCCAGCACCAAAAAGGCGCCGTCGATGGAATCGGTCAGGACCTGCCGGATAGATTCCCGGCTCATGGTGAAGTTGCCGTGGACCGCCCCCATCTCATCGGTATAATCCCGGAAGAGGTAAACCCGAATATTCTTATACCCGGCCTCGTACTGGGTCACAACGGGATGCAGCCGCGGCTCCAGCAGCGCGATGGAACTGCTGCCATCCGGCTGGATGGTTTTTTGGATGGTGATATCCAAAAGGGCGCCAATCAGATTGTCGTGGGAGGACTGGGCGCTGATGAAATTCCCCAGGGAGTAGGCCACAAAGGCGGTGTGGCCGTCAGCGGCGGTCAGCCACTGGGCATTCTGCGTCACATGGGGGTGGGTGCCGATAATCAGGTCGGCACCCAGGTCTGCCAGCCACTGCGCCGTCTGCGTTTGGGATTCCTCCACCACATGGCTCCCTTCGGTACCCCAGTGGCAGCTGATCACCAGCACATCGCAGTTGGGCCGCACGGCGGCGATCTGCTGGGCGATCACATCGGTCTGGCTCAGATACACAACGCCGTATTCGCTGCCCTCCGGCGTGGGGATGCCGTTGGTATGCTCGGTGTAAGAGAGATAACCGAAGGTAATGCCGTTGACCGTCTGGTAAGCGTAATTGTCGTAGGTTGTCAGATTGTAAAAGCCCATCGAGACCACATCCTCCGGCATACCGGCCCAGTGCGCCAGGGAGGCGCTGATGCCGCCGGCCCCTTTATCGTAGCTATGGTTATTGGAGAGGCTGAACACCCGGAAGCCGATATCATACAGGGCGTTGGTGATATCGCCAGGGGTGGAGAAGCAGGGGTAGCCGCTGGGCTCATACTCGTCGTTGACCAGCGTCTCCTGGTTGAGCCAGTTGACATCGAACCCTGCGTAGAAATCCCGCAGGTTTTCGTAGGCGTAGGCGAAATCATAGTGGCCGTCGCCGCCCCGCTCCCGCGCCTGCAGGTACAGCCCCTCGTGAATCAGGTTATCGCCGCTGGCTGAGAAGCGGACCGTCTCCACCACCGGCTCCGGCTCGGGGGTGGCAGTAGGCTCCGGCGTCGGCGCCGCCGTGGGGGCAGGGGAGGGTGTGGGAACCGGCTGGGAAAAAGGCAGTCCGCCCCCCGCCAGCGAACCTATCAGCACGCCGCCCACACCCACGGCGATGCAGAGGCAGGCGGCGATCTCGTTGGCTCTCAAACGCATTGCATCTTCCCCCGCAAAAGATCGCTCATCGTATAGTAACCGGGCGCGCGGCCATCCAAAAACAGAGCTGCCTGCACCGCGCCGTCTGCAAAAACGCCCCGGCTGCCGGCGCTGTGGGTCAGGGTAACGACTTCTTCCGGCCCGCAGAAAAGGACTTCATGCTCCCCGACGATGCCGCCGCCCCTCACAGCGCTGATCCCCAGTTCCTTCGCGCCGCGTTTTTGGCGGACCTGGGAGCGGTCATAAACGTACTCATAGTGGCCGCCCGCTTCGGCGTTGATGGCGTCGGCGATCATCAGCGCGGTGCCGCTGGGGGCATCCAGCTTGTTATGATGGTGCTTCTCAACAATTTCGATGTCAAACTCGCCGCCAAATAGCCGGGCGGCACGGCGGGCCAGTTCGATGAGAACGTTGACCCCCATCGACATGTTGGCGCTTCGGAACACCGGCACTTTGTTGCTTGCTTCCTCCAGAACCGCCTCATCCGCCTTACTCAGCCCGGTGGAACAGATGACGCAAGGCAACCCCTGCGCCGCACACCAGCGGGCCGCCGCTACGGCGCCGGCGGGGGCGGTGAAATCGATGACCACACCCCGCGCGGGCAGTTCCTCAAAACCGGCGTAGACGGGGATATCCCCCACGCCGCCGGCGGCCTGATCCACACCGGCTACCACGCGGCAGTCCTCCCGTGCGGAGATTTTCTCCACCAGCGCCCGACCCATGCGGCCGTAAATACCTTGAATGATCAGATCCGTCATGAATTGTACATTCCTCTCTGTGTAATGATAGTAAACGATGAGGCAAAAGAAGCCCAGGCCGAATTCGTTACTGCAGAAGGCCGAATTCGCGCAGCGCGACCTCCAGCTGGGCCTGCACTGCAGCGGAGGGCGCGACCAAGGGCAGACGGCAGCTGCCCGCCTGCCAGCCCAGGCGGTTCATCGCCCACTTGACGGGGATGGGGTTGACATCGGCAAACAGCGCCTTGCACAGCGGCAGCGTCCTCAGCTGAAGGGCAAGGCTCTCCTGCATTTTGCCCGCAAACCACAGGGCGCAGATCTCGTGAACCGCCTGGGGCGCCACGTTAGACAGCACGCTGATAACGCCCTTGCCGCCCAGGGCCAGCAGAGGCACGATCTGATCGTCGTTGCCGGAATAGATGTTCAGTTCATCGCCGCAGAGCGCCGCGATTTCGGCCACTTGGGCGATGTTGCCGCTGGCCTCCTTGACGGCGTTAATGTTCGGCAGTTTTGCCAGTTCGGCCAGCGTGGCCGGGGTCAGGTTGCAGCCGGTGCGAGTGGGAACATTATACAGGATGCAGGGCAGGCTGACCGCCTGGGCGATGGCGGTATAGTGGGCGATCAGGCCCGCCTGGCTGGTTTTGTTGTAGTAGGGCGTCACCAGCAGCAGCGCGTCGGCCCCCGCCCGCTCAGCCGCCTGGGACAGTTTCACCGCATAGGCGGTATCATTGGAGCCGGTGCCGGCGATGACGGGAACCCTGCCCGCCGTCTTTTCCACGGTGTAGCGAATACATTCCAGATGTTCCTCATGGTCGAGCGCAGGGGACTCACCGGTGGTTCCGCAGATAACGATGGCGTCGGTAGTATGGGTAATCTGATCCTCGATGATGCAGCCCAACTCCTCATAATTGACGCTGCCATCCTCGTTCATCGGTGTGATAACGGCCACGGCGGCCCCGGTAAAGACTGGTTTTTTCATGGCAAACTCTCCTGTTGGTCAAAAGATCAATCCATATATCCTTTGGCGGCAAGCAGTTCGGCCAGCAGCACCGCGCCGCCCGCCGCGCCGCGCAGCGTGTTGTGAGACAGGCAGACGAACTTGTAATCGTACTGGGTGTCTTCACGCAGGCGGCCGATGCTCACTGCCATGCCGTTCTCCAGCATACGGTCCAGCTTAGGCTGGGGGCGGTCATTCTCCTCAAAGTAGTGCAGGAACTGTTTGGGAGCGCTGGGAAGCTGCAGCGCCTGGGCGGGGCCGGAGAAGGTCTGCCACGCCCTGAGAATCTCCTCCTTGGTGGGCTTTTTTTCAAAACTCACGAAGACGGCGCCCATATGACCGTCTGATACCGGCACGCGCAGGCATTGGGCGGTGAAGCTGGGCGCGGCGGCGGGAACGATCTGCTTGCCTTCAATGCGGCCCCACAGCTTCAGCGGCTCCTGCTCGCTCTTCTCTTCCTCGCCGCCGATGTAGGGGATCACATTGTCCAGAATCTCCGGGAAGGTGTCAAAGTTCTTGCCCGCTCCGGAGATGGCCTGATAGGTGCAGACCAGGCATTTGGTGATGCCGTACTCCCGCAGCGGGTGCAGGGCGGGAACATAACTCTGCAGGCTGCAGTTGGATTTGACGGCAATGAAGCCCCGCTTGGTGCCGAGACGTTCCCGCTGGGCGGGGACGATTTCGATATGCTCGGCGTTGATTTCCGGCACGACCATCGGGACATCGGGGGTCATGCGGTGGGCGCTGTTGTTGGAGACGACGGGACATTCCGCCTTGGCGTAGGCTTCCTCCAGCGCCTTGATCTCCTCCTTCTTCATGTTGACAGCGCAGAAGACGAAATCGACCCGGGAGGCCACTTCTTCCACATTGGCGGCGTCCAGCACCACCATCCCTTTGACGGAATCCGGCATCGGGGTCTGGATCATCCAGCGGCTGCCGACGGCCTCCGCGTAGGTCTTGCCCGCCGAGCGGGCGCTGGCTGCCAGGGTGGTCAGCTTGAACCAGGGATGATTTTCGAGCAGGGTAACAAAGCGCTGGCCCACCATGCCAGTGGCGCCCACCACACCTACATTGTACTGTTTCATCCTCAAACTACCTTCCTTTCATCTTACCTCTATGCGAAACTATGCGAAACGGGTTGTTTTTATTGCATTTCTTCAAAGACAATAAAAAAACCGGCTTGAAAACCGGCACAAAATGCAATATAATATGATATTGCACGCACAGCGCAACACGCCCTTGCAGGCGTGACAGTTCCGCCCCTGTTTGGGTACGGACCCAGGACGGAGCGTGCCGTACCCCGCCTTCGGCGACCGCCCCTTTCGCAAAGCCCATACCCTGGCAGGCCGTGCCGGGCAATGCTACTTATGGAGGCCGCGCCTCTGTGCTTACGAATTATTATAGTATTGCTGCCTGCGATTGTCAACGTCAAAAACGCCGAAAAGGAAAGAAAACCATGCTGAAAAAAGAATTCTGGTATGATCTGCCCAAGGAATTGATCGCTCAGCAGCCCGCTGTGCCGCGGGATGCCGCCCGGCTGATGGTGTTGGATCGCCGCAGCGATGCGGTGGAGCACGCCGTGTTCCGCGATCTAACCGGCTACCTGGAACCGGGTGATCTGCTGGTGGTGAACAATTCCAAGGTGCTGCCCGCCCGCCTGGTGGGAACCAAGGTCCCCACCGGCGCAGTCTGCGAGCTGCTCCTGCTGCGCCAGGTCAGGGGGGATACCTGGGAGTGCCTGGCCCGCCCCGGCAAGCGGATGCAGCCCGGCACCCAGGTCCGCTTTGGCGATGGGACCCTGACCGCTACGGTGGAGCAGACCCTGCCGGATGGCAACAAGCATGTCGCTTTCCGCTACGATACCGAGACGCTCTATGAAAAGCTGGACGCTTTCGGAAGGATGCCGCTGCCGCCCTATATCACGGAGCAGCTGGAGGATCAGAGCCAATACCAAACCGTCTACGCCAAGGAGCTTGGCAGTGCCGCCGCGCCCACGGCGGGCCTGCACTTCACCTCGGAACTGATGGAACGCATCCGCGCCATGGGGGTGGGGATCGCTGAAGTGACGCTGCATGTGGGGCTGGGGACTTTCCGCCCGGTCAGCGAGGAGAGCATCGAGGACCACCAGATGCACAGCGAATGGTACTCAGTCAGCGAGGAGGCTGCCGCCGCCATCAACGCGGCCCGCGCTGCGGGGCATCGGGTCATTGCGGTGGGAACCACCAGCTGCCGCACGCTGGAATCCGTATGGGCTGCCCACGGCGGCATCGTTCCCTGCAGCGGCGATACCAGCATCTTTATCTATCCGGGGATTGAACTCAAGGCCATCGACGGCCTCATCACCAACTTCCACCTGCCGGAAAGCACCCTCATCATGCTGATCGCCGCTTTCTACGGTTACGATAAGACAATGGCCGCCTACAAAACGGCGGTGGAGGAACGTTACCGCTTTTTCTCCTTCGGTGACGCCATGTTTATCCGCTGAGACCGCTACACACATAATATAGTTGCACAAAGGAGCTTGCTGCTATGCCTTACCGTTTGATCCGTCAGGAAGGGACCGCCCGCCGCGGCGAATTCACCACCGTACACGGCGTTGTACAGACCCCCGCCTTCCAGAACGTGGCCACCGTCGCCGCCATCAAGGGCGGTCTCTCGGCTTTTGATCTCAAGGAGATCCGCGCCCAGGTCATGCTGTGTAACACCTACCACCTACACCTGCGCCCCGGCGACCAGGTGGTGGCTGATATGGGCGGCCTGCACAAGTTCACCCGTTGGAGCGGCCCGATTTTGACTGACAGCGGCGGTTTCCAGGTGTTCAGCCTGTCTAAGCTGCGCAAAATCACCGAGGAGGGAGTAACCTTCAACTCCCACCTGGATGGCCACAGCATCTTTATGGGGCCGGAGCAGAGCATGCAGATCCAGGCAAACCTCGGCTCCACCATCGCCATGGCTTTTGATGAATGTGTGGAGAACCCGGCAGAGCACGACTATGCCGAAAACAGCTGCGCCCGCACAGCCCGCTGGCTGTTGCGCTGCAAGGCTGAGATGGCACGCTTGAAGCAGGAGGGCAAGGCGGTCAACCCGGATCAACTGCTCTTCGGCATCAACCAGGGCTGCACCTACCGGGATCTGCGCGTGGAGCATATGAAACGCATCGCGGCGTATGACCTGGATGGCTACGCCATCGGCGGTCTGGCGGTGGGGGAACCCGCCGAGGTGATGTACGACATCATCACCGCTGTGGAGGAGCATATGCCTAAGGATAAGATCCGCTACCTGATGGGGGTGGGAACGCCGGGCAACATCATAGAGGGCGTCCTGCGCGGTGTTGACCTGTTTGACTGTGTGATGCCTAGCCGCAACGCCCGCCACGGCCATCTTTTTACCTGGGACGGCATCATCAACATCAAGAACCTGAAATATGAGCGGGACGAGCGCCCGATCGACCCGCAGTGCGACTGCCCGGTTTGCCGCAATTTCTCCCGTGCCTACATCCGGCACCTGCAAAAAGCCGACGAGATGCTGGGAATGCGCCTGGCAGTGATGCACAACCTGTATTTCTACAACCGTCTGATGGAACGCATCCGGGAGGCGCTGGACGAAGGCTGCTACCAGGTGTTCCACGACGCCTACGTTCATCGCCTGGATACAAGAATTTGAGCAAGACCCCTTGCACAAGCGCTGCAAATTCTGTATAATAAAGGAAATTTGTTTTATTTAAGGAGTTTCGTGTTATGATTCAGTATTTGACGACCTCGACCGATACCACGAGCATCATCTCTATGGTCTTACCGATGGTTTTAATCATCGCGTTCATGTACCTCATCATCTATGTTCCGCAGAAGCGTCAGGATAAGAAGGACGCCGCTATGCGCGGCTCCATCGAGGTGGGCGATAAAGTCACCACCATCGGCGGCATTGTGGGCCGCGTGGTCGCCATTGCCGATAAGGACGATACCTTTGTTCTGGAGACCGGCAGCGACCGCACCAAGATCCGTTTCCGCCGCACCGCGATCTCTGCGGTTGAGAAACTGGAGATCAACAAGGAGAAGGAAACTCCCGTCAAGAAATAAACGGCATACCGGAACGCCCCCCTGCATAGTCTGTATTGTGCAAGGGGGCGTTTTGTATGAAAAAACAGATGACGAAACGGCAAAAAAGAAAGCCTGCCGGCCGCAGCGCCGCCCAGAGCATGGCGCTGGTGCTGGCGGGCAGCTTTGCGGCGGGCGCGGGTACGGCATTTTTGCTGCTGTGCGTGTTTGCACTGGTGATGCTGCGTATGCCGGTGCCGCCTACGCTGGTAAAGCCCTTCGCCTGTGTGGCCGCTGCGGCGGGCGCAGTGGCCTCGGGGCTGGTGCTAGCCAAAGGCTTAGGGCGGCAAAAGATGCTGTGCGGGTTGGCCTGCGGTGTGTTCTACAGCCTTTGCCTGCTGGCCTCCACGCTTCTGGCGGGGCGTACTTTGGATTGTAGCCCCGCAGGTATCACCGTGCTGCTGGCCCTGCTGCTGGGCGGCTTGATGGGGGGTGCAGCGGCCGCGCTGCGCAACGCCTGATGCGGGCGGTCAAGGCCCCGCTGTGGCAGCGGGAAACACCGCGCAGGCCCGCAGCGGCAGCTCCACCCCGGGGGAACCGGCCCGGGCGGGCACCCTGGGGGTTTGCGGCGGCTTTTTTGCTGGGATATCTGCCGGGTATCCTGGCCGGGCGGGCCGGGCGCCTGCCGCTGGGCAGCGAACTGGCTGCCTATTACATGGACGGGCAGCGCTTTGCATCCTTTGGTCCGGTGCTGGCCTCGCTGTTCGGAACTGCCTTTTTGCAGCTGACTCTCACGATGCTGTGCGGTTTTTCTGCCATTGGTATGCCGGCGCTGGCCCTTCTGTTTTTGCTGCGCGGCGCTTTTTTGGGGCTGGGGGCTTCCAGTGTGTTTGTGCAGGGCGGTGCCAAGGCGCTGGTCATCCATTGGCTGCTGAGCTTTTTGCCGGAACTGACCCTGCTGCTTTTGGCGCTGTGGCTTTCTGGCTATGCGGCCCAGCTGGCTGGGGGACTCTTCCGGGAGGTATTTGGCGGCGGCGCGGCAAGGAACGCGCTGTTTGCCGCGGCACGACGCGTTTTAGTACGATACTTCGTCGTATTACTGGCGTCAGGCGTCATCTGCCTGCTGGGGGCCGGGCTGGCTGTCCTCTTCGCGGGCGTCCTGCTTTGAAGGTGGCGTATATTTGGCGCCGGAAAGGGGAGAGGCCGCCACCGCATCCCGCAGCTTCTGTTGGTTGATGTGGGTGTAGATCTGGGTAGTGGAGACGTTTTCGTGGCCCAGTATTTCTTTCAGCGCCAGCATATCTACATCGCCGTATTGGTACATTAAGGTGGCGGCGGTGTGGCGCAGCTTGTGGGGCGAATAGCCGCGCCCGGACAAACCGGCGCTTTGCAGGCAGCGTGCCACAATCTGCTCAACCCGGCGCGCGCTCAACCGTTTGCCGGTTTTCTTGGAGACAAAAAGCGCCTGTCTTTCGCTCAAATTTGGCAGTGCGGCCCGTGCTTTGAGGTAATGGTCCAACGCGTCCTTACAGGCGTCGTTCAGATAGACCAATCGTTCTTTGTTGCCTTTGCCGACAATGCGGATGGTATCGCTGCGGAAATCGCCCAGATCAATGGTGATAAGTTCCGCCAAGCGCATGCCGCAGTTTAGGAAAAGAGTCAAAATGCAGTAGTCTCGTTCATGGAAATCACTTTGTATATTATTTAACAAATCCTGGGATTCCTCCAGAGTCAGGTATTTGGGCAGCGCCTTTTTGGGGCTGCCCAAACTGATGTTTTCTGTGGGATTATCTCGCAATTTATTGACCTGGGTACACATATACCCAAAAAAGCCCCGCAGTGCGCTGAGCTTGCGCGCCCGGGCCTGGGCGCCGTTATCTGTGCTACGGGCATATTCCAAGTAGCTGAAGATATCCCGCTTTTTGATGGAGGCAATCTGTTTCGTGGTAATGTGGGTCAGATCGATCTGCTTCGCAGCGGCTCCAGGGGTGGCTAAGCCCCATTGCAGAGCCATAAAACGGAAAAAGCCGCGCAGATCAAGATAGTAGCCGTTGACGGTGCGCGGGGAGCGCAACTTGACAAAGTCAAGATAATGGAGGTAATCCACCACATCATCAGGGATATCCAAATACGGCGCATGCCGTTCGGGGTGCGCCACATCAATGTAACTGCTCACGGTTTTCCTCCTTTATTGTGAATTGCCCGACCAATGGGAAAAATCCCGGCGCGGGAGTTTTTGCCGGCAGCACGGAAGCAGTTCCGGCGATTAAAAGGGACCAGAAGGTTTTGCCAACTCCCCTGAATTTCGCTAAACTTGTCTTTAGCGAAATTGCT
>CAZIVF010000009.1:0-34324 GCA_964542725.1 uncultured Subdoligranulum sp. | reverse complement strand
TGAGCCCACTTTGTTTATGCGTTCAAAATATCGTCAAAAAGTACGGTTCCGTCGGGCAGATCCTGCCCCAAGCGGCTTACCCTGGTATTTTGGCGCTGCGGATGCAATAATATCCGTTTACCTGTTCGATCAAACGCATCTCTTTCATGTCTTTCAAAATTTTGCACACGGTCACGCGGTTCACCCCCAGCAGGCTGGAGAGCATCTGCTGGCTGATTTTAAGCTGAATCTGTACCCAGTCGTTTTCCCGCTCCACACCGAAATTGTCCGCCATAATCAGCAGCATATTATAAAGTTTCCAGGTGGCGTCGTGGTTGTAGTTCTCCCGCAGCTGGTCCATGGCGGAGTAGTACTTGTAGGAAATGCTCTCCAGCACAAACCGGCAGATGGCGGGGTCCTCGGCGATGGCCTGGTTCAGGTCCTGCTTGCTGATGCGCACCAGGTCGCAGGGGGATAGGGTCTGGAAGCAGACTGCCGCCGGGGCGTCCAGCAGAATGTTGGACTCCAGAAACAGGCTGCCCTCCTCAAAAAAGTTGTAGATATGCTCGGTGCCCTCCGGCGTGTACTCCTTGGAGATGACGCGCCCCTCCACCACCAGGTAACACCAGCGGACCCGTTCGCCCGCGTCCACAATCGTCTTGCTCTTGTTGAAATAGACGTGATCTCCCAGCGGCAGGAACTTTTCCCACCCAGGACGCTGGCGGAAGATGCGGGAGGGGTAATCTGGCAGCGAAAAATCCTCCGCTGTAAATTGCAGGTCGCTGTCTGCCTGAAACATCATATATGCATCTCCTTTTGTTGCGGTTTGCTGTTCAGCGCCGGTTGCGGGCGGCGCGCACCTGGATCATCTCGGCCGCAATGCTGACGGCAATCTCGGCCGGCGTTTCGGCCTGGATGTCCAGCCCGATGGGCGTTTTGATCCGGGCCAGATCCGCATCCGAAAAGCCCTGCTCCCGCAGCTTGGCGTTGACGCCGGCAATCTTGCGCTTGGAGCCGATCACGCCGATGTAGCAGGCGGGGGTGCGCAGCGCAAACGCCTCGCAGGCCATATCGTCCTTGTGGCCGCGCGTCATGATGCAGACATAATCATCCGGCCCGATTTTCACAGAATCAGCCAGGCGGGCGGTTTCCACCAGGCAGGTTTCCTCCACGCCGGGGAACAGCACCGGCCGGCAGAAATCCTCCCGGTCCTCCACCACAACGCAGCGGAACTCCACCGCCGCCAGCGCGGGCACCAGCGCTTGGGCCACATGGCCGCCGCCGAAAATATACACCCGCCCGGCGCGGACCAGCGTTTCCACATAGTACAGGCGGCCCTCCGCCTCCACCTGGGTGGGCTTAAAGCGCATGGCATCCCCCACAGCGGCGGGCAGCGGCGTGCCGCTCACGCCCCGTTTGGCACCGCAAAGGGTCAAAGAGCCGGCGCCGCCGGGGGTAATGTCGGTGACAAGCCAGCTCTGCTCACCCACGGCGAAGGCATCCAGCGCGGCCTCCACCACCTGCAGGGTGGCAGCATCGCTGGCGGGCAGATAGTGGAAGTAAACGCCCACGTCGCCGCCGCAGATCATGCCCAGATCCTGCACCTGGTTTTTGTGCAGCAGAAACGTCTCGGTGCGGGAGACACCGGCCCGCAGGACCTCGGCGGCAACCTGCTCGCTGCGGTATTCCACCGCGCCGCCGCCGATGGTGCCGTACTGCCGCCCTGCGGCGGTGACCAGCATCCGC
This sequence comes from uncultured Subdoligranulum sp., assembly GCA_964542725.1. Lineage (GTDB taxonomy): Bacteria > Bacillota > Clostridia > Oscillospirales > Ruminococcaceae > Gemmiger. Next base: position 32,599 of record CAZIVF010000009.1, on the reverse strand, counting down.
GCGCCCGCACCCCGGGGTGTGGAGCCGGAGGAAGCCACAACCGTGACCAGCACCGCATCCTGCCCGGCAGTGAGGGCTTCTTTCAGCTTTTGAAAAAGTGTTTTCATGGGGTTCTCCTTGCGTTATCGTCGTTTTGCTTCCACGCCAGCAGACGCGCCAGGTCGGCGGGGGTGTCGTTGTCCAGCACGGTGCCCCGGTCTTCCACCGGCAGCTCCCGCAGGTCACAGCCGCTGCGCTCCATGGCGCCGCGCAGCCCGCCGGGGCCATCGTAGGCAATCAGGTAGTCAATCCAGGCGGCGTTCAAAAACACCGGGTGGCCCACCTCGCCGTGCCATACAGGCCGCACAAAATCCCCGGGCATGGCAAGCAGCGCCTGCACCGTGGCCGTGGCTACCAGGGGTACGTCCGCCGGGGAGATCATCACCCGTCGGCACCGGCCCCGCAATTCGGCCAGCGCCAGGCGCAGCGATTCCAGCTGCTGGGTAAAGGCATAGTCCGGGTTGCGGACGCACTGCACGCCGGTGCCCTGCAGATGGGCCTCCAGCTCCTCGCCGCGGTAGCCGGTTACCACCAGGATCGGCCCGGCGCCGGCGGCCTGCATCATGGCGACCACCCGCCGGATCATCGAAACGCCGTCCACCTCCAGCAGCGGCTTGTAGGCCCCCATGCGGGAGGAAAGCCCTGCCGCCAGAATAACACCGGCTAGGTCCTGCATTGCAATCCCTCCTCACTCATACAAAAGCAGCACATTGATGGGGGCCACCCCAAAGCTGGCAGGGAACTGCTGCGGGCGGCGGTCCTTGGAGACGCGCCACCAGATCGGTTCGGTATCGGGGGCCTGGGTTTGGTAGCGGAACTGGACAATCCACTCGAACGGTTCCTCCATATCGTTGATGTATTCCACCGGGTAGCTGTTCTGCTGGGTTTTGGTGTTGAAGTAGTGCGCGCGGATGCCGACCGCCTTCAGCCCCTCCGCCACCGGCTGGGCGGTCTGCAGGCGGATGCCCCAGTCGGGCACCTCCACCTCGTATTCGCCGGTTTTGCGGGCGGGCACAACGTTTTTGCAGCCGGTCAGCAGCGCCGCGCGGACGCTGCCCGGGTCGGCAAACAACGCCTTGGTCTCCTTGATGGCCAGCAGGCGGCCGTTGTCCATTACGGCAATGCGCCCGCACATATGGTACGCTTCGTCGCGGCTGTGGGTCACCATCAGCACATCCCGGCCAAACTGGGCCAGCAGGTCCTTCATCTCCACCTGCAGCTTGCCCCGCAGATGGCTGTCCAATGCGCTGAAAGGCTCGTCCAGCATCAGCAGCTTGGGCTTGTTCACCAAAATGCGCGCCAGCGCCACCCGCTGGGCCTGCCCGCCGGAAAGCTGATGGGGGCGGTGCTTCTCCAGCCCCTGCAGCTGCAAAAGCGATACCACGCGGGGCAGCTCGGCCTCCCGCACGGCTTTGTCCTTTTCCCGGTGCAGGCCGCACAGGATGTTCTGCCGCACCGTCATGTTGGGGAACAGCGCGTAATTCTGGAAAAGATACCCAACCTGGCGCTTCTGCGGCGGCAGGTTGATCCGCCGGGCCGAGTCAAACAGCGTTACGCCGTCCAGCACAATGCGCCCGGCGTCGGGTGTTTCGATGCCGGCAATGCACTTTAGGGTAAAACTTTTGCCGCAGCCCGAAGCCCCCAGCAGGCCCAGCACCTCGGGGTGGGCGGCGTCGGTTTCAAATGCCACATCCAGGGTAAACTCCCCCAGGCGTTTTTGAATCTGTACTTGCAGGCTCATGGTTTCACCGCCTTGCTCTGGATCTTCTGCCGGTCCTCCAGCATATTGACAGCCAGCAGAACCACCGCGCTGATGGCCAGGTTGACCAGCACCCACAAAAAGGCCCCGGCCTCGTCGTTGGTGCGCCAAAGCTGGTAGACGGTGGTGGAAATAGTGGCTGTTTTGCCCGGCGTGTAGCCGATGAGCATACTGGTGGCACCGTATTCGCCCAGAGCGCGGGCAAAGGCCAGCACGGTGCCGGCCAGAATGCCCTGCCGGCAGGCGGGCATGCGGATGCGCCAAAAAATGTAGGTGTTGGAAAGCCCCAGCGTTTGGCCGGAGTAGGCCAGCGTGCGGTCAAAACTTTCAAACGCGCCGCGGGCGGTGCGGTACATTAGCGGGAAAGCCACCACCGTAGCCGCCAAAATGCCGCCGTACCAGGTCATGACAAACTTGATGCCGTACTGGGCCAAAAAGATGCCCAGCGGCCGCTTGGCGCCGAACAGGATCAGCAGAAAGTAGCCGCAGACGGTGGGCGGCAGAACCATAGGCAAGGTGAGCACCACGTCCAGCAGGCCCTTGACTGCCCGGGGCAGGCGGGCCGCGTAATAGGCAAAGAAAATGCCCAAAAAGAATACCAGCACGCAGCTTATGGCCGCGATGCGCAGCGAGTTCCAAAGGGGATACCAGTCCATTGCAGATTCCTCTTTTATAAGAGTGGCAAACCGGCAGGGCGTTGCCTGGCCCCGCCGGTTTGCGTGGTTCATGATAGGATCAAATTGGCTTGGATGTTACGCCACGGCGGAGAAGCCGACAGCCTCAAACACGGCCATGGCCTCGTCGCCGGTCAGGTAGTCCAGGAAAGCCTGGGCGGCGGTGGCGTTGGGGGCGTTCTTGAGCACGGCGGCGGGGTAGATGATCTGGCCGCACATTTCGGGGGTGGCGTAGTTGACGATGGTCAGCCCGGCGCTGAAGGCGTCGGTGCAGTAGATAACGCCGCAGTCCACGCTGGCCTCGCTGACCTGGGTGGTGACCTCTTTCACGTTGGTGCCGTAGGTAATCATGCCGGCGTTGGCCAGGGCTTCCTCGTCCAGCTCATAGTAGGCCAGGATCTTTTGGGTGTACTGGCCCACGGGCACGTCGCTGTTGCCCATGCACAGCAGCACGTCGCCGGCCTCAAAGGCGGCGGCCAGGTCGTCAAAGCTCTCGATGCCCTTGGGATTGCCCTCCGGCACGCAGAGGGTGACCTTGTTCTCCAGCAGGTCCAGGCGGGTGGCGGTGTCCACAAAGTCCAGGCCGTCGGTGTTGACTGAGGCGTCGGCCTCAATGTCCAGCTGGTCCATCTGCTTCTGGCCGGCGGAAACGAAGATGTCGCAGTCGGCGCCCTCCTCAATCTGGGTCTTGAGGGTGCCGGAGGAATCGAAGTTGTAGGTGATGGTGATGCCGGGGTGGGCGGCCTCGTAGATTTCCTTGATCTCGTTCAGCGTCTCGGTCATGGAGGCGGCGGCAAAGACGATGATCTCACCCTCGCCCGCCTCGTCGGCAATCTCCTCGGCGGCGGAGGCGGCTTCGCCCTCGCCCACATCGTCGATGGGCTCGGCAAACGCATCGGCTGCGGTGTCCTCCGAGGAGGCGGTGCTGCTGGCGGTGCTTCCGCAGGCGGCCAGGGAACCTGCCAGCGCGGCGGCCAGCAGAAGGGCGGTCAATTTTTTGAATTTCATAGGATTCTTCTCCTTCTTCCCATATTTCAGGGTGATTATATTTTATAAGCGTGGGTTTACACGCCTATAACAAGGGGAAATCAGTGGCGGGCGCAGTCCGCCACCTCGCCGCGCAGAAGGCCCAGACCGTGGGGGAGGGTGTCGAGAAAGACATCCATACTCTCCATGCAGGCCTTGGGGCTGCCCGGCAGGTTGATGATGAGGGTTTTGCCCCGGATGACCGACGCCGCGCGGGAGAGCATCGCCCGCGGTGTGATGGCCAGTGACGCCGCCCGGATGGCCTCGGCGATGCCAGGCACGTTCCGGTCCGCCACGGCCAGGGTGGCCTCGGGGGTGACATCCCGCGGGGCAAAGCCGGTGCCGCCGGTGGTCAGGATCAGGTCAAGCTGGCGCTGGTCGGCCAGGCGGATCAGATGCTTTTTCAGCACCTCGGCCTCGTCGGCAATCAGGATCTGTTCCACCACCTCATAGCCGTTGGCCTTCAGGCGCTCGGCAATGGCGGGGCCGCTCTTGTCCTCCCGCTCGCCGCGCACGCCCTTGTCGCTCAGGGTGATGACCGCCGCCTGCCAGGGGCGCGCGGTTTCGCGGGGCACCTGGGCCATCTCGTCGCCCACCCGGATGGTGCCGGGCTGCAGCACACGGGCGAACACACCCTCCCGGGGCATGATGCAGTCGCCCATCTTTTTGTAAATCTCGCAATGGCTGTGGCATTCCTTGCCAATCTGGGTGATCTCCAGCAGCACCTCGCCGCAGCGCAGCAGGGTGCCCACCGGCAGGGCGCGGAAGTCAAAGCCCGCCACCACCAGGTTTTCGCCGAACGCGCCGGGGGCAACGCCCGCCCCCCGCGCATTGAAGTCGGCGATTTTATCAGCGGAAAGCAGGCTGACCTGCCGGTGCCAGTGCCCGGCGTGGGCGTCGCCCTCGATGCCCCATTCCACCGCGAAATAGCCGCTGTCCGTCTGTTGCTTTTGGGTGCCCCGGGCGGGGCTGGTGCATACTGCGATCACTTTTCCCATGGGAAATTATCCTCCGATTTCGCTCATGTTTTTCTGCTCTGTAATGGCCGCCGCGTCGTCAAAACAGTGGGCGCGGGGCTTTTGGTAAATTGCCCGGCGCAGCGCATCGGGCAGCGTTTCGGGGTGCTGGCGCAGGGCGGCGCGCAGGTCGGCGCCCTCGCCGTAGCACAGGCAGGGCTTAAGCTGGCCGGTGCTGGTCAGCCGCACCCGGTTGCAGCCGTCGCAGAATTTGTGACTCACCGCGTCGATCATGCCGATGCGCCCGACCAGCGCCGTGCTGGCGTAGTAGTGGGCGGGGCCGTTGCCGCGCTTTTCCTCCACGGGGTGCAGGTCGGGCCACTGGCGCTGCAAAATCTGCAGCGCCTGCCCCCGGCTGGAACCTTTGGCCTGGGCGCCCATGCCGATGGGCATCACCTCGATGAACCGCACGTCCAGGGGGCGGTCCTGGGCAAAGCGGGCCAGCGGCACAAGGCGCGGCTCGCAGTCGGCCAGCAGCACACAGTTCAGCTTGGTGCGGATGCCGCTGCCCACGCTGGCGTCGATGGCGCGCAGCACTGTTTCCAGCCGGTCAAAGCCGGTGATGGCGGCGAACTCCGCCGGTTCGGCGGCGTCCAGGCTGATGTTGATGCCGTCCACACCGATGGCCGCCAGCTCGGGCAGCAGCGGCTCCAGCAGCAGGCCGTTGGTGGTCAGGGTGACCTGCTCCACCCCTGGCAGGGCCTTGAGCCGCCGGATGAAATCCACACAGCCCAGGCGCACCAGCGGTTCGCCGCCGGTCACCTTAAATTTGGTGATGCCCAGGGCCACGGCGGCCCCGGCCACCTGCAAAAACTCCTCGTAGGTCAGAATCTCCTCGTGGCGGCCCAGCGCGATGCCGTGGGGCATGCAGTAGTGGCAGCGCAGGTTGCACCGGTCGGTGACGGACAGGCGCATATAGTCGATGGTGCGGCCGAACTGGTCAATCATGGGGCGTCTCCTCAAAATAGAAATCGCCGCTCTTGCCGCCGTGCTTTTCCACCAGATGGATGCCGCCCAGTTCCATCCGCTTGTCCACCGCCTTGCACATATCGTAAACGGTCAGCAGCGCGGTGGAAACACCGGTCAGCGCCTCCATCTCCACGCCGGTTTTGCCCTCGCACCGGACGGTGCAGCGGGCCTCGATGGCGTTTTGCCCGGGCAGCAAGATAAACTCCACCGCGCATTTGGTCAGGTAGAGCGGGTGGCACAGCGGGATCAGATCGCTGGTGCGCTTGGTGGCCATAATGCCCGCCACCTGGGCCACGCCCAGCACGTCGCCCTTTTTGGCGCGGCCTTGTGCCACCATGGCAAAGCAGGCGGCGCTCATGGAAATACGGCCCACGGCGGTGGCGGTGCGGCAGGTGGGGGCCTTGCCGCCCACGTCCACCATCACGGCGTTGCCGTTGGGGTCCATATGGGTAAATGACTGCTGCACGGTTTACACTCCTTTGCCAAAGCTGCAGTTGGGGAAATGGCAGGTGGGGCAGTTCAGGCACAGCCCGCCGTTGCCCAGCCCGGCCAGCCAGTCGGCGGTGACGGGCACATCGGCCAGCAGGCGGGGCAGGGCCAGGTCAAAAACGGTGCGCTTGGCGTACATGATGCACCCCGGCAGGCCGCAGACAGGGCGGCCGTCGCCGGTGTAGCTGACCAGGAACATGGCCCCCGGCAGCACCGGCGCGCCGTAGCTGACGATTTTGGCCCCGGTGTTGCGGATGGCCAGTGGGGTTTTGTCGTCGGGGTCAACGCTCATGCCGCCGGTACACAGCACCATCTCGCAGCCATCGGCCAGCATCCCGTTGATGGCGGCGGTGATGGCCTCGTGGTCGTCGCCCAGGATCTTGTGGGCAACCATCTGGCAGCCGAACTCGCCTAGCTTGGCCTGCAGCACGGGGGTGAATTTGTCGGTAATGCGGCCGTAGAACACCTCGTTGCCGGTGGTGACCACACCGTATTTTTTCGGCTTGAGGGGCAGCAGCCGCAGCAGGGGGGTGCTGCCCGCCGCCGCCTTGGCCTGCTCCATCTTGTCCTTGCCGATCACCAGCGGGATCACGCGGGTGCCGCAGAGCTTGTCGCCCTGTTTGACCATAAAGCCGCTGGGGCGGGTGGCAATCATCATTTCGCCCAAGCTGTTCACCGCCCGCAGCCGCTCCAAATCAATCAGCAGCAGGCCGTCACAGTCGGCAATCAGCTCGATCTTACCCTCCTTGGGCGGGGTGGCGTGCATATTCTCCCCCTGGCAGAGGGCGCGCAGAATGTCGGCGGCCTCGTCCTCGTGGAGCATGGTTTCGTCGTTCTCCCAAACGTACAGATTGTCCTTGCCGACGCTGAGCAGCACCGGGATGTCCTCCGGCCGGATGATGTGCCCCTTGCGAAACACCGCGTCCTTGGTGACACCGGGGATAATCTGGGTAATGTCGTGGCAGAGCACCTGCCCGACAGCCTCCTCCGTTTTGATCAGTTTCATAACGCCCTCCTTGCCTGGCGAACCATCAAACGATCTCGATCAATACCTGAATGACCCCGCCGCAGACCATGCCTTCCTCCTCAGCATTGCGGCCGGTCATATCCACGCAGTACAGCTCCGGCTGATGCTTGCCCAACACCAGCTTGCGGCGGGCTTTGCCCAGCACCTCCGCCTCGGCGCAGCCGCCGCCAATGGTGCCGATGGTGCGCCCGTCCGCAAACAGCAGCATCCGGGTGCCCACCCCGCGCGGGGCGGAGCCGCGGCGGGTTACGATGGTCAGCAGCGCCTTGTGGGCTTCGTCACCCAGCAGGGCGCGCAGCAATTCAGGCGGGTAGCCGCCCTGGCGCTTGACCTTGTTTTTCACTTCGATGATCTCGGCCAAAATGGAAATGGCGATCTCCTCCGGCGTCTCGGCGCCGATCTTCAGGCCGATGGGGGTGTAGACCTGCGCCAACACCGCCGGGTCGGCACCGTTTTCCAGCAGCGTCTGCTTGACGGTGGCCACCCGCTTGCGGCTGCCGATCATGCCGATGTAGGCATGGGGCTTGCGCAGAATCTGTTCCAGGCAGGTCTGGTCGTGGCGGTGCCCCCGGGTAACAATGACAAAAAAGGTGTCGGCATCTCCCTCAATATGGCCCAGCGCCTGGTCAAAAGGCTCACAGAACACCTCGGTTGCGCCGGCCTCCCGGGCGTTGCCCGCAAACAGCGGCCGGTCCTCAATCACGGTGACGGTGCAACCGATCATCATCCCCATTCGGATGATGGGGATGGAGATATGCCCCGCGCCGCAGATCACCAGCTTTTTCTGCTGGCCCAGCACCTCGCAAAAAACCTGCTGGCCGTCAATCTCAACCAGGCCGCTGTCCTGCAGGGCCAGGGCGGCGTCGGCGTTGCGGGCAAAAAAGCCGTCCGGCGCGATGGGCCAGGCAAGCCGCCCCGCGCTGATCAGGGCCTTTGCGCCAAAGTGGGGGCCGTCCAGCACGGTCAGAGCCAGGTTTTGGGCGTTGGGGTTCAGCTCCTGCAGGGCACGGTAAAAATCCAGCATGATACATTACTCCGTTTTCCAGTTGTATTTTTGGGCCAGGCGGCGGGTGTCCTCGTACCGTCGCTGCCAGGCGCGGATGGCTTCGGGGGTGGTGCACTTCAGGCGGCTGGCCTGAAAGCGCGCCTGCCAGCTGGCCGGGGCGCTGCCCTGTACCTGCTTGTCCGCCAGGTAGAGCAGCTCCGCTTCCGGGGAGGGCGCCGGCCCCAGGTCGTGGTGGCGGGCGACGGCGTCCGCCAGCGCGGGCCAGCCCTCGGCCTCCAGCAGTTCGGCAGCCCTGGCCGGGTGAGCCTTCCCCTCGGCCCGGAAAAGATCATGCAGCAGGCAGGCGGCGTGCAGCATGGCCCGGTCCACCTGGGGGAAAGGCTCCGCCAGGGCCAGGGCGGTGCGGGCCACCGCCTCGCAGTGCGCCCGCACGGCGTCTGGGGTGGCGCAGCGCTCCCATAGGGCGGCGCATTCCAGCGGGCCGGGGGGAACGGGGCGAAGGCCCGGTTCCTCCACCCAAAAGCGGCCATCCTGCCAGTGGACGACGGTCAGGCCGCAGCAGGGCTGGCGGATCGTCAGGATTTGGTCGGGGTCAATGCCCAGCGGCCCGCACAGCCAGCCGCGGAAAAGCCCGCTGTGGGCGACCAGGGCCGCGTCGCCGGTTGTATCGTTCAAAATTTCACAAAGAAAGGCAGAAAGCCTGGCCCCAGCCTGGCAAAAGCTCTCGCCGCCGGGGGGCGCCGTGGTACCCATGTGGGCGCCGCGGGCGGCATATTCCCGGGGCCAGCGGCGGCGGATCTCCTCAAAGGTCAGGTTTTCCCAGGCACCCACGCTCATTTCCCACAGATCCTCCCGCAGGATGGGGGCAGGGGAGAGTAGCGCGGCGGTCTGCCGGCAGCGCTGCGCCGGGCTGGTGTAAACCGCTGTGCCGGGATGGTGTGCGGCAAACCACCCGGCAAAGGCGGCGGCCTGCTCCCGGCCCATCTCGCTCAAGGGCGGGTCGGTGCGGCTCAGGCAGCGCCGGGGGCCGGGGGCGCGTGTGGGCTGCGCGTGGCGGATCAGATAGAGGGTTCTCATTGTCATTCCCCCCGGGGGAAGTAGTGGTCAAACTGCTTTTCCGCGTAGTGGCGCACCGTCTGCTCGTAGCAGAGGTAGCGCTCCAGCAAAAGCTGGCCCGTCTCGGTCAGGCGAGCGGTGCCGCCGGTTGGCCCGCCCTTGAAGCAACGCACCGCAGGCTCGCCCAGCTCCTGCTCCAGCTCGCGCAGCATCCGCCGGCCTTTGGAGTAGGAAAGGCCCAGCTTTTCGCAGGCGCGGTACACCGAGCCGGACTGCCGCACGCTGCTGAGCAGCTGCGCCGTGCCAGGGCCAAAAAAGGGGCCACGGGCGACCAGGCGCACCCGGATCTCCGCCCGTGTGGGGGTGGCTTTTTTCTTAGGATGCGCACGATCTTCCATCTCTTAACCCTCTCCAGGCGATTGTTTTTTGAAAATCAATCCACCCTTATTTAACCAGAAAGAGGGACGGGAAACCAGTAACACAGACTACACTAAACCGATATGGAGGGGAATTTTTGTCATTTTTGCCGAAATAGTTCTTCCCATCCGCCCATAGTTGTGTTATGATAAAACCGTATCCACCCTGGGGTGGGATCTTTTTTGCACCATCTATCCATAAGAACAGCGAGGTATCCGTGTGAAAACGATCGTTATTTTGGGTGCCGGCCAAGTGGGGAAAGCGGCCCGCAACCTGTTGAATCCCAACCAGATGGAGCTGGTTGCCGTGGGGGATAATAACCCCGCTATCTGGGATTATGATGCCGAGGTGCAGATCCTGCCGGTGGCGGAGGCCCTGGCGGCCGACCCGGACGCGGTGCTGATCGGCGTGCTGGACGATGAGCGGACCCAGCAGCTGGTGGGCCAGGCGCGGGAGCTGGGCTACCGGGGGCATATCCTGCCGCTGAGTGATGTGTATACCAGCTTTGACCTGCGCGGGGCAACCTTCTGCCGCCTGGCCGACCGCATCGAGGAGGGCGGCGTTCCCGGTGCGCTGGCCGAGCTGGGCACCTACCGGGGAGACTTTGCCTGGCAGCTGAACGATCGGTTCCCCGACCGGACGCTCTACCTGTTTGATACCTTTGACGGGTTTGACGCGCGGGACATCGCGGTGGAGCACCGCATCAGCAACGCCCGGGCGGCCACCCACGATTTTTCCAATACGCGGGACCAGGATGTGCTGGCCCGTATGCCCTACGAGAAAAAGGTGGTGATCCGCAAGGGCTTCTTCCCCGAAACCGCCGCCGGGCTGGAGGAGGAGCGCTACGCGGTGGTCAGCATCGACGTGGACCTGTACGCCCCCACGCTGGCCGGGCTGGAATATTTTTACCCGCGCCTTTCGCCGGGCGGGGTGATTCTGCTGCACGACTACAACAGTATGCAGTTTGACGGCGTATACAAAGCCGTGGCCGCCTATGAAAAGGCCCACGGCCGCCTGCCCCTGGTGCCGCTGAGCGACCTGCACGGCACGGCAACCATCATCAAAGCCGAGTGAATCAAATTGAAGAAAACGCCTCCAATGGCGGGAGGGTTTGCCGCTTCTGCTGCTGCAGTGGAACCGGTCATGGTCATAATTGAGGAAAAGCGAGGAAAAGATGAACCCGAAAATTTATAAAGGACTGGACAGTGTAGAGGGGCCGCACACCCGGCTCTGGTCCCATTTGAGCAACAAGGTGGAGATGTTCTCCACGCTGGGCCCGGTGGTCAAATTCGCCAAAGGGGATGTGGTGGCCGCCGCCGGTGTGGTGCCACAATTCTGCTACTATATTTTGGAGGGCCGGGTCATGGCCTTCGAGTACACCATCGCCAACGGCGACCGGTACTACAATTTCAACGAGGAGGGCGCCCTGGTGGCCGAGGCATCGGTGCTGGTGCAGGAGGCGCCGCCGGTAAGCTTTGTGGCCCTGACGCCGGTGAGCGCCATCCGCATCTCCCGCGAAACGCTGCTGGAGAACATCCGCAGCGACCCGGAGTTTGCGCTGGATGTGGTGCAGACAGTCTCCCACAAGTTCCTGGCGGCGATGGACCAGGTGCGGGAGGCCACCCAGTGCGATATTTCCTGGAGGGTGTGCAACCTGCTGCTGACCTTTGCGGACCGCTACGGCGTGGCCTACGACGGCAAAATTTTGATTAAGGAGAAAATCAGCCAGCAGATGCTGGCCAACCTGCTGGGGGTGAACCGCATCACCATGGTGCGCACCGTCAAGGGCCTGCGGGAAAACGGCCTGATCGAGCAGGTCAACAGCTTTTATTGCATCCGCGATAAGCATAAAATGCTGGACTTTATGGGCAGCGTCAACGCGCCGCTGTAAAGCCCTAATAAGTTAGTAAGTAAAAACCGCCCTCTGCGCAGGCAGGGGGTGGTTTTTGCTGCTGTTTTACAGGTAGCGAAGTTCCACAATATGCTTGGTGCCGTGGCTGTCGGCCCAGCTGTCGCTGGCTTTCAGGGCCAGCATCTTTTCGTCAATCCAGCTGCCCTGGCGGCAGCGGATCTCGGGGTAGAACTCCTTGTTCTCCATCACATGGGTAAAGCCCACGTCGCTCTCAAATTTGCACATCAGTGCGCTTTCGCCCATCTCGGCCAGGCTGTCCGGCACCTGCACATAAGCCAGGTTGGGGCAGCCGCTCACCGCGAACTTGCCGATCCGCACCAGCCCGTCGGGCAGCACCAGCCCGGTCAGGGCGCGGTTGTTGTAGAAGGCCTTGAGGGCGATCTCGGTCACACCGGCGGGCACCTCCACCTCGCCGCTGCACTGCCGGCCGTCGGTCACGACGCCGTTTTCAATGACCAAACCGTTTGCCAATGTTTCTGCCATAGTATCTGCTCCTTTGCATGGGCGTCCGAACCGGTGCACGCCGTTTTTCTTCCAGTGTACCAGCCCGCCGCCGGGGTGAAAAGTCGCCTGTGCTACAATCTGCCAGAATTTTTGTTTGTAACATTTGTAGCACCGGTGCCCCGTGTCACTGTTTCCGGCGGCGGCCGGCCCGTATAATAAAGCCATAGATTGGAACCGTCCGTCCGCTCCAGGCCGGCGGCGGCCCGGTTCCGCTGGAATTTTGACACAATAGGAGGAACAAGTATGGTATTACCGGATTTTGATTACCTGGTACCCACCACGCTGGGCGAAGCCTGCAACCTGCTGCTGGAAATGAACGGCAAGGCCAGGGTCTTTGCCGGCGCAACGGATATCATCCCGCCCATGCGCGATAAAGCCTTTACGGTGGACTACCTCATCGACCTGAAGAACATCCCCGGGCTGGACTACCTGGAGTACGACGAGGAGGATGGCCTGAAGATCGGTGCCCTGACCACCCTGCGCACCCTCGAGACCAGCCCCCTGGTCAAGGAGAAGAACCCCGCCGTGGCCCACGCCGCCAAGGTGATCGCCTCCACCCAGGTGCGCGCCAAGGGCACCCTGGTGGGCAACATCTGCAACGCTTCGCCCTCCTGCGACAGCGGCCCCAACCTGCTGGCCCAGAACGCCAAGGTTTTGGTGCAGGGCCCTAACCGCGACCGCTACATTATGGCGGAGGACTTCTTCACCGGCGTGAAGCGGACCTCCCTGGAGCCGGGCGAGATCGTTACCGGCGTGGTGTTCCCCCCGCTGAAGGAGGGCCAGCGCTGCGTTTACATTAAGCACGCGGTGCGCAAGGCCATGGACCTGGCCATCATCGGTGTGGCCGTCAACCTGACGATGGAGGGTAAGGTCTGCAAGGACGCCCGCATCGCCCTGGGCGCCGTGGCAACCACTCCCATCCTGGCCCCCAAGGCGGCGGAATGTCTGATCGGCAAGGAGCTGACCGAGGCGGACATCATCGCCGCCAGCGAGGCCGCCATGGACTCCTGTCATCCCATCTCCGACATCCGTGCTTCCGCCGAATACCGCAAGGATATGATCCGCGTATTCACCAAGCGGGCCATCAAACAGGCTTTGGAAGGCTAAGGAGGCGACACCATGAGCAAACGTATTGTCAGTTTTATCCTGAACGGTGACCCCACCGAGGTTATCGTGAAAGACAACATGACCCTGCTGGATCTGCTGCGCGACAAGCTGGGCCTGACCGGCACCAAGAAGGGCTGCGAGCAGGGCGAATGCGGCGCCTGCACCGTTTTGCTGGACGGCAAGCCCGTGAACAGCTGCTGTACCTTCGCCGTGGAGTGTGACGGCCACGAGGTTGTGACCATTGAGGGCGTTGCCAAGGACGGCAAGCTGCACCCCATCCAGCAGCAGTTCATCGAGAAGTGGGCCATGCAGTGTGGCTACTGCACCCCCGGCATGATTATGTCCGCCAAAGCGCTGCTGGATGTGAACCCGCACCCCACCGAGCTGGAGATCCGCGAGGCCATCGAGGGAAACCTCTGCCGCTGCACCGGCTACGCCAAAATCGTGGAGGCCATCCAGGCCGCCGCGGCACAAATGAACTGGGAGGAGGGCAACGTCCATGAATAAAGACTGTGATAAGCACTATTTTAAAAAGCCTGAGTTTTACCGTCTGACCGGCGCCAACAACTACGTGCGCATCGACGCCGAGGACAAGGTCACCGGCCACGGCAAGTATGTGGGCGACATCATGTTCCCCGACATGCTCACCGGCCGCATGGTGCGCAGCCCCTACGCCTACGCCCGCATCAAGTCCATCGACGTTTCCGAGGCGGCCAAGCTGCCCGGCGTCAAGGCGATCCTGACCGCCAAGGACTTTGAGTGGAAGGCCAAGGTGGGCAACGGCGAGTTCGCCGCCGAATTTGCCGACAAAGAGGTGCTCTGCTCCGACCTGGTCAAGCAGGTGGGCGACGATGTGGCCGCCGTGGCCGCCATCGACGAGGAGACCGCCCAGCGCGCCGTGGACCTGATTAAGGTGGAGTACGAGGTGCTGCAGGGCGTTTTCGACCCCTTTGAAGCCATGGAGGACGGCGCGCCCGAAATCCAGTGGGAGGGCCGCGGCCTGCACAACATCGGCATGAAGTCCATCATGAAGGCCGGCACCGACATTGACGAGGAGTTCAACAACGCCGCCTACGTGCAGCACCGGGATTACACCGCTCACCGTATGGTGCACGCCGCCATGGAGCCTCATGGCGCTGTGGCTACCTACCGCAACGGCGATTACACCATCTGGATGTCCACCCAGATGGCCTACGTGGACCAGTTCTGGTACGCCCGCTGCCTGGGTGTGGAGGAAAAGCACGTCCGCGTGATTAAGCCCCTGGTGGGCGGTGGCTTCGGCGGCAAGCTGGACAGCTACTCTTTCGGCCTGTGCGCCGCCAAGCTGGCCGAGATCACCGGCCGCCCGGTGCGCATGATCCTGACCCGTGAGGAAGTGTTCCAGACCACCCGCAACCGCCACCCCATCTACATGCACATCGACACCGCCTTTGCCGCCGACGGCAAGCTGCTGGCCAAGAAGTGCTACCATGTGCTGGACGGCGGCCCCTACGGTGGCTCCGGCGTGGCGGCCTGCGCCCAGTCCACCCTGTGGGCCAATTTCCCCTATAAGCTGAACAGCGTGGACTTTTTGGCCCACCGCGTTTACACCAACAACCCCTCCGCCGGCGCCATGCGCGGCTACACCGCCTGTCAGGTTCACTATGCCCACGACCTGAATATGCAGTACGCCGCCGACCAGATGGGCATTGACCCGGTGGAATTCCGCAAAATGTCCGCCGCCGATCCGGGCTATGTGGCCCCCGCCGGCCTGGCAATTACCTCCTGCGCCTACAAGGAGACGCTGGACACCGCCGCCAAGGAGATTGGCTGGTACGAGCGCAAGGGCAAAATGAAGAAGGGCGAGGGCATTGGCTTTGCGGGCACCGGCTTTGTGTCCGGCACCGGTTTCGCTGTGCTGGAAGCCCCCAACCAAAGTTCCGCCTGCGTGCAGTGCCGCCTGAACAAGCGCGGTATGGTCACCCTGTACATCGGCTCCCACGACATCGGCCAGGGCTCCGACACCGTCATGACCGCCATTGTGGCCGAGGAGCTGGGCCTGGAGATGGCCGATGTCAAGACCTTTATGTCCGACACCTTCCTGACCCCGTGGGACTCCGGCTCCTACGGCAGCCGTGTTACCTTCCTGGCCGGCAACGCCGCCCGCCGCGCTGCGGTGGACGCCAAGCGCCAGCTGTTTGAGGTAATCGCCCCCATGTGGGGTGTGATGCCCACCACGCTGGAGTGCCTGGAGGGCAAGGTGATCAGCAAGGAGAAGGCCGAGCTGCAGATGTCCATGAAGGACGCCATGTTCAAGTACATGACCGTCAAGGGCGGCGATGAACTGGTTGGCGTCGGCTCCTACTACCACCGCACCGACAACAGCCAATACAATGGCGTCAACACCACCAACTACGCCCCGGCGTACAGCTTCTCCACCGGTGCCGTCCACCTGACCCTGGACGAGGAGACCGGCGTGCTGGACATTGACGAGTTCGTGTTTGCCCACGACTGCGGCCGCGCGCTCAACCGCCGCGCTGTGGAAGGCCAGCTGGAAGGCTCCATCGCCATGGGCCTGGGCTATGCGGTCTACGAGCACAGCGTCACCAAGGAGGGCAAGATTCTGAACCCCAACTTCCGTGACTACCGCCTGCCCACCGCGCTGGATATGCCCAAGATGCGCACCTTCTATGACTTCACCCCCGACGAGGAAGGCCCTCTGGGCGCCAAGGAGGCGGGCGAAGGCTCTGCCGCCCCGGTGGCCCCGGCCATCGCCAACGCGGTCAACATGGCCACCGGCGTTTACCTGACCGAGCTGCCGCTGGACCCCGAGCACCTGTGGCGCGCCATGCGCGGTATGAAGGATGACCGCAACTCCAAATAAGACATTCTCCTTAGCCTCTTAGATATGGAGAACCCCCGCGGATATGCGATCCCCGCGGGGGTTGCTCTTTGTGTGAAAAGCGTGCTTATAACCCGCTTAAATCCAGTTTGTGCAGCCGCTCGTCAATCTCCTTGCGGCGCTCGTAAAACAGCAGGTCCTTGTTGTGAGCAAAGTATTTTTCGCAGCCGTAACGGCGGATAAATTCCGCCGAGGTGGGGTTCACCGTAAGTTCCGTTACCAGAATCAGCAGTTCCTGCCCGTCCGGGAAAGCCTGCTCGGCAAAGGTAAACAGCGCGGTGAGCTGGCCGCCCGCCAGGGCGGCGCAGCGGTCGTGGTCGGCAATGCGGTTGGCAAGATCGTTGCGCAGAAGCTGGAACACCTCCGCGCCGACTGCGCCGCCGTCCACACCGACTGCCTGCTCGCAGATGTCCATGGCGTCCATGGCCCAGTGCAGGGCGCGCCGCTCCCGCGCGGGCAGCAGGCCGGTCTGCTCGCCGTCGGCCAAGCGCTGCTGTAGCGCCTGTTTTTGGGCGTCCAGCAGGTCCGGCAGGGGGGAGGTGTCCAGCGCAGGCTTGATCTGCTTGAGCGCATGCAGCAGCAGCTCCAGCGTGCGCTCCCCGGTCAGGGCGCGCTCCAGCGGCTCGTGGATGGCGTCCAGCAGCAGCCCCACCAGGGCGTAGCGCTCGTCGAACCGGGCCGCACGGGCCCGCTCCAGAACAGCTTCGCCTGCGCGGCCGTTCAAAATGTCCTGAACGGCATAGTCGGCGCTGTACTTGTGGAACAGCTCATAATAGGCGGAAAAATCCGCGCAGATGCGTTCCTCCTGCAAATACTGGCCCACCAGCTTGGCCTCCACCGGCAGATGCAGCTTTTCGTAAAGGCGCAGCATGCGGGAAAGATCCTCCCACCCGCGGGCGGTCACAAAACGCTTGCCGTCGGCGGTGGACTCCACCCGGTAAAAGCAGTCTTTCTTTAACCCCAGGTAGCTCATCACCGAGGGGTGAATCTGTTGGGCCGAGGCGTAGTCTTTCCAGGCGGCAAAGTCCGGCTCCACCACAATCTTTTTCAGCCGGTCGAGAGTGACCACGTCAAACTCCCGCACTGAGCGGTTGTAGGCGGGCGGGTTGCCCGCCGTTACAATCACCCAGCCCGGCGGCACCCGGTGGCAGCCAAAGGTTTTGAACTGCAGGAACTGCAGCATCGAGGGGGCAAGTGTCTCGCTGACACAGTTGATCTCGTCCAGAAACAGGATGCCCTCCCGCAGGCCGGTGCGCTCCATCAGGCTGTACACCTGGGCGATGATCTCCGACATGGTGTATTCCGAAACCTCGTACTCCTGCCCTTCAAAGCATTTGTGCCGGATCACCGGCAACCCTAAGGCGCTTTGGCGGGTGTGGTGGGTCATGGAATAGCTTACCAGGCCAAGGCCCATCTCCCGGGCAATCTGACCCACAATGGCGGTTTTGCCAATGCCCGGCGCCCCCATCAGCAGGATGGGCCGCTGGGCCTCCAGCGGAATCTCATACTGGCCATACTCGTCCTTGGCCAGATAGGCGGTAACGGCGTTTTGAATCTGTTCTTTTGCTTCACGGATGTTCAAGGGGATTCCCTCCTATTCCAGCATCAGGATATGGGGCCGGTCCAGCGTGTCGGGGTCCAGCAGCACCTTGATGGCCCAGGGCGGTACCTGTGCGCCGGTGTCGGCGGCGTCAGCAAACACAAAGGCGGTCTTGCAGTCCGGCGGGCCGGGCGGCAGGGCGGGGTAGGTGCCGTCGCCGTCGGTAAAGTAAAGGATGCCGCGCAGTTCGGGCAGCGCGCCCCGGCGAAGCAGGCCGTCGATATAGGCGAAAGCGGGGCGAAAATCCGTTCCGCCGCCCCCGGCCAGCGGCAGCTCCCGCAGCAGGGCGGCGGGGTCGCTGCCGTGGGTGATGACCGTATCCCGCTGCAGGGCGGCGTCGCATTGCAGCAAGTGCAGCTCCAGCCGGGTATCAAAGGTTTCACTTTGCAGCAGCACCTCGCAGGTGCGCTGCAAAAAATGCTGCGCTTTTTCCTTTTGGATGGAGGCGGAGGTGTCCAGCACAATCACAAAGCTGCGGATGCGCCGGGTTTCGCGGCTTTCCAGCGGCTCCACCAGCGGCATATCGCCGTACAGCCGCAGGCCATAGGTGTAAAACAGCAGGTCAAAGCTGTCCGCGTCGGGCTGGGGCGTTTCGCTCCACACCGCAAAGCGGCGGAGGAAATCCTCGTAGTCCACCCGCTTTTGGGTGGCGGCGTTCAGGTTCTGCAAAAGGGTGCCGGCCCGGCTGCCCCAAAGGCGGCTGCTGGTTTCCAGGTCGGTGCGGGTCTGGGCGGAAAGCTGCTCCCACTGGGCTTTGGCTTGCTCGCGCCGGTCGGCCTGGCCCGGGGCGGGGTGGGGCGCGCCCTGCTCCTGCTGGGGGCCGGTGCGGGGGTTCTCCCCGCCGCCGGGCTGCTCTTTGGTGCCGGGGTGTTCCTGGCCGTTGGGGCGGCTGCCGCCGGGCTGGCCCGGCTGGGCCTGGCTTTCCCCGTCGGTAGCCTGTTTCTCGGTATCCTTGCGGCGGCGCTCGTACCACAGGTCGTGGTCATCCCGCCGGAACGGGGCGCGCAGTGCCTCCAGCTGTACGGAGGAGAGGCCCTGCCCGGCGTAATGGCGGTAGATCCGCTCGGCGGTCAGCCTGCCCTTCAGGGCGCGGCGCAGGGCGGCCAGCGTTTCCTCCCCATCGGCGGGCCGGGGGCAGGCGAGGGCGGGCAGATCCAGTTCATCAATGGTGGCCTCCGCCGCAATGTCACAGGCCAAATCCCACACCGGTAGCGCCACCTCCTCCCCCACAAAGGGGTGGTGGTACAGGCAGTGCAGCACCAGATGCAGGTAGCCCCGCAGCACCGCCGCGGGCTCGGCCTTCCACTGGCGCAGCAGCCAGCCGGGGCCGTAGAGGAGGGTCTGCCCGTCGGTGGCCAGGGCGGCCTCCGGCTCCGGCTGCCACGGCAGCCGGCAGAGTGCCGCGCCCAAAAAGCGCAGTTCGGCTGTCAGGGTGGTGCGGGTCAGGCTCAAAATCTCGCGGGCCAGCGCTTGCGCTTCGGTGGGCATGGGGCTTCCTCCTCTCTTTTTGTGGTTTATAAGGCGTCCAGCTCGGCCAGGGCGTCGGCCAGCTTGGGCGCACCCAGCACGGTGTGGCGGTAGGTCAGCAGGGCGGCCATGGTTTGGGGGTCGGCGCGGCCGCTGGCCCAGCGGAACACCGCCTCAAAGGCTTCCTCGTCCAGCAGGCACTCCTCCATCAGGTATTGGTGTAGCGGGTAGCTGTGATCCCGCTCGCAGCGGCGGATGAGTTGGTCGCGCCGCTGCCGCAGGTAGGCGCGGTAGGCGGCATCCACGGCGGGCAGGTAGTGGTCGGCCCGGCTCAGGTCCTCCAGGTAGGCATTCACCGCAAGCTGCCGCCATTGGGTTGGGATAACCGCCAGCGGCAGCTCCCACGCCACAATGCGCCGCAGACGGGAGCAGCCCATAAAGGTTTTTTCCCGGTCGCAGCCGCGCAGGACCTCGGGCTCGCTGGCGTCGTACCAGGTAAAATCCCGCAGCCCGCCCCGGAAGGTGACCTGCTCCAGGGCGCTGCACCCGGCAAAAATGCCGTCGCCCGGCTCCAGACGCAGACGGTAGTTGCAGTAGCTGTTGGGGGAGAGGGAAACCTCCCGCAGACGCTTGCAGTCCCGGAAAGCGCACATACCGATGGTGCGCAGGCTGCTGGGCAGCCAAACGGTGCGGATCAGGCTTTTGCTGTAGGCCCAATGGTCGATGTGGGTGTCGCCCTCCGGCAGGATCAGCGCCTGGGGGCAGCGGTCGGGGTCGGCGCCCAGCCGCCCCACGGTGCACAGCTCGGCCAGCTGGTGCAGGCGCTCCCGCTCCTGCTTTTGTTCAAAGGTTTCCGCTCCCAACGGGGCGCCTCCTTTCCGGTTAAGACAGAAAATCCCCGCCTGCCGGCCGTGCGCCCAGGCAGACGGGAACAGCCTGATTGGGCTGTGGGATCACAGGTGGGGGTGCAGGGCGCAGGCCTGCCCTGCCACCACCATGCCGATGCGCTCGGCAATGAGCGACAGGACATAGCTGACCACATACATCACAACGTAATCGGCCAAAACCGCTTGCCAGTAATACGGCGCGGAAAAGCCCACGTTGACGCCCACCAGGATCAAGGTGGCGCCGGTGTTGTAGAACAGGGTGGGCACCAGGTTGGACACCAGGCCAAAGGGCA
This sequence comes from uncultured Subdoligranulum sp., assembly GCA_964542725.1. Classification (GTDB taxonomy): domain Bacteria; phylum Bacillota; class Clostridia; order Oscillospirales; family Ruminococcaceae; genus Gemmiger. The sequence continues at coordinate 12,470 of CAZIVF010000009.1, read as the reverse complement.
GGGTGCCGGCCTCCAGGTGCAGCGCGGCGGCAAATTTGTCGCCCAGCATCTTCACCGGCAGGAACACCGAGATCAGCATAATGGTGAGGAACGCAGTGCCCCAGTTGCGGATGAGCAGCTCAATGGAAAATTCCAGGTGATCCCAGAAGATGGCGGTGGTGGCCATGCAGATGGACAGGATCAGCGCAATTACAACGCTTACCACCATGCCGAAATGGTTCTTGAAAAAGTACAGCATACAATGATGCTCCTTTCAAATCGTAGAGGGGATTTTACAGGGTCTCGATCTTCTGCTGTTGGCGTGGATGGGCACCTCCTTGTGCGGCTGGGCAAGGCCCGGGTCTCGCAGGTAAGCGGGGCGAGCTTGGGGCACACCCCGCTTTGTTTGGAGGGCGGACGCTGCGGCCCGGTGCGGCCAAGCCGCGAACCGGGGCGGGGCGCCGGCCCTCCCATGCAGCCCCGGACGGGATCCAGGCCATCCCGCCGGGGCGCAAAAACCTTGGGTTACGGGTGGATGATCAGGGCGGTGCCCTTCACATCGCCCAGAGGCAGCATCAGGAACGCGCCGTACTGTGCCTCCACATCCTGCAGAGCCTTGGCTGGGCCGGGGTAGGCCGGGTCGGCCAGGCCGCACACCACAATAACGCCACCCTGGCTCATCCGGGGGAAAAAGTATTTCAGCGCCGCCGCAGTGGGGGCATACAGGCCGGCGTCCAGCCAGGCGAGGGCATAGCGCTCCTCCTCCAGGTCAAGGGCGGTTTCGGGGAACCAGCCCTTTTTGACCACCGCTTTGTCGGGGCAGGGCAGGCGGTTGGGCAGCTCGGCGGCCTTGGCATCCTTAAAGCGGTAGCCGGGCACGGCGGGCAGGCCCTGGGCTGTTTCCGCCGCCAGGTCGCGGGGGTCAAAGCCGTCGAAGGTATCAAACAGGTACAGGGTGCGCTCCGGCATCAGGGAGTTCAGCTGCCAGCTTACGTCGCCCCGGTAGCAGCCCAGCTCGGCCACCGCACCGGGCACCCCCAGCGCGTTGAGCCGGTCGGCCAGGTGGCGCAGCGCCGCCCCCCGCACGGAAAACTGCTCGCATAGCTCATGCAGGAACAGGATATCCTGGGTGTAGCCCGCCTTGATCACGGTGTAGCGCAGGCTGTTGGCGGTCATGGCGTCCAGCGCGGCAATCACAATCACATCTGGCTGGAACCCAACGCTCAGGTCCACCGGCATCACCGGCATTTCGTCAAATTCGTCCTTGAGGTCGCCGTTCTCCTGAAAGACATTCCAGGCCTCGGGGCGGGTATCCCCCAGGCCGACGACCTTCATTTCCAGCGGGTTGAGCAGTTCCGCCGCGTTCACGATCAGGCTGCTGCATCCAACAATGACGACTTTTTTCATGGCTTTGGGCCCTCCTGCCTATTTCTTTTTCCATCATGCCGTAAAAACGCCGGGATTACCAGTAACAAATGCAACCGGGAGCAAAATAAAATGGGCCGGGCACAGCCCGACCCACAGGAACCTACTCGGCGTCCGGCTCCAGCTCGCACCGTCCATCGGCGCGATTGTGGGCACAGTTTTGGCATTCGCTCACATAGCCGGAGTATTTCTCGTTGTTGACGTAAGCCCCGCAGGCGCCCACATGGGGCACATAGGCCTGCAGGCACAAATCGCCCACATAGTTGCAGTAGGACGCCTTGGCGCCGCAGGTTGCACAGATATAGTCAGCGCAGACATGCTCTTTTATCACCAAGCCATCGTCCATGGTAAAGGTTTTCCGCCGGGTCTGCATGGTCGGCTCCCTCCTTTGTTGGTTGTTGCCCCCAGCGTACCACGGCGCAAAACGCAAAACAAGATATATTTGTTACACCTTTTGGGGAAAACGCCGCTTTTTTACAGCGTTTCCGCACCGCGCAGCAGCTCGATCTCGATGGTTTCGCCTGCCTCGTGTGGCTTTTCGCCCAGGGAGGTGACGTACACCCCCTCCGCCGTGAGGGAGGCGGCGGTGCCCACGGCCTTGGGGCCGCGCAGCGCCAGCGGGGTGGCTATGTAGCTGCCGTCGGCCAGGCGCTCCACATGGAAGCTGGCCAGCAGCGAGAAGAAGGGCGGCATCTGGAACCGCTCGGTCAGGGTGGCCAGCACCCGCTCCCGCCGGGGCACCGGCGTGCCCAGATACCGGCAGACCATGGCGCGCACCGCCCAGTCCAGGCTGTAGAAGGCGGCGTAGGTCGGGCCGGACAGGTTCATCACCGGCTTGCCGCCCACCATGGCAATGCTCATGGGGCGGCCCGGCACAGCGGCCACACCGTGGAACAGCACCTCGCCCGCCTCGGCCAGCAGGGCGGCGCAGTAATCCTCGCCGCCCTTGGAGGTTCCGGCGTTGACCAGCAGAATGTCGCACTGGGGCAACAGGGTGCTGATGGCGGTGCGCAGGGCCCCCCGGTCATCCCGCACAATGGGGTGCAGCAGCGGCTCGGCCCCCATCTCTCGCAGAAGCTGGGCGGTCAGCAGGCTGTTGGTGTCAAAGTTCTGGCCGCGGTGCAGCGGGGAGCCCGGGGGCACCAGCTCGCTGCCGGTGGGCAGAAAGCCCACCCGGGGGCGGCGCAATACCGGCACGGCATCCAAGCCGCCCATGGCAAGGGCCGCCATGTCCAGCGCAGTCAGCCGCGTGCCGGCCTTGGCCAGCAGAGCACCCTTCCGCAGGTCGGCCCCGCAGGACTTTACGTTCAGCCCGGGGAACACCCGGGTGTTGGGCAGGATCTCTATGCCGCCGTCCGGCAGCAGGCGTACCTGCTCAATGGCAATCACGGCGTCGTAGGCGTCGTCAAAATCATCCCCGGTGTCGGCGCGAATGAAATCCCGACCCAGCCGCCATCCGGTGGTATCGGGAACGCCTTCGGCGAACAGCGCCGCATGGACGGCCACGCCGTCCATGGTGGAGGCGCGCACCTTCGGCAGGTCATACAGGGCAAACTGGTCCTGGGCTAGAACGCGGCCCACGCAGTCTGCCAGCGGCACCGTCTCGGCGTCGGGGCTGGGGGTCCACCGGGCAAACAGCAGTTCCAGTGCTTTTTCCTTGGGAATCAGGTCGGCAAGGTCGGGTCTCATCAGTCAATCACCTCGTTTTTTAATACAGGGCGGCCAGCTGGTCGTCGGTCAGTTCCACACCGTACATGAAATCAAAGTAGCCCTTGATCTCCTCGTCCAGGTCGTAGGTGCAGTAGTCGGGGTAGCAGGTGGCGACGGTGTACAGGCAGCCCAGCACACGCAACGAGTTGGGGGAGCGGTCAAACCAGTTCTGGGGCAGGCTAGGGTTCAGGTAGACGTTGCCGTTCTGCACGGCAGTAATGTCCGACCAGCTGTCGTCGCTGACGATGCTCTGGTAGGCCTGGGCGTTCCACACAAAGATGTACTCGGGGTTCCACTGCAGCACCTGCTCCAGCGAGACCGGCTCCATACCGCCGAAGTTGGACAAGGTCACGTCCTCGCCTACGGCAGCCTCCAGGCCGCAGTAGGCAAAGACCGCCGCGTGGACCGAATCAGCGCTCTCGGTGGAAAGGCCGTCGGTTGCTTCGGCGTAATAGTAGCTCACAACGGTATCGGCTGGCACGGCGGCCACGGTGGCGTCCACCTTGTCCATCAGGCCCTGCAGGTAGGCGCTGACCTCGGCGCCGCGCTGGGCATGGCCCAGCCACAGGCCCAGGTTGGCGGCATTCTCGGGAGTATCCTCCAGCGCGCTGGACAGCACCAGCACCGGGATGCCGTACTGCTCACTCATGCTGTCGGCCTGTTTGACGGCTGCAGCGATGGTTTGCTCGCTGGAAACGTCAAAAGTGTTGATGATAACGTCGGGGGCATACGCCAGAACGCCCTCGGTGTTGGCCTCGTTGTTGCCAAAGTTGCCGCCCACGGTGGGCAGATCTGCCACCGAGGCGGGATAGTAGGAAAGCTGTTCCTCAGTGAATTCCGCCGCCCAGCCGATGATCTGCTTGGGGGCGATGGCGCAGAGCCAGCCCTCGCAGGTGGGGCTGGAGTTCCATACCACCGGGTTGGCCGGGTAGGTGACCTCGCGGCCGGCCATATCGGTCACCGTCACGTTGCCGTCGGCGTCCGGCTCCAGGTCCGCCACGGTGGGAACCTCCGGCGCTTCCTCGGCAGCTTCGGCCTCGGCGGTCTCGTCGGCGTCCTCCACGGGGGCGGTGTCCTCCGCAGCCGGCTCGCTAGCCGGCTCGGCGGTACTGGCGGCGGAGGAGCCGCAGGCGCTCAAAGCAACCAGCAGGCAGGCACACAGTGCCAGGGCTGCGGGGCGTTTCCAGTTGTTGCGTTTCATATGAATCGATCTCCTTTTGCTTTTGCAGTATTCCTGCAATTTTTATCGGATCGCCGGATTTACGGCGTCCGTCAAGGGCACACAGCCCCTGATGACATGGTTTTGGTGCACGGCGCTGGTCAGGCAGACCTCGATGCCGTAGGCGCGGCGCAGATGTTCCGGCGTGATGATCTCCTCGGCGGAGCCAAAGGTTACCCGGCTGCCGCGCTCCAGCAGCGCCACCTTGGAGGAGCACAGGAAGGCGTGGTCCGGCGTGTGGGTGGTCATCACCACCGCCATGCCCTGGCCGGCCAGCCGGTTGATGACCGAAAGCACCCGGGCTTGGTTGCCGAAATCCAGGTTGGCGGTGGGCTCGTCCATCAGCAGCACCTGGGGGTGCTGGGCCAGCGCCCGGGCAATCAGCACCATCTGCCGTTCGCCGCCGCTGATCTCGGTGTAGATTTTGTCTTTCAGGTGGGCGATGCCCAACTGCTCCAGGGCGGCCAGGGCCTGCGCCTCGTCGGCGGGGCCGGGGCTGGCAAACAGCCCCAGGTGGGCGGTGCGGCCCATCACCACCACCTGCAGCACCGAGTAGGGGAAAGGCGGCACATGGCTTTGGGGGATGTAGCCGATCTTCTGCGCCCGGCGGCGGTCGGTCCAGCGGGCAATATCCTCGCCGTCCAGCTCCACCCAGCCGGCCAGCGGCGGCAGCAGCCCCAGCATGGATTTGAACAGGGTGGTTTTGCCCACGCCGTTGGGCCCCAGCAGGCAGAGGATCTCGCCGGTATGTACGGTAAAGGAAATGTGTTCCAGCACCGGGCGGCCCCTGTAGCCGCAGCTCATATCGCAGAGCGCAAAGTTCACAGCCAGCCCCTCCTTCCTTTCACCAACAGGAACAAAAAGAACGGCGCGCCGATCAGCGCGGTCAAAATGCCGATGGAAACCTCGATCTGGAAAAAGACCCGGCTGATATTGTCCACCAGCAGCAGAAAGACAGCTCCCGCCAGCATGGAGGCGGGCAGCAGCGTGCGGTGGCCGGGGCCGACGATCATCCGCATCAGATGGGGGATAACCAGGCCGATCCAGCCCACCATGCCGCAGGTGGCCACCGCCGCCGAGGTAACCAGCGTGGAGCAGACGATGAACACCAGCCGCATCGCCCTGACGTTGACGCCCAGGGTGCGGGCTTCCTCCTCGCCAAGGGACATCAGATCCAGCCGGTAGGCGAGCAGCAGCAGCGGCACTAGGCCAACCGCCACCGGCACCACCAGGATGGGCAGCGTTTTCAGGGAGAGATGGGTCATGCTGCCCATCAGCCAAAAGGTGATCTCGCCCAGCATATCATCACTGTCGGCCAGGGTTTTGATGATGGAAACACCGGCGTTGAACAGGCTGGAAACCACCATGCCGGTGAGTACCAGCGTGACGGTGGTATTCTCCCGCCGGGAGACAATGGAACTGACCAGATAGGTCAGCCCCACCGCCAAAAGCCCCATGGCGAAGGAAACCAGATGTATAGTGACCGGCAGCGCCCCCAGTAGGATGGCACAGCAGGCCCCCAGCCCCGCGCCAGAGGAGGCCCCCAGCAGGTCGGGGGAGACCATCGGGTTTTTGAAGATGCCCTGGTAAACCGCCCCGGCAGCCGCCAGCGCCGCCCCAACAAAAACGCAAGCCAGCAGGCGGGGCAGCCGCACCTGCAAAAAGACTGTCTCAATCGCATGGGGGTAATCTGCCGACGCACCTGCCAGGTAGTGCCGGGCCACGGCGGCCATATCGGACAGCGAAAGGGGATACTTCCCCAGCATGAGGGAGCCCACAAAGCAGAACACCAGCAGGGCCGCCAGCCCCGCCAGCAGGGGGCGATGCCTTTTTACCATAAAAACCTCCGCACAAGCAAAAGAAAAAGCGCAGGCCCACCAACAGGGCCTGCACCAAAAAAGTCGCTGCCCTTAGCGCGAGCGACATAAGAAAACAAAGGCTCTGAAAGAACTGCGAAGCATCGCAAAAACGCTGAAAAGTAGCAGATGCAAGGCAGAGGGATGCGCCCTTGCCGCCCAAAACGATGGGCGGCCTCTGCAAAGCAGACCGGGCTGGCCGGTCGAAAGCCCCGCAGGGACTTTCGCGGCTGCGCCGCCCCGGCACTCCTTGATGGAATGCAAATCCTGCGGGGCTGCGAGTCCAGGCCCCGCTGTGAGCCTTGCGAACAGTGGGCGACGAGCAGCATAGGCCATGCTATGGCCTGTTACCGCACAAGCGTGTTCGCTCTGCGAACTGGCGGACCTGAAGCCCGCCAAGCGGATAACGCAGCAGATGCTGCTTTTCAGTTGGATTTTTGCGGCTTTGTTTTCTTATGGAACCGCGCAGTTGCTCGGACTTACGCAAATGCAGCACAGCTTACTTCCTATAGATTCCGTTCCTCATTTTAGTGATTTTTCCGCCGCGCACAAGTAACTTGTGCAACAAAAAATGAAAAAAATGTGCCACCAGTAACCCATGTTACACCTGTTCAACTGGGCTACCATTGTAGCCCAGTTACCTTTTTTTGCCGCCGTTTTTTTGCTACACTGAACACAGAAACTGGCCTCATATTGAAACTTTTTGAGAGGATGAGCAATAATGACTGAACAAATCAAACGGATCAACCTGACCGTCAACGGCAGGTCGCGCCGTTTCCTGATCAGCGAGGATGACGGCTGTGTGGCGCCGTCCGAAACGCTGCTGGATACCCTGCGCGACCGCCTAGGCCTGACGGCGGCCAAGCGCAGCTGCGAGCACGGCGCCTGCGGCTGCTGCACGGTTCTGCTGGACGGTGAGGCGGTGGCCTCCTGCATGGTGCTGACCGCCGACTGTGACGGCAAGTCGGTCACCACGCTGGAGGGCCTGTGCGACCCTGTCACCGGCGAATTAAGCCCCCTGCAGCGCGCCTTTGCGGACAATTCCGCCTTCCAGTGCGGCTTCTGCACGCCGGGCATCATCATGAGCACCCAGGCCCTGCTGCTGAAGAACCCGCACCCCACCGAGGCGGAGCTGACCGAGGCGCTTTCCGGCAATTACTGCCGCTGCATCAGCCATTACCAGGTCATCCGCACGGTGATGGCCTACATCCATCAAATCAACGGGGAGGCGACAGACAATGTATGAAGAGATGAAAAAGCAGGTCAAGGTCAGCGAGCATGACTACCGCTACATCGGCAAGCACGGCAACCGTGCCGACGCCGACGACCTGGTCTCCGGCCGGCAGAAATTCCTGGACGATCTGGTCATGCCCGGTATGCTGATTGTGCGGGTGCTGCGCAGCCCGTACCCCAACGCCATCATCAAATCCATCGACACATCCAAGGCGGCGGCGCTGCCTGGCGTGGTGGGGGTGTGCACCTACAAGGAAGCCCCCGACTGGAAATGCGGCCTGCCCAACCACCGCCGCGTGCTGGACCAGCACATGCGGTTTACCGGTGACAGTGTGGCGCTGGTAGCCGCCGAAACCATCGAGATCGCCGACGAAGCGCTGGACCTGATCGAGGTGGAGTACGAGCCGCTACCCTTTGTGCTGGACTGCGAGAAGGCCCTGGAGCCGGGCGCGCCCCAGCTCTATGAGGAATACCCCGGCAACGAGATTCCCAAGGTGACCCCTTTCAGCGAGGAGCCGTTCAACCAGATTTTTGTGGGCGACACCCAAAAGGGCTTTGAGGAGTCCGCCTATGTGGCCGAGGGCTACTATACCTACGAGAACATGGCCCACCCGCTGCCCCCCGAAAGCCCCGGCTGCATCGCCCAGTGGACCAGCCCCAGCGCCGTCACCGTCTGGTACAACGGCGGCGCGCCCCATCTGCAGAAATTCAACACCGAAGCCTCCATCCCCGGGGTGGCGGTGCGCGTGATCGCCTGCCATGCGGGTGGCTCCTACGGCTCCAAGCAGCTGATCCCCCACATGATCCTGCAGGCCATCCTGATGGCCAAGGTCACCGGGCGCACCTGCAAGTTCATCATGGACCGCACCGAGCATCTACTCAGCTACGAGCTGCGCCAGGGCAGCCGCATCCGCGGCAAGGTGGGCATGACCGAGGACGGGCTCATCAACGCAGTGGAAGGTATGTGGTACACCGATTCGGGTATGTCCTCCACCTATGCGCAGGCCATGACCGCCGTAGGCCTGGGCGAGTGCCAGGCGTTCCTGGGCAAGTGCAAGAACTGGGCGCTGGATACCAAGCTGGTAGCCACCAACCATTCCAGCCAGGCGCCCATCCGCGGCTTCGGCGGCCAGGAATGCAAGAGCGTGCTGGTGCCGCTGGTCTGCACCGCCATCCGCGCCGCCGGCATGGACCCGCTGGAGGCCTTTAAGAAGAACTTTGTCAAGGACGGCGACCGCTACATTTGGCGCGACAACCTCTGGTGGGATGTCCGCTCGGTGGATTTCACCCGCGCCTTTGACGAGTCCGCCAAAGCCTTTGGCTGGAAAGATAAGTGGAAGGGCTGGGACACCCCCACATGGGTCAGCCCGGACGGCCGCCGCGCCATCGGCGTGGGCGTGGGCGTCCACGGCAACGCCGACATCGGCGAGGACCCCACCGAGGGCATGGTCAAGCTGCATCCCTTTGGCAGTGTAACGCTGGAGCTCTGCGTCGGAGAGACCGGCGGCGCCCAGCGCTTTGCGGTGCAGAAGATGGTGGCCGAGGTGATGAAGGTGCCCCTGGACGGCGTGCAGGTGGTTGACCCGGACACCCACGGCACCGGCTACGATGCCGGCATGATCGGCTCCCGCGGCACCATCACCATGGGCACCACCGCGGTGCGCGCCGCCAAGGACGCCCGCCGCAAGCTGCTTGAGATGGCCTCTGTCAAGCTTAACATCAATGTGGACGAGCTGGACACCGAGAACTTCCTGGTGTTCTCCACCCGTCACCCCGAAAAGCGCCTGCCCTGGATTGCCATCACCGGCACGCCGGAAATGACCATCATCGGCTCGGCCAAATATAAGCAGAACTTCGACAAGCCCAACTTTGCCCTCTACCTGGCCGAGGTGGAGGTGAACCTGGAAACCGGCGAGGCCAAGCTGATCCATGCGCTGGAAGGCTCCGACGTGGGCCAGATCATCGACCCCATCAACATCCGTATGCAGGCGGAAGGCTCCTTCGGCTCGGCCGGCGGCGACACCGGCCTGTTTGAGGAGATGGTCATGGACAAAAAGCTGGGCCGCTTTATGAACGGCAACATGATCGACTATAAGTGGCGTACCTTCAACGAGTTCCCGCCCTTTGACACCGTGCTGCTGGAAAGCGAATTTGATACCGAGGCATTCCACGCGCTGGGCTTTGGTGAGATCACCCCGTCGCCGGCCCCGGCGGCCATCCTGATGGCGGTGGGCAACGCCATCGGGCGCGAGATCAAGGAATATCCCTGCACCCCCACCGCCGTGCTGCGTGCGCTGGGCAAGATCGAGTAAGGAGGCAGCGCTATGAAAAAGTTTGACCATATCCAGGCGGAAAGCTACCAGCAGGCCAGCCAGATCGTGCGGGAGAGCGCGGGCAAGGTCGACCCCATTGCCGGCGGCACTGATCTGCTGGGCACCTATAAAGACCGCCTGCTCACCACCTACCCGGAGGCGGTCGTCAGCCTGAAAAACATCCCCGGCTCCGCCTATGTAAAGCAGGAGCAGGATTCCTTTGCCATTGGCGCGGGCACCACGCTGACCGCCCTCTCGGACGATTCGGCGCTGCGTGCCGGCTGCACCGCGCTGGCCGAGGCCGCCCACTCGGTGGCTTCGCCCATCATCCGCAACACCGCCACGGTGGGCGGCAACGTCTGCCAGGATGTGCGCTGCTGGTACTACCGCTACCCCGATTCCATCGGCGGGCGGCTCAACTGCCGACGCAAAGGCGGCGAGACCTGCTACGCCATCGCCGGCGAAAACCGCTACCATTCTATCTTCGGCGGCATGTCCACCGGCGGCTCGGCCTGCCAGCACGCCTGCCCGGCCGGCACCGACATCCCCGGCTACATGGCCAAGATTCGCGCGGGCGATTGGGACGGCGCGGCCCGCATCTTTATGCGCTACAACCCCATGCCGATGATGACCAGCCGCATCTGCCCCCATACCTGCACCGGCGAGTGCAACCAGAATGTCTACGGCGAGAGCGTCAACATCCCGGCGGTGGAGCGCACCTTGGGCGATTACATCCTGGCCAACAAGGAAACCTACTACGCCGCCCCCAAAACCGAGACCGGCAAGCACTGCGCGGTCATCGGCGCCGGCCCCGGCGGCCTGGCGGCGGCCTTCTATCTGCGCCGGGCGGGCCACAGCGTCACCATTTACGACGCCCACGAAAAGCCCGGCGGCGTGCTGCGCTACGGCATCCCCCATTACCGCCTGCCCAAGGCCATTGTGGATGAGTTCTGCGGCGCGCTGGAAACCATCATGGGCATCCGCTTTGTGCTGAACACCACCGTGGGCAAGGAGATCACGGTGGAGCAGATCAAGGCCAGCCACGATGTGGTTTATTTTGGCACCGGTGCCTGGAGCCAGCCGGTGTTGGGCCTGGAAGGGGAAAATCTGACCGCCTTCGGCCTGGATTTCCTCACCGAGGTCAACACCTACCTGCAAAAGGCGATCGGCGAGAATGTGCTGGTCTGCGGCGGCGGCAATGTCGCCATGGACGTGGCCCTGACCGCCCGCCGCCTGGGCGCCAAAACCGTCAAGCTGGTCTGCCTGGAGCAGCGCCACGAGATGCCCGCTGACGATGAGGAAGTGGCCATGGCCCTGGAGGAAGGCGTTGTAATTTACAACGGCTGGGGCCTGGGCAAGGTGCTCAGCGACGAGAACGGCAAGGTCTGCGGCCTGGACGCCAAGCGCTGCACCTCGGTGCGCAACGCCGAGGGCCGTTTCTCCCCCCAGTACGACGAAAACGACCGTATGACCGTCGATTCCGACTTTATCATTCTGGCCACCGGCCAGCGTGTTGATGTGGATTTCCTGGGCGAGAAGCTCACCGCCCAGCTTAAGACCGCCCGCGGCCTGATCGACGCGGACGTGGAATCCGGCAAGACCCGCACCGAGGGCTACTACGCCGGCGGCGACGCCGTCACCGGGCCCAACCTGGCGATCCGTGCCATCCGCGCCGGCCGCAGCGCCGCTGCTTCGATGAATGCCGACCTGGGCGCCCCCGCCCAGGCCCCCGCCGAGGAGCAGGGCTTCACCCGCTTCAACGTCAAGGGGGTGGAGGTTACCACCGCCCACAAGCTGGCGCAAAAGCCTGCCGCCGAGCGCACGCTGGCAGGGGAGGACCGTGCTTCCCTTGACCAGGCCACCGCCATCGCCGAGGCCAACCGCTGCCTGCACTGTGCCTGCTATGCGGTCAGCCCGTCGGACATTACTCCCGTGCTGGTCATGGCCGGGGCGGAGATTGTCACCACTGAGCGGGTACTCACCGCCGAGGAACTGTTCACCACCAAGCTGACGGTGCAGCAGGTGCTTCGCTCGGGCGAACTGGTCACCGAGCTGCGGGTGCCGGCCCTCAAGGGAATCAGCCACTACGACAAGCGCCGCGTGCGGGATGCCATTGACTTTGCCATCGTCTCGCTGGCAAGCTGCTTTGAGGTGGAGGACGGCGTGATCCGCTCCGCCCGCCTGGTCATGGGCGGCGTGGCCCCGGTGCCTTACCGCCTGACGGAGGCGGAAGCCTTCCTGATCGGCAAGGCGCCCACCCCCGAGGTGGCCAAGGAGTTGGGCGAGGTTGCCATGAAGAACGCCTTCCCCATGGGTAAAAACGAGTACAAGGTCTTTATGGCCAAGGACGTGCTCTACGAGGCCATTCTGCGCTTGGCAAAATAAGCGGCTGGCAGCATAACAAATGGGGTTGACAGGGGAACCCTCAGGCTATCAAACCAAGAAAATTGAGCCCACATTGAAGTTTTCTCATAAGAATCCATTTCACGAGGAGAAAACGGGGGCACGATAGATCGAACAAATTTCAACCCCGTGAGCCAAAAAACAACGTGAAAACGTTGTAATATGTGGTTCAAATCCACCAGCTCCCATCATAATGCTGTAACACTATAGATATTCTGGCCTCAAAGCCAGTGGTATCAAGGCTTAATAGTGACAAGTAACTATTTGCCGCAGAGGGCGGGAGCGTTGCAGAACAAAAAATTCTGTAACGCTCTCTTTTTAGCTGTACAGGGA
>CAZIVF010000008.1:0-37602 GCA_964542725.1 uncultured Subdoligranulum sp. | reverse complement strand
AGGGCGGCGATCATGGCAACGCCGTCAAACAGGGTGGGGACCGTCCACAGGGCGATGAAGGTCACCACCAGCATAGGGGTGGCGCACAGCAGCCAGGGGCGGAATTTGCCCTTTTTGCTGTGGCTTTTGGCGTAGATATTGTCCATCAAAGCGCCCATCATTGCTTGGTCAGCGAGAGCACCATCAGCCATCTGCTTCACCGGAAGATGGGCGTGGGAATTTACCGCTGTGTGACCCAGCGGAGGCTGATTGCCGCCAAGGCACGCATCCAGCAGGGGGAGACGATGGAAACAGTCAGCGGAGCGGTGAGGTTCCCGGACTATGCCGCTTTCTACCTGGCATTCAAGCGGGAGTACAACGTCAGCCCCACCCAGTACCGCCGTATGCAGAATGCGCCATGCCAGGAGGACATATGAGGGCATCGCTCCACAAAGCCCGTTTGCTGCCCCAAGGAAAACGCCATATACAAAGCCGCCCTGATGGAGCCACCCATCAGGGCGGCTTTGTATATGGCGAAAAGCGGCAGTACGGAAAGCGGCACAACAGCAGGGTACCTTTAGGGTGGCCGCACGCTATGGCAGGACCCTGTCCGTAGGAAACCGGGAGGAAGTGGCCGCCCGGCCCCACTCAAAAAGGGCTACAAAGTGTATGCCTTTTGGATTTACGTTTTCGACTTTATGCAGTCTACCTAATATTTCAGATGGATTATATAATATTTTTAGCAATATGGCTTGCCCGCATCGCAAGCGATCTTCCTGTAAGGAGGTTCTCTGCATGATGGTATTTGACTTGCACTGCGATACGCTTTTGAAATTGAACCGGGCCGGAGATTTGGCGAACAGCAAAGGGATGGTTTCCCTGGAAGGGCTGCAACAGGGCTCTGTGGGGATACAATGCTTTGCGGATTTTGTTCCCACCGGGATGTTCCCCGGCTTTTGCAGGGGGGCGCTCTCCTCTCTGATGTTTCATCAGCTTTACCGGCGCTACCAGGCTATGATGGCGCGCTACCCTGACGTTTTGTATCCCATCCTGACGGCGGCGGATCTTGACATCGCCCCCAGCCTGGGAAAAATCGGCGTCCTGCTCACCATAGAGGACGGCGGCGTGCTGGGCAAACGGCTGGAGAATGTGGAAACATTTTATCAAAAGGGGGTCCGCCTTGTGACCCTGACCTGGAACCACGCCAATGCGATCGGCGCGCCGAACAGCCGCGATCCCGCCGTGATGGAGAGCGGCCTGACCGCCTACGGCTACGAGGTGGTGGCCGAGATGGAGCGGCTGGGCATGGTGGTGGATGTATCCCATGTTTCGGACGGCGTCTTTTGGGATGTGGCCCGCATCGCCCACAAACCGTTCGTCGCCAGCCACTCCAACGCCAGAGCCGTGTGCGGCCATACCCGCAATATGACCGATGAGATGATCCGCACACTGGCCGACAAGGGCGGCGTGATGGGGCTGAATCTTGCCCCGGAATTTTTGGCAGAGCAGGGCGGCGAGAGCCGTCTGGAGGATATGGTGCGGCACATCCTGCACATCCGGCAGGTGGGCGGCAGCGGCGTTCTGGCTCTGGGAAGCGACTTTGACGGGATCCACGGCAATTTTGAGGTTTCCGGCCCGCAGGATTGGCCCCTGCTGTACAGCGCGCTGCACCAGGCCGGACTCAGCGACACAGAGTTGGAGCAGATGTGGTGTGGCAATGCCATGCGGGTATTCCGGGAAACACTTCGGTAAAACCAAAAGACAAGGAGGAATATGTATGAGCCAAGAAATTCTGGAAATTGTGGAAGGCCCGGTTATGTGGGTTATTGCGGTGCTGACCGTGTCTGTCGTGGTGGTGCAGGCTGCCCTGATCTACCGCCTGACACGGCGCTTCGTCAGGCAGCAGCAGATCATGACCGGGGAGGAGGTCAAGACCGCGATGAAGACCGGCGCGGTGGCCTCCATCGGCCCGGCCATGGCTGTGTTTATCCTGGGGCTTTCGATGGTCAGCCTCCTGGGAGCGCCGGTCACCCTCATGCGGGTCGGCATTGTGGGCAGTGCCAACACGGAGATGGTCGCCGCCAGCTTGGGAACTGCGGTGGCCGGCGTGGCCCTGGGCGCCCAGGAACTGACGCTGCAGGCCCTTGCCGCCGCCCTGTTTGCCATGGCCGTTATGAGCCTGGGGCATCTGATCGCCGCGCCGTTGGTGGCGCGGGGGCTGGGGAAATCCTTCCAGCGCGTTCTCTACCCCGAGGAAGGAAAAAAGCCTGGCAAGCTGACGATCTTTTTCGGCGCTGTTTTCCCGCTACTCTTCTTTGCGGTGTTGGCGGCGACTCAAATCTCCCAGGGACTGGACTATCTGGCGGTGATGGTCGTTTCGGCGGCAGTCATGCTGGTGCTGAACACGATCTCCAAGCGAAAGAATATTCGATGGCTGAAAGAATGGGCGATGGGGTTTGCGGTGCTGGCCGCTATTCTGACAGGGCCGCTCTTTGGCCGGATCTTCTAAAGGAGGAAGCACGATGAACAAGGAAGATAAAACGACTGTTCCTGCGGCAGCCGAGGAAGAATACATCAAAAGGCTGCATAAGGCCGGCACATGGACCATGTGTGTGCTGATGGTCATCACCTTTCTGCCTGCTCTGTACGTCTGCATTTTCAAAGGCGGTTTCCCCGGCTGGGGCGTTTTGGCCGGGGCTGCGGCCGCGCTGGCCGGCGAAGAGTTTGTCTCCTGGGTGCTGGAGCCCATCATGTATTTCCCGATGGTCGGTGTGGCAGGGCTGTACATCTGCTGCACAGCGGGCAACACCACCACCATGCGCATCCCCGCCGCGCTGGCGGCCCAAAACGCCGTGGATGCCAAGGCCGGGACCCATAAGGCGGAGGCAGCCAGCGTTTTTGCAATGGTCGCCTCGGTGATCGTCAGCCTGTCCTGCCTGATTGTCGTTGTTCTGTTCGGCAGCTTTTTGCTCAGCATCCTGCCGGATGGAATTCGCGCCGCCTTCAACTATGCGATCCCAGCTGTGTACGGCGCGGTGGTGATCGTTATGACAAACACGCTGCGCCGTAGCAAGGACAAATGACGTTTGACCTCGAAGGAACTCCATATCAATCATTTTAGGAAAGGTGAAGAAAAACAATGTCTTACGATTTTGAAACACTGGTGGATCGTTCCGCGCACGGCTCCAAAAAATGGCTGCAGATGAGGGAAGCTTGCCCGGAGGTGTCGCCGGATGTGGTTCCTATGTCTACCGCAGATATGGAATTTCTGAACGCCCCGGAAATCAAGGAGGGGCTGAAGACGTACATTGATACCGTGATACAGGGCTATACCGTTCCCACCCAGAGCTACTTTGACGCGGTCCTTCTCTGGCAGAAAGAGCGCCATGGAGTGGAGGCCAAGCAGGAATGGATCGTCACTACCTCCGGCGTGATCCAGGCGATTCATTTGCTGATCGGTATTCTGACCGAGCCGGGCGACGGCGTCATCATTCAGCAGCCTGTGTATTATCCCTTCTCGATGCTGGTCAAGATCTCTGGTCGGCGGCTGGTCAACAATGCGCTGATCGAGCGGGAAAACACCTACGAGATGGACTTCGATGACCTAGAGAAAAAAGCGAAGGATCCCCGCAACAAGGTGCTGGTGCTGTGCAATCCCCATAACCCCGTGGGCAAGGTGTGGAGCCGGGGGGATCTGCAGCGGCTGATGGACATCTGCATCGCCAACGGTATTTTTGTCATCGACGACGAGATCCACAACGACCTGATTATGCCCGGCTACCGGCACACGGCGATCCCCGCGCTCTCCCCGGAGGTTGCCATGCACTGTGCCTACTGCACCGCCCCCAGCAAGACCTTCAATCTGGCGGGGATGCAGATCTCCAACATCTTTATTGCTGACCCCAAGCTGCGCGGCAAGCTCGCTCTTGCCAAAATGCAGGGGATGAATTTGGACCAGGTGGCGATCAGCTACGAGGCTTGCCGCCTGGCATACGACCAAGCCGGCCCCTGGCTGGATGCCCTGCTGCCGGTCGTGGCGGGGAATGGCCGCTATGTGCAGGAATTCTTGGCGGAGCATATCCCGCAGGCGCACTGCTACCCGCTGGAGGGAACCTATCTGATGTGGGTAGACTTCCGCAAGCTGGGTATGACCCACAAGGAACTTTCCCAGTTGATGAAGGAGGCACAGCTATTCCTTGACGAGGGCGCGATGTTCGGCACGGCGGGGCGCGGCTTTATGCGCTTCAATCTGGCGCTGCCGCGCAAGCCGCTGGAGGCTGCCATGCACAGGCTGCTCGCCGCCTGGCAGAACCGGCAGGCGGCATGGGCCCGCAGCGGCCGGCCCGAGCATATCACGCTGGAGCCGGGGATGGCCATGCCGGATTTCACCTACGATACGCCCTTTGCCTCCGGGCTGGATTTCAGCGCCGCCACCGCCGGAACGCCCACCGTGCTGCTGTTCCACCGGTATATCTCCTGCAGCCTGTGCAACATGGCGCTGCGGCAGCTAGCGGGCGGTTATGATGCCATCCAGACGGCAGGCGGCCAGCTGATGGTGGTCGTGCAGTCGCAGCCGGAGAGGGTCCGGCAGGAGATGGGAGGGCAGAAGGCCTTCCCCTTCGACATCATCTGCGACCCCGAGCGCCGGTTGTATGACCGCTTCAATATCTTTACGGCAGACAGTCAGATGGATCTGCTGGGGGATAATTTCCAGGTCATTGGCGCGATGCTGGAGCAGATGACTTCCGGGCAGGCCGCCGCCGTTCCGGAGGGTGCCTCGGACCAGATGCCTGCCTACATCGTGCTGGATGCGGCGGGCAAGATCACCCACATCCATTATGGCGAAAGTATCTTTGATACCCCCCGTGCAGAGGAACTGGCAGCGCTGTTGAGCCGTTAAATAAAGAAGGAGGGGGAGTATCCCAAATTATGTGTAAAGTCCGAAGTAAGGCGTAAAATAGAGCAAGAATGTATGGTCAGGGGGGCGGCGTGTCCGGCCTCCCTTGTCCACAGTACAAGCGGAAAACGGGATGTATGTCAAGGGCGGCGGCGCCAGCCGCCGTTCATTTTACCCTTGACGTGCAGGCCGTTTTCTGCTATTCGGGGATCGGGTCCCTAAAAGAAGATCGACATCTGGGCGTAAATCACGCTCCATGGTTTTTACCGAGGGCGAAAGTGACCTCGGTTCGAAAAATGAAAACAGAATAATAAAAGCAACAAATAAACGATAAAAAGCGGAAGACTATGGTGTAGGGGATGCTCTGATGCTGTGCCGCACCACCCTTGTGATCGCCCACCGCCTGTCCACCGTGCGCAATTCCGACTGCATCATGGTGCTGGAGCAGGGCCGCATCATTAAGCGCGGCACCCACGACGAACTGATCGAGGCCAAGGAACGGTACTACCCATCGCCTCCTAACACCGAAAGGAACGTGCTGTGTGCGGTTCCCCAGCTGAGAATCTTCAATGCCCTCCAGAACGGCGATTCAAAAATTTGCAATATATCTATTCCGTGAATATAAAATTCAAGAAATTTTCACATTCCTCCCCTAAAACTGCCACAAGGCCCTGGTACACTGTGACTAGCCTACCAAAGGAGGGAACTGCTTTTGAAACAGAGATTCATCGCCGCCGCCCTGGCAGCCCTGTTGCTGACGGGCTGCGCGGGCAGCGCCGCCGACACGGCGGCTGCCACACAAGAGGAGGAAACCGCCCAAACCACCGCCGCCCCCGCAGGGCAGGCGGCGACCGCCCTGCCCCAACTGGACATGACCCAATGGCGGTACGACGCTGACCACGACGTCTACTGGCAGGTGGGGATCGCCTACTGCGAAACCCCGGCGGACGAAAGCTACCAGACCCTGGGGCTCTATGTGCCGGGGGCCTACTTTACCGCCGCCGGCAACGGCGACGGAACCTACACCTGCATCGTCAACGGGGACGGCACGGTGAACGGCTACACCGCCGCCACCGCTCCCATGGTCATCCCGGTAGATACCCCCGGCTACGCGGCTATGGCAGCTCCCACCGGCTATTCCGCCGCCACCTCGGCCTACACCGACGCGGGCTTTGTGTATATCTGCGCCGGCTGCCGGGGGCGTGACGCCGGCGCCCCAGTCGGCGTCACCGACCTGAAGGCGGCCCTGCGCTATGTCCGCTATGTGGCCGAACAGCTTCCCGGCGATACCGACCGCATCTTCTCCTTTGGGATGAGCGGCGGCGGCGCCCAGAGCGCCCTGCTGGGCGCTACGGGGGACAGCGAATTGTACGCCCCTTATCTGGAGGCTATCGGCGCCGTCCAGGGTGTCAGTGACGCGGTGGCCGGCTCGATGTGCTGGTGTCCCATCACCAATCTGGACTATGCCAGCGAAGCCTATGAGTGGAACCTAGGCGTGACCCGCAGCGGCCTGAGCGATGAGTTGCAGCAACTCTCCGACACAATGGCCGAGCAGTTTGCCCTGTACATCAACCAACTGGGCCTGACCGACGAAGCGGGTACCCTGCTGGTGCTGGAGCCCTCCCAGGAGGGAATCTACCAGGCGGGCAGTTATTATGACTACCTGGTGGAGGTGGTGGAAACCTCCCTGAACAACTTCCTGGCGGACACCGCTTTCCCCTATGAAGCCGGCAGCGCCGGCGGCCGGGGCGGCTTCGGCGGGCCGAACGGCGATCTGCCCGACTTGGCTGACGGTGAGACCGGCCTGGAGGGCCGGGGCGGTGGCCGGGATCTGGGCGGCAAGGGCCGGGATGACCTGGCAGCGGCGGGGGACACCGGCGCCGACTATTATGCCCTGGATGGGATCGACCGTACTGAGACCATCGGCGGCCTGAGCCTTTCGGGGAGCTACGAGACCGCCCAGGACTATATCGATGCCCTGAACGCCGAAACCGAGTGGGTCAGCTACGACAGCACCACCAACACAGCGGCCATCACCAGCCTGGCCGATTTTGTCACTGCGCTGAAGCAGGCGTCCAAGAGCCTGGGCGCCTTTGACGACCTAGACGAGACCCAGGGGGAGAACGTCCTGTTTGGGGACGGCGACGGTGAGGGGGACCACTTCGACGCAACCATGGCTGCCCTGCTGACCGGCACTGACTACGAGGCCGCCTTTGCCGAGGACCTGGCCCGCCTGGATGCCCAGGGCAGCACCGTCCAGACGCGGGTGGATATGTACAACCCGCTCTACTACCTGTGCAGCTACTACCAGGGGGCCGGCACCGCCAACGTGGCCACCTACTGGCGGATCCGCAGCGGCATCAACCAAAGCGACACCGCCCTGACCACAGAGGTCAATCTGGCCCTAGCCCTGCAAAACTATGGCGCCCAGGTGGACTTTGCCACCGTCTGGGGGCAGGCCCATGTGGAGGCCGAACGCACCGGCGATAGCACAACCAACTTCATTGCCTGGGTGCAGGAATGTACCCGGTAAGCCCAAAAACAGCCCCGGCGCCCGCCCAATGTCAGTAAGTTAAGCGGCACATCCCCCTACACTCAGGAAATGAGATGTAGGGGGATGTGCCGCTTAACTTACTGACATTGGCTCTAGGGCAGCCCTTTGTTCAGTCGGAGGGAACCTTGGCGCTTTCCGAGCCTGTCTTGCGGCAGACAAAAAAGTAAAAGAGCAGCATGGGAATCACGGCGGCGACCCATCCCAGAGGGTAGCCCCAATAGATGTAATCGATCTTATATTCGATGTTCAGCATAATGGCCAAGAAGATTTGTCGCAGTACTACCATGCCGCCCACCGCCATGACCATGGCCATCTTGGAGTAGCCGTACCCCCGGATGATGCCGCTGAAGAGCATCTGGAAACCCATGACCAAGTAGACCGGCAGGATGACATGCAGCATCCCCACGCCGTAGTAGATCATGTCCGGGTCAGGGCCAAAGATAGCCATCAGTTTGTTGGCATAGAAATAGGCCGGCGTTCCCACAAGGGCTACCATGACCGCCACCATCAGCACCGAAATGCCAACCCCCTTGCGGGCGCGGTCGGGGTGGCCTGCGCCCATGTTCTGCCCGATGTAGGTGGTCATAGCTAACCCGATGGATTGGCAGGGCATACCGGCAAACTGATCCAGCTTTTGGGCGGAGCCGATGCCCGCAATAGCCGCCGAACTGAAACCGTTAATGTAATGCTGAAGATACAGGTTAGAGAAGGCGGTCAGGCTGTTCTGCAACCCGGCGGGCAGCCCCAGGTTGACAATGATCTTCAGTAGCTTCCAGTTGACGGTAAGCCTGTTGAGGCGGAAGCAGTATAGCTCATCCATCCGCATCATCCGTCGGAAGGAGAGCACCACCGACACAAACTGTGAGATCACCGTGGCGATAGCCACGCCGGCCACCCCCAGCCGAACCACCGTCACCAGTACAACATCCAACACAATATTCATGCAGCTGGAGAGCATCAGATAATAAAACGGCGCCTGCGCATCCCCGATGGAGCGCAGCACCCCGGCGGCCACATTGTACATCGAGAGGAAGAGAACCCCCACCAGATAGATGCGCAGATAGACCAGCGCGTCGGCGTAAACGTTCTCAGGGCAGGAGACCAGCCGCAGAAGCTGCGGCGTGAACACAATCCCCAACCCGGCAATGAGGGCGCCCAGGATGGTGGAAAATGCAATGGTGGTGTGGATGGCCTCCTCCAGCGTCTTGTACTCCCGCGCGCCGAAGCAACGGGAGAACAGCACCGAAGCGCCGGTGGCCATCCCCAGGAAGAACCCCACCAGGAAGTTGGCGATGGTGGAACTGGCGGTCACGGCGGCCAGCGCGTCGGTTCCAACAAAATTGCCTACCACGATGGAGTCCACGCTGTTGTACAGGGTCTGGAACAGCTGGCCGACCAAAATCGGGATCGTAAACAGAACAAGGCGCTTAAAAATGCTGCCTTCGGTTAAATCAATCGTTTTGCTTTTTGCCATAGGATGTGTACTCTTTTCTGTAGGTGTGAAAATAGGTGAGGGAAGAGCTAAGCGTTACAGGAAAACCTCCCGCAGGAAGCGGGCGGCTCCCTCCTGATCGTTGCGGCCCGCCACATGGGCGGCGGCCTGCTTGGCGGGCGGGATAGCATTTCCCATAGCGACGCCCAGCCCGGCGAAGCGCAGCATCTCCACGTCGTTGCCGTTGTCCCCCAGGGCGCAAACTTGGGCGGCAGAGATTCCCAAAAACTCGCACAGATGGCGCAGAGCGAGGCCCTTGTTGGTGTCGGCACTGCAAAATTCCAGCGAATTTTCACTGACGCGGTAGGCGCTCACCTCGGGATAGTGCAGGGCGGCCAGGGTCTCATAGCGGGCAAAGCCGTCTCGCCGCTGGAACCAAAGGCCAATCTTGGGGATCCCCCGGTTTCCCGCCAGAATCAGGTCCCGCAGCTGCTCCGCCGTGTAGCGGGGCTGCGGCTTATCCCAAGGGCGGGTGTAGTACCGGCGGAAGGCTTCCTCACTGCGGCAGGCTTTGCGGTGGGTATCCTGCCCGTCCAGATAGTGGACGTACAGGCAGTTCTCCTCGTCGTCCAAAAAGTCCGTCACCATGCGGGCAGCCGTCTGGCAGGGGATCAGCGTCTCGAACAGTCGCCGGCCAGTGGGATATTCCACCACAAGGGAACCGTTGGCGGCGATCATGTAGGGCAGGGCCAGACCGGGCAAAATATCGTCCCGCACGTTGCGGTACCCTCTGCCGGTGGCCGGAACCACCAGGTAGCCGCGGCGGATCAGTTCCTCCAGCACCGCGCGGGTGTGCGGCGTGACAATATGCAGGTCATTCATCGCGGTGCCGTCCAGGTCAAGTGCGATCAACCGGATTTTGCCGGCGGCCCGGCGCAGCGCTTCATGCTCCATACCATCGCCCCCTCGGGTGGGATTCAGGCTTTGTGTTTCCACACGCAGCCCATGTCGTACTTGATAGCGCTTCCCTGGTAGATGTATTTCTGCATTACCTCATGGGGATCGCCGCCGCTTGGCATGCAGAACATGCGTTTTTCGTCGCAGTTGTACGGATCGCGCAGAATGGCTTCCGCTGCGTCCAGCAGATACTGCAAACTCACGCTGGATACATCCAGCATCCCATGCCCGGGGAAACAGCCCTCTATCTCGCCAAAGCGGGGCTGCAGCTTGACCAGCGCGTCCCGCAGAGCTTCCACGGTGCAGTATTCCGGGTGGGGGCAGTCGTAGTGACCGATGCCGGTGGTATCGCCCTGGATCAGGATGTGGTTGTGGTGGTCCAGGTAGCCGCACTGGCCGGGGGTGTGGCCGGGCAGCAGCACCGCCTCCACCTCATAGCCGCCGCCCAGATCAAAGCGGTAGCCGTCGGGGATACCCACCGCCTTGTAGGGCTTGAAGGGGATCAGGTCGGCGCGGTCAAACTCAGTAAAACGGCAGTTGCCGTCGGCGTCAAACAGGTAGTCCCAAATATGGGGGTTGATGGTTCGCTCCATCAGCGGCAGTTCGTACTCGTGGCAGTAGCAGACGTCAAACTGGGCGTTGCCGTAGGCGTGGTCAAAGTGGTGGTGGGTGTTGGCCACGATCAGTTCTTTGCCGCCCACCAGATGGCGAACCAGCGC
The DNA here is from genome assembly GCA_964542725.1 of uncultured Subdoligranulum sp. GTDB lineage: Bacteria > Bacillota > Clostridia > Oscillospirales > Ruminococcaceae > Gemmiger. The sequence continues at coordinate 27,064 of CAZIVF010000008.1, read as the reverse complement.
TTTCAGATCGCCCACACCGAAGCCGGTGTCGATGAGCATCGCCTTTTCAGGGCCATCGATCAGGTACATCCACAGGTCGCCTGCGCCGTCCATGCTCTCCTGGAACAGGCAGTACAGGTTGTCGCGGAATTTGTAAACCTCCACATAGGGGTTAATGTCGGGATAAAACTGCTTCAGGGTGCTGTACTCCCGCAGAATTTTCAGGAAGGACCAGCGGATAGGTTTTTCCTCCTCCTGCACAATGCGGTGGGATTTCAGGTCGGAATGAATGGGGCGCGGATCGGGCATGGTAGTTACCTCCTGTCGTTCAAATCATCAAGCTTGGGCGGGGGCGCGGCTCAGCGCTTGGTCGCTGCTGGCGCGAGACAGGCGCAGATGCTCCGCCGCCTCCTCCTTTTTGCCTAGATAGCCGTATTGGAGCGACAGCAGGTAGTGCAGTACGCTCCGGTTCAAATCGTCGGTGCCGGCAAGCTGGGCCTCCATCTCGGCAATGTAGCGGGCCTCCCGAAGGATCAGGACGCTGTACATCATCTGGTAGGGGCGGAACTCCTCCTCGGTGACAGCCTCCCGCAGGCGGGGGAGCAGGGCGGCGGTGCGCACAGCGTCACCGGCGTTCAGATAGTAGGAGAATGCGTTCAGCACCAGGCTTTTCTCCTGCCGGACGGACTGCAGGCGCATCCCCAGCATCTTCTGGTATTGGGCGTCCACCCGGGCAGCATCCCGCTGCAGCGAATAGCCGTTCAGCCTAAAATATTCCCGGTCATAGGGTTGGCACAGGACCCGGCAGGCCGGGCCGTCCACCAGGCGAAAGTAGGCGTCGAACCGCTTTTGCTCCAAAAGCCGGGCCAGACGGCGAACCAGCAGCTGACGCCCTACCAGGGGGGCTACCACAGTGACCAAAACAACGGCCAACACAATCAGAATCAATTTTTCGGCCATGGCGCCTTGCCTCCTTCGCGAGAAAACAGGCGCCGCCGGTTCGGCGGCGCCCCGTGACGGATCCTTACAGACCGGCGCTCTTCAGCAGATCGGCGGCCTCATAGGCCGGGTCCTGCGGTACCAGCTGGGAATAGACGTGAACTCCCTTGGCGGTCAGCGCACGGATCACCTCTACCTCGTGGGCGCCCACACAGAAATGCTTGGCAATGCGGGTGTCGCCGCCCTTGTCAGGGCGGTTGCCCAGGTTCAGTTCGGTAATATCCACCCCCTGGTCGATCAGGTAGGTCAACACATCCATATCCCGGAAGACAATCAGCAGGCGCTGGGCGCCGTACTTGCCAGCCAGGTAGTTGGCGGCGAACTTCTCCTTTACAATGATGGAGGAATTCACCCCCTGGGGAACAGCCATCCGGAGAGTGGCTTTCAGCATGTCGTTGCCGGAAACCTCCTCATCCAAAACAACAATTCGGTCCACTTTCAAAAAGTTAGTCCAAAAGGTAGCGACCTGGCCGTGGATCAGGCGCTGATCAAAACGGACTCCTACAATAGCCATAAAATTCTCCTTTGTGTGTTTATAAAAAAGAGGCGCGCAGGGCCTGCATCTGTTGTAGGCCAGCAGATCAGGCCCTGCGCTGTGGAGGAACGGATCAAACGATGCCGATGAGAGAAAGAACCAAGCAGAGGATGATGATCGTCCAAATCATCCGGATGGTGGTCATCACCTTGGTTTTTAGGCCAAAGTAGACGCCGGCAGTGATACCCAGCGAGAGCAGATAGGGAAGGATGCTGTCAAGGAATGCGTCAAAGCTGGCGGTGGCGTCGCCCATGGCGAAGGTCAGCTTGGTTGACAAGGAGACCATTGAGGGAATCATGGCGCCTATAACGCACAGGCCGATGATCACAGCGGAGTTGGTCAGGTTGCGCAGCTGGCTGGTGCGTTCCATCAGGAACTTGGAACCCTGGGAATAGCCGATGTTGAACATGATGTACCGCAGGATTGCTATCAGAATATACATCAGCACGCAGACGAACAGGCCCACGGGGGAACCCTCGCACGCCATGTAGCCCGCGATGGAGCAGAACACAGTGCGGCCGGTGATCCAGAACAGGGAATCGCCCAAGCCGGCCATCGAACCCATCAGGCCGGTGCGCAGCGCCAGGCAGGTATCGGTGATCCCCTCAGCCTGGGTTTCCTCCATACTGAGGATAACGCCGGTGATGGCGGGGTTGATCAGCGGGTTGGTGTTGTAAAACTGGAAGTATTTTTCGTTCTTTTCGGCCAAAAGCTCAGGTTGATTGCCGTACAGCTTGCGCAGGCAGCCGGATACGGAGAGCAGCCAGCCGGGGCTTTGCATGGTCTCATAGTTGAAAGCATAGGGCTGATAGATCCAGCTGCGGATGTTGGCCTGCAGCAGATCGCTCTTGGTGAGCTTGGTGCTATTACTCGTCATCTTCAATCCCTCCGTTCGCGCCGGCAACCACAACCTGCTGCGGCTTCTCATTGTTCAGGTAAACGACCCAGGCGATCACGAACGCCAGCAGGGCAATGCCAAGAACCGGCATATTCAGGTAGGCAAACAGCACATAGCCCAGGATGACCCACATGAAATTGTTCTTCAGCGGCAGGCAGTTCAGCAGGATGGCAAAACCAACGGCGGGCAAAACGCCGCCAGCCACAGAGAAGCCGTTCATCAGCCATTCGGGCAGAGCGGCAACCACGGCCTCGATGACGCCGGAACCGGCGGTCAGGATCAGCAGGATGGGCAGTGTGCCGATGATGACTTGAGGAAGAAGCCCCGCTTTGATCCAGTTTTCCATACCGATGAAATTGTACTTCTTGTTGGCGTCCATCGCTTTGTGAAGGAAGAAGGAGTCGATCATGCGGATGATGACAACCAGTTCCACGCAGAGAGTGGCAACCGGGATGCCGAACGCGATGCCAACGTCCATGCCCTGGCCGGTTCCAATGGCGAAGGCCACGCCAATGAAGGTGCCGGTGGCATAGTCGGGTACGGCGGAGCCGCCCAGCGGGTTCATGCCGATCCCCATCAGTTCCATGGTGCCGCCGATAATCAAGCCGGTGGTGGGGTCGCCCAGGACCAGACCGGTCAACCAGCCCAACAGAACATCCGCGCCATACGGCAGGAAGAACATGAGTTGGTTGAGCATCATATGGACGACCCATATGACCAACAGGGCGACTGTTTGTGCTACAGTAAACATAACATGCCTCCTTAAAATTTTGCCACAGAAACCTGCGGCTTTGTCGTATCCTATGGTAGCACTGCGGCAGTACGCCTTGCCAGTGTGTGGATTCCCCTAATATTAGGGGAATCCTTGCCTATGGCCTGCGGCGGACCACCGGCTCCCAGCCCGGAACCCGCCGTCCCTATTTGTCGAAAAAAGAGCGTAGACTGGCTTTTTTTTGCGTGCCGGGAGGGCGGCTTCCGGCAGTTCCCAGACCGCCCCCGGGCGGCGCGCCGGAAGGCAGATCACAATAAAAAAAGGCAAGAGTTCCCTCAATATTAGGGGAACCCTTGCTCTGCTTTCCGGCCGGGAAAGCTGCTAGTATTCTTTTTGGGGCAGATCCGGCAGGATCGCCTGCAGAACGCTCTCATAGTCCAGCGTTTCCCAGGGCTTGGCCAGGCGGGTTGCGTCGTGCAAAAGGCCGCTCAGAGTCTGATTCACCAAGTGGGCGTACAACTCCGGTCGGCAAAAGCAGGAGGCTACAAATATGTACTGCACCTCCCGCTTGTACCAGCGGAAAGGTCTCCGGCAGAGCAGGACGCAGAAAAAGTCAGGGATATCCAAAGAGCTGAACGGTTGGATCACAGCCAGCCGGTAGTTGCGCTCAAAGCTGAGCTGAGCTTCCTGCTGGGCCAGTTCCTCCCAGTAGGGCTTGGGCAGCCGCAGCGGGCCGCCGATCAGTTTGGGCAGCAGCGCAAAGACCTCCTCCTTGGAGCGCAGGTCCCCCTTATAAAAGTAGCCGGGCCGGAACAGCTGGCGCAGCAGGTATTCTTTCAGCGGGTAGGCTCCCACATGGTAGGAGGAGCTGAAGTAACTGTTGAGGAATCGGATGTTCACCACGGGGATCCCCGGCGCACGCTGGGGCAGATCGCCAAGATGATCGGTAAAAATGCAGTCGTAGCCGGTCAGGGGCCTCTGACGACATTCGGTGTAGGTAGCGGCGGTCAGTTCCAGGCGGGGGAAGCGGATATCCCGGCGGATATTGGCACACAAAAACTGCAGATGCTCCTGCTCCAGAGCCGAGATAACCAGCGCCCGCACCGGTTTTGTCCCCAGAGGGTGATCCCTAGTATAGGCCGCCACCACAAAGTACAGGTGGGCTAACTCCTCCTGGGTAAGGACAAATCCGCTGGTTTCCTTGATGTACTGGGCGATGCAGCTGCAGATCTGCCAGGCAAGTAGCCCCGTTCCCTGGATCTGTTTGGCCACGTCATTATTCTCGTGTACGCGGTGGCGCCGGCAGTAGAGGATGCGCACCAGCTTATTTTCCACCATGCGGAAGAACAGCCGCTGGTGAACGTTGCTCTCCTCGTAACGGAAGATACCGGGGAAATACAGATCCAGATAACCCGCCAACTCCCGCTCGTCAAACAGGCGGATAGGAGTTTGAGGGTCGGGCTTTTCCTCATGCCAGGCTTCCACCAAGATACAAAGCCCTATAATATCCTCCGGCTGGCCCAACAGCCCGCAGTCCGCCCGGATGCGGTCATAAATTTTGGCGCAGCGCGCACGGTGCCGCCCCTGTAAAGTGGAATCACTTTCCGCCTTCAGGAACAGCATCCCGGGGCGTTTCTCAGCCCGGGCAAAGCTGAGTTGGATCCAGAAGGCCAAAAAGCCCAGGCTCTCCAGAGAAAAGCGATGAGCAGGGTCCAATTCCTCCAGCAGCAGGTCGGTCAGGTAGCGAGTTTCCAGGGGCGTGGCGCCCAGGAACGCCTGCTCAAACAGGGTGTCTGGGTGTTGTTGCAATACCGCGTTTTTGTCGTAGATCGCCCGCTCGCAGATCAAAGCCATCCGAATGTCCCACTCGTCGCCGTGGATCTTGTAGCCGTCCGCCGCATTTTGGGACAGGGCAATGTGAAAATGTGCCAGGTTTTCCTTGACCAGCTTCATGTCCCGCTGCAGCGTCATGTCAGAGTAGAACATTTCCTCGCTCAGTTCCTCCAGGCGGACCTGCTCCAGCACCAACAGCTTGCGGGTGATAAAATGCAGCCGGTTGCGCTGGGAACTGGCGTACATTTGGCTGTACAGGTAGCTGTCCACAATTTGGCGGCGCAGCGCTGCATAGGCGTTCTCGTCGCTGGCCTGCAGGGTATACCCTACGCCCACCTTGGACACAATGCGGACCTTGCCCTCCGCAGCAAAAAAGTCGTTGATTTCCCGCAGGTTTTTGCGCAGCGTTTTGGGGGAGACCCCGGCCACCTGGCAAAGCAGGCCGCCGTTGCAGGGACCTTTGGTACTCAGCAGAGCGTAAAGCAGGTTGCGGTAGACTTCCATGTTCAAGCGGATCACCTCTTTCTGGGGGTACCATCATTATATACCGCCGTTTGCGGCGCCGTCAAATCGGATTTTTCGCCCGGCACACCGCCGGGCGGGATGCAATAAATTTAGGAGGTTTTGCAATATGAAAATTTTACTTGTCAGCCATGGGGAATTTGCCCAGGGCCTTTGCAGCACCATGCGGGAGTTCTTTGGCGCGGACAATATCTATGCGGCCAGCGTCACCGCCGAGAACGGCACCGCCGACCTGCTGGCCTCGGCGGAGCGCTACCTGGCCGAATGGGGCGATGAGCAGGTGGTGATCTGCTCGGACCTGAAAAGCGGCAGTGCCAACCAGACCGTCACCCCCATGATTACCCGGCCCAACACCTTCCTGATTTCCGGTATGAACCTATCTCTGGTGATGCAGCTTCAGATGGAGGACGATATCACCCCGGAAACGTTGCACGAGATCATCGATTTGTCCAAGCAGGACATGGTTCTGATGAACGAGCTGAATCTGGGCGCTGCCGGCGAGGATGACGAATAAGCCCCATCCTCAAAAGCGGGTTGCCTCCAAAACGGCCTGCGTCTTAGAGCGCAGGCCGCTCTCTTTTGGCTTTTGTCCGGACACCCTTTGACCTGGGCGGGGCGATCTCATAGAATTTCTGCGCCGGCAACTTTTCCGCGTCGGTTCCCTTGCAAAGGCGGGGCAAAGCTGGTATGCTGTATCTACTAAAAACGATGCCGAGGGGGGCTGCGCATGAAAAAATGGCTGCTGCTTGCGGCCACGCTGGCGCTCATGGCGCTGATCTTTTGGTTTTCCGCCCAACCGGGGGCGGTCTCCGGCGCGCTCAGCGATCAGCTGGCCCAAACGGTGGAGACCTCCGGCGCACGGGCGGTGGTGCCGGGATGGTTCAGCCCCAACCAAAACGCCAATATCCGCAAGTGGGCGCACATCTACATCTACTGCGCTCTGGGAGTCAGCGCGGCGCTGACTGTCCACGCATGGGCCGGGCGGCTCCGCTGGCGGCGGCAGGCGGCGTTGACCGCCGTGCTCTGTACGGTATATGCGGCTTCCGACGAACTGCACCAGTATTTTGTGCCGGGGCGGGCTATGCTGGTCTCCGATGTCTGGGTGGACGCAATGGGGTTCCTGCCCTGCATCGCGCTCACTTTTTTGCTGCTCTGGCTTTGGTCCCGCCGACGGAACGGGAACAAAAAATGACGGCCCCGCTTGAAACCCCTTTCCCCCGGGTATACTAACCTACCGGAGGGGAGGGACTTTTATGTCGATGCGCCGTCTGGCGGGGCTATGCTCTGCGCTGGTCTTTTGCCTGGGAATCGTTCTCTGCCGGGTCTATTGGGTGGGCGGCGATACCGCCTATGCCGCCAGCGCCGGGGCGCAGACGGTCAGCGGCACCGCGCTGCCCCAGCGGCGCGGGGATTTTACCGACCGAAAGGGGAGGCTGCTCACCGGCTATACCCGGCGGTGGTATGCCCTTTGCATCCCGGGGGATTCCAGCTACGCCACCCTTTTCCCTTATGTATCCTACGGCGCGCAGACCGACCTGTATGAGAAACGCAATGCCCTGGCCCCGTTTTTGGTGGAGGTGGAGAGGGATCTGACCAAGCAGGGGGTCTACACCTACGCCGGGGCGCAGCGGTATCTGCCGCTCCCCATTGCCGCCCATCTGATCGGTTATTTGGATGGCGAGGGGAACGGCATGACCGGCCTGGAACGGGCCTATGATGATGTGCTGGCGGCCTCCGGCAGTGATCTTTTGGTGGAGTGTACCACCACATCCCGCGGGAGCCTGGTGGCCGGCGCAGCGCCGGAAATCGTCACGCAGGAGAAAGGGACAGGCCAGGGGGTGCAGCTGACCCTGGATGCGGACATCCAGCGGGCCTGCGAGGCCATAGCAATGCAGACGATGGACCGGGGTTGCATCCTGGTGCTGGAGGCAGGCACCGGCAATGTGCTTGCCAGTGTGAGCATGCCCGCCTACGACCCCAACCATGTGGCCAAAAGCATTGCGGCCAACGATACCTCCCTGATCAACCGGACCTTCAGCGGATTCAGCGCCGGATCGGTGTTCAAAGTGGTGCTGGCGGCGGCGGCCTACGCCAACGGGCTGGATTGGTTTACCTATGAATGTGAGGGCAGCATCGAGGTAGCGGACCAGGTCTACCGCTGCGCCAAGGGCCGCGCCCATGGCGAGGTGAATCTGCGCGGCGCTCTGGAGCAAAGCTGTAACTGCTATTTTGTGGCGCTGGGGCAGCTGCTGGGGGCAGATACGGTGCTGCAGGCGGCAGAGAATTTTGGATTCGGCACGGCTTGCGCCGTGGCCCCCGGCCTGAAAAGCAGCGCCGGGACGCTGCCGGCGCTGGAGAACCTGCAAAATCCCGGTCAGCTGGCCGTTTTCAGCTTTGGGCAGGGGGCTTTGACCGCCACCCCGCTGCAGATTGCAGCCATGACCAATGCCATCGCCAACGGGGGAACGCTGTTGACGCCCCGCTTTGTGGAAGGGCTTACGGGGGAAGACGGCGCCCTGTCGGAACCCTATGCCGCGGCGGAACCCCGCTCGGCCTGCAGTGAGGACACCGCCCGGGTGCTGCGCAGTATGCTGCGGACGGTGGTTACGGAAGGCATAGGAGCCGACGCCGCACCGGAGGAAGGGGAGGCGGGCGGCAAAACCGGCACCGCCCAGACCGGCCAGTTTAACGAGGCAGGGGAGGAACTGCTCAACTACTGGTTCACCGGCTTTTACCCGGCCGATGCGCCGCGCTACACCATCACGGTTTTGCAGGATGGTGTGCTGGAACCGGAAACCGGCAGCGCCGCTGTCTTCGCACAGGTGGCAAATGCCCTGCACGCGATGGAAAATAGTTGACAATCCGCTTTTTATGGCATATAATAAACCCAAAATAAGGAATCTCTGAGCAAATTGCGCCCTTCGGGCTTGGCACGCATCTTGCCGGCATCTTGGCACTAAGCGCCGCCGTTGCGCGGCGGCGCTCCAAAATACCTCGCTGCGGTTTGGCGTGCGCACCGGATTTGTTCAGGGCTTCCCGCAAAAATGGCGTTGAAAGGGCCAATACCGGACGGAACAATCCACAGAGAGGGCGCTGCCTGCTGCAAGGCGCCTGGTTGAAACGCCGGTCCTGCCACCCCGGAGCCTTCGGCAAAACCGGACGCAGTTGCGGCGTTATCGCAAGCAGAGCGGCGGTGCGTAAGCACCGCAAGTTGGGTGGTACCACGGAAGCCTTTGGCCTTCGTCCCTGTTTGGGGGCGAGGGCTATCTTTTTTGGCGCTAGGAAATTTATGGTATGAGATGGGAGAATGAACGAACATGCAATGGACCGGATTGAACGAACTGCGGGAAAAGTATCTGCATTACTTTGAGACCAAGGAGCATCTGCGCCTTGGCAGCTTCCCGCTTGTGCCGAAGGACGACCCCAGCCTGCTGCTCATCAACAGCGGTATGGCCCCCATGAAGAAATGGTTCCTGGGGCAGGAGGAACCGCCCCGCCATCGGGTGACTACCTGCCAGAAGTGCATCCGCACCCCGGATATCGAGCGGGTCGGCATTACCGCCCGCCACGGCTGCTTCTTTGAGATGCTGGGCAACTTCAGCTTTCAGGATTACTTCAAGGAGGAGGCGATTCCCTGGGCCTGGGAATTTCTGACCAAGGAACTGGAAATCCCCGCCGAGCGGCTCTACGTCTCCGTTTACCTGGATGACGACGAAGCCTATAATATCTGGACCAAGAAAATCGGCGTTCCCGCCGACCATATGGTCCGTCTGGGCAAGGAGGATAACTTCTGGGAGCACGGCTCCGGCCCCTGCGGCCCCTGCTCTGAGATCTACTTTGACCGCGGCGCCGAATACGGCTGCGGCAAGCCGACCTGCGGTGTGGGCTGTGACTGCGACCGTTATATGGAAATCTGGAACCTGGTGTTCAGCCAGTTTGATTCGGACGGCAAGGGCAAGTATGAGCGGCTTGCCAAGCCCAACATTGATACCGGTATGGGCCTGGAGCGCCTGGCCTGCGTGATGCAGGGCGTGGGGAACCTGTTTGAGGTGGATACCGTGCAGGCTGTGCTGCATCATGTGGAGCGCATCGCCGGCAAGACCTACAAGCAGAACGAGAAGGACGATATCTCTATCCGGGTCATCACCGACCATATCCGCGCCACCGTCTTCATGGTGTCGGACGGTATCCTGCCCTCCAACGAGGGACGCGGCTATGTGCTGCGCCGCCTGCTGCGCCGCGCCGCCCGCCATGGCCGCATGCTGGGGATCAACCGCCCCTTCCTGGCCGAACTGGTGAATACCGTCATCGAATCCAGCGAGCAGGGCTACCCCGAACTGCGGGAGCATGAGGATTACATCAAGAAGGTTATCGCCACGGAGGAACTGCGCTTCTCCCGCACCATCGACGCCGGCCTAACGATCCTGAACGGCATGATGGACAACCTGAAGAAGGCCCATGAAAGGGTCCTCTCCGGCGTGGAGGCTTTCAAACTGAATGACACCTTCGGCTTCCCGCTCGACCTGACAAAGGAGATCATGGCCGAGGCCGGTATGAAGGTGGACGAAGCGGCCTTCCATATCGAGATGACCAAGCAGCGGGAGCGCGCCCGCGCCGAGCGGCTGGCGAAGGATATCTCCGGCTGGTCCGCCGATCTCTTCGGGGAACTGGACGCCGAACCCACCGCGTTTGACGGGTATGACACCCTGACCGAGGAAGCCAAGGTCATCGCCCTGTCGGACGGGGAGGAGCTGGCCGACGGTATCGCCACCGATTATGAGGCAAAGGAGGGCGTCCTGGTGGTGCTGAACCGCACTCCCTTTTACGCCGAGATGGGCGGCCAGGTGGCCGACCACGGCACTTTGACCACCGGCGAGGCCAACCTGAGGGTGGAGCAGGTCAAGAAGACCCCCAAGGGATACTTTGTCCACACCTGCACCCTGCTGGATGGCAACATCAAGGTGGGCGATACCGTGACCGCCACAGTGGATGCCTCACGGCGGATGAACATCTGCCGCAACCACACCGCCACCCATCTGCTGCAGAAAGCGCTGCGCGAGGTGCTGGGCGACCACGTCCACCAGGCAGGCAGCTACCAGGACGACAAGATCACCCACTTTGACTTCACCCATTTCAGCGCCGTGACGCCGGAGGAACTTGTCAAGGTGGAGGAGATCGTCAACCGCAAAATTTTTGACTCCCTGGCCGTTGAGGTGAAGAACCTCCCGATTGAGGAAGCCAAGAAGATAGGGGCGATGGCCCTGTTTGGCGAAAAGTACGGCGCCGTGGTCCGCGTGGTGGACGCCGGCGGCTGGAGTACCGAGTTCTGCGGCGGCACCCATGTGAAGAACACCGCGCAGATCGGCTGCTTCAAGATCCTCAGCGAGAGCAGCGTGGCCGCGGGGATCCGCCGTATCGAGGCAACCACCGGCTACGGTGTGCTTCGCCTTCTGGATGACCGCACTGAGAGCCTGGCGAAGGCCGCCGTCGCCCTCAAGGCCAACAACCTGAAGGATGTTCCCGTCCGCGCCGAGGCAATGGCGGCGGAACTGAAGGAGACCGGCAAGCAGCTGGAGGCCGCCAAAGCCCAGGTGGCCGCCGCCAAGATCGACGGCCTGTTTGAGAACGCCGCCGAAGTGGACGGTGTGCGCATCATCTCCGCCTATCTGAGCGGAACCGGCACCGATACTCTGCGGGATATGATCGATAAGATCCGCGATAAGGCCCCCGACGCCGTGACGGTGCTGGTAGGCGGCGACGGCAGCAAAACCACCATGGCGGTGGGCGTTGGCAAAAACGCCCAGGCCCGCGGCCTCAAGGCCGGTGTGCTGGTCAAGCAGATTGCCGCTATCGCCGGCGGCAACGGCGGCGGCAAGCCGGACTTCGCCATGGCCGGCATCAAGGACGCCAACAAGATCGACGAGGCGCTGCATGCAGTGCCTGGAATTGTCGGAACCCTGATGGGCTGAACCGCCCTTTTTGATAGCAAGCCCTTCGGAATTTGAGGGAAAGGAGGAATTTCCCGTGGAGGATTGTCTGTTTTGCAAAATCGCGGCGGGGCAGATCCCCTCGAACAAGCTGTACGAGGATGACACCCTGCTGGCCTTCCATGATATCGATCCCCAGGCGCCGGTGCATTTCCTGGTCATCCCCAAGCGCCACATCCCGTCGGCTGCTGCGCTGACCGAGTCGGATGCCGCTCTGCTGGGGCATGTCTACGCGGTCATCGCGGCGCTGTGCCGCCAGCTGGGCGTGGACGAAAGCGGCTACCGTGTTGTCACCAACGTGGGGGAGGACGGCGGCCAGAGTGTGAAGCACCTGCATTTCCATGTGCTGGCCAAGCGGGGCTTGGCCTGGCCTCCGGGCTGACGGAGGCAGGGCCTTTCTCCGGTTTTTTAGAAAATGAAAAGTGAGGTAAAAACCATGGCTGATACCTATACGCTGGAAGTGGCGGGCCTGACCCGCGAACTGCCGATCTGCAAGGTCAACGACCATATGGACATTGCGGCCTTCATCATGTTCAGCGATGTGGAACTGACCGTCGCCTGCGCTACGGAACTGCTCAAAAAATGCCCTGAGTTTGACGTGATCCTGACCGCCGAGGCCAAGGGCATCCCGCTGGCCTACGAAATGTCCCGCCAGAGCGGCAAGCAGTGGATCCCGGCCCGCAAAGGCGCCAAACTGTATATGCGCGATCCCGTGGTTATCGAGGATCAGTCCATCACGACGACGGGCAAGCAGACGCTGGTCATCGACCGCAAGGATATCGACTACATGAACGGCAAGCGCATCCTCATTGTGGATGACGTGATCTCCACCGGCGGTTCTCTCCATGCACTGGGGACACTGGCGGCGAAGAGCACCGGCACTGTGGTGGGTCGCTGCGCCGCCCTGGCCGAGGGGGATGCAGCCCAGCGCAAGGATATCGTCTTCCTGGCGCCGTTGCCGCTCTTCTTCCATTGAGCATCCGATGAAACGTAAGCTGGCCGGCTTTGGCCTTGCCTTTGCCATGGCGGAGCTGGCTGCGGCTTATCTGCCGCCGTTGGCCTCCGGCCTGACGGCGGCAGTTTTCGTTGCGGCGGCCTTCCTGGCCCGCCGGCACCGGCTGCGCCCGGTGGCGGCAGGTGCGGCGGCGGGGCTTTGCTATGCGCTGCTTTTCGCCGTTTTGGCCGGCCTGCCGGCGGAGCGCTGGGCCGGGCGGACGGTGGACTGCACGGCGGTGGCCGAGACGGACTGCACTGCCTCCTACCAGGAGGGGATGCTGCGCGGCACCCTGCGCCTCACCGAAGTGGACGGTGAGGCGGCGAACCTCCTGGTATACTGCGCGGCGTTTCCCGGCGCGGAGCCGGGAACGCGGTTCACCGCTCGCCTCACGCTGGAACCCTTGGAGGACAATGCTTACCGCCTGACCCGCCAAGCGAAAGGAACTGTGATGCAGGCGGCATATGCCGGCAATTACCGGCTGCTGGGGCAGAGCCGTGCGCCCAGGTTTTGGCTGTACCGGCTGCGGCAGTCTCTCTCCCGCCGGGTACGGCTCTGGCTGCCCCGGGATCTGGGCGGTGTGGAAGCCGCCATGCTGCTGGGGGATCGGAGCGCCCTGCGGGAGGCGGAAAGCAACGACTTCCGCGCGGCGGGGGTATCCCATCTTTTGGCGGTCTCCGGCCTGCATGTTTCGCTGCTCTGCGGCGTACTGGGAACGCGGACGCGGCGAAAGCGGCGCTTCTACCGGCCGGCCATCGCGGCGCGCGCCCTGCTGGTGCTGTTCTATATGCTGCTGACGGGGCTGCCCGTCTCGGTAGCGCGGGCGGGCAGCGTTTTCCTGTTGGCCCTGCTGGGGGATTTCCTGCTTCAGCCCGCCGATCTGCTGACTTCCACCGGCGCGGCGGCGGTGGTCATGGGTCTGCTGAACGCCTACGCACCGGGGGATCTGGGGTTTCAGCTCTCCTTCTGCTCGGTGATGGGGGTACAGCTGGCGGCGGCGCTGGCAAAATGGCAGCGGGAGCATCTGCGTCTGCCGAACCTGCTTCTTACGGCGCTGGACGCAGTGCAGTGCGCCGCCTTCGCCAGCCTGGCAACGATGCCGGTGCTGGTGGCCCACGGGCTAATGGTCAGTGGGGCGGGAGTTCTGTGCAATCTGCTGGTGGTCTGGATGCTCCGCCCGGCGCTGCTGCTGGGGCTGCTGGTTTTGGCGCTCTCTCTGCCGCCTTTTTTGGCGCCGGCCATGCATCTGGCAAGCCTGCTTCTGGCGGTTTGGCTCAAGGTCATGGTGGGGATCATCCGCTGGTGCGCGTCGCTGCCCTTCGCCGCGCTGTGCCTGCCGCAGCGGTATACCCTGTGGGTGCTGGCGGTGCTGGGGCTGCTTGCCTTGGCCTTTTATGGGGCGCGCCGGCTGCGGTGGTATCCTTTGGCGGCGGCCCTCTGCACAGCGGCGGCGGTTGGCCTGGGGGTATGGATGGACCGCGATGTGGTGCGCGTGGCCCTGGTGGGAACCGCCGGCAACCCCTGCGCGGTGGTCAGCCAGAACGGGGAAGCCGTGGTCTTCTTTCGCGGCGGCAACGCCAACCTGACGGCGGTGGAGGAGTATCTGGCAAGCCGGGGAGGCCCGGCGCTTGCGCTCCTGGTTGATCTGCGCCAAAGCCCCCGGGAGATGGAATTCCCCGCCCGGCAGATCATCACCCTGGAGGAACTGCCGGGGGATGGCAGCGTGCGGCAGACGGTTCTGACCGGCCTGACTTTGGATATGACCCATACCGCCAGGGCCAACCTGGCTGTGCTTGGGGTGGCGGGGTATCATCTGGCGTTTCCTGCCGGAAACCTCAAACTGGCCGAACCGGTGCGGGTGGATACCCTGTGCGCCGCAGGCGCCTACAGCGGCAGCCTGCAGGCGGATACCATTCTGTACACCGCAAAAGCGCCCGGCTGGCTGGATAAGACGGCGGGGGAGAAACTGCTCTACGGCGGGGAAACGCCGGTGATCGTTCTGCGCCCCGGGCGCAGCGTTGTGTTTGAGGAGGTGACACAGGTTGCTCTACAGTGAAAACGAACTGAAAAAACAGATCAAGGGCGGCTGCGCCGTCTATTACTTTTACGCCGCCGATGAGGCGCTGGTGCGCACCGCCGCCGCCAAGGTGGAAAAAGCCTTGACGGCAGACGACCCTGAAACCACCGTGCTGGACGGCCCTACCCCCAGCGTGGAGGAGATCGTGCTGGCAGCGGGAACAATCTCTTTCTTTGGCGGCAAGCGCCTGGTGCTGATGCCCTTGGTGCGCCCATCCGCCTATTCCGACAGGGATCTTCAGGAATTCTGCGATACTCTGGCCGACACCGAGAACGCCGTGTTTATCCTGACCAGCGTGATGGAGGAAAAGTACGGGAAGCTGCGCCCCGGCAAGCGGGAGCAAAAACTGATCTCGGCCTGTGAGAAGCTGGGCTACTGCGTGCAGATCAACAAGCCCAGCCGCAGCACGCTGCAGGCCATGGCGCGGGAATGGGCGGCGGAGAGCGGCGCCACTTTTGCGCCGGGCGCCGAGGCGATGCTGCTGGAACGCTGCGGCGAGGACCAGTTCCTGCTGCACAATGAGATCGATAAGCTGGCGGCTCTCGCCAACTATGGAACCATCACCCCCGATGGGATCGCCGCGCTGGGAACCGTGACGCTGGACGCCGATACCTTCGATATGGTCAAGCTGGTCACGGCGGGCCGCACAGCGCAAGCCCTGCAAAAACTCAAGACGCTGCTGGCACTGCAGAATGAGCCAATCCTGATCACCGGCGCGCTGATCGGCAATTACCTGGATATCTACCGGGTGCTGCTTGCCAAGCGCAGCCGTCGGGCGCTAACCGATGTGGCAAAGGATTTTGGCTATACCGGCAAGTGGAACTACCGCCTCAGCAACACCGAGGCCACCGCGTCCCGGTTTCACAAAAGCCAGATCGAGCGCAGCCTGCGCATCCTGCAAAAGCTGGATCTGGACTTAAAGGGAAGCCGTCTGGATGCCGCCCTGCTGATGCAGAAAGCTATCTGCGAGTTGGCGCTGGCGGGGAGGCAGCCATGATCCGCTTGGAGCAGGCCCTAGTGGTGGAGGGCAGGTACGACGCCGCCCGGCTGGCGAACCTGGTGGACGGAACGATCCTGACCACCGACGGTTTTGCCGTCTTCAAAGACAAGGCGATGCAGCGGCTGCTCAAGCGGGTGGCCGCCGCGCAGGGATTGGTACTGCTCACCGATTCCGACGCGGCGGGCTTCCGGATCCGGCACTTCATCACCGGGCTGGTAGGGGCAGAGCATGTGCTGCAGGCTTATGCGCCTGCCTTGCCCGGCAAGGAACCCCGCAAGTCCCAGCCCGGAAGGGAGGGTCTGCTGGGGGTGGAGGGGGTGCCGGACGCTCTGATCCTGCAGAGCCTGCAGGCGGCGCTGGCGGCCGCCCCCACCCCGCACAGAGAAGCTCCCTCCCGGCCCATCACCTACTATGATTTGTACGAGTGGGGGATCTCCGGCGGGCCGGGCAGCGCCGAAAAGCGCCGCGCCCTGCTGCGCCGCTTGGGGCTGCCGCCCCGGCTGAGCAAAAAAGAACTGGTGCAGGTACTGAACACCCTGTACACCTACGAGGGCCTGCGGACCCAGCTAGAAAACGCGGCGGAGGAATGATAGAACCCCGCCGCCGGGCCTGCGTCTGCATCAAAAAATGGGAAAGTCAAAAAGGCGGAAGGGGGAAACGACCCCTTCCGCCTTTTGGGTTTTAGGAACCTCTGCGCCAAGCCGCAGGGGCAGATTGATTCAGCGGTTCGCTTTATTTCAGGATGCCCCGGAATACCAGATAGGAATATAGGTAGATCCAAACAACGCCCAGTATGGGAACCAGCATCAAAACCATTGTGCCGAACTGACCCAGCACACCGGTGAACAGACTCGCCGCCAGCAGGGCAACGCCGATCACGATAAAGGTGATGCCGCCCATGCGCTGGGTGCGTTGCCAGTTGTGTTCATCGGCCAGCGCCCAGGGCGTGCGGCAGCCAAAGGTGTAGTTCTGCCGGATGCGGGGCATGTAGTTGCCCATCCCGATGAGCAGAATACCCGCGCCGCCGCAGACAAACGTTGAAACCAAATTGTCCTTTTGGGGCAGCGCCCCAAATACCGAGAGTTCGATGACCCAACTCATTGCCACCAGAAACAGCGTGATGCCGGTCTGGAAGCCGTTCCAGATGGCGCGGTGCTTCTCGTAATTTTCGGCTTTGGGATCTATGCGGGGGATAACGTACAGGAAAACCAAAAGAAGCAGCGGCAGACCCGCCAGCATCAGATCCATCCACCGGGGACTCCAGCCGTCCACCTGGCCATTATACCCCCAGTGGGTGGGGATGGTTTCGGGCAGATGGGGATACACGAACAGATGCGCAAGGAAGTTGACGGCACAGACGGCGGTCAACCCCCAAAACAACTTTTTATTTTTCATCGTCAGGCTCCTCCTTGGCAAAACCGAAATCGTAAAACCATTTTACAAGCTCCTGGAATACCGTCAGGTTGACGCTGTAGACGATGTTTTGCCCGCGCCGTTCGTCCAGCACCAGCCCCGCTGTTTTCAGGGCGTTTAGGTGATGGCTCACAGACGGCTTGGTCATGTTGAAATGCGCGGCGATCTCGCCGGCGGTCATATCCCCCTCGCTGAGCAGTTCCAGAATACGCCGCCGCGTAGGATCAGCCAGGGCCTTAAAGCCGTCTCCCATGCCGTAATCTCCTTTCCGCGACAATTTTATGAGATAATTAGAAAATCATCTAATTATCTAGCTACATTTTACCATAGCCGTAGGGATCTGTCAACACAAAATCGCCCGGCATTACTGTCAGAAGCTTTGTCAGCCGCTTTTATTCAAAAGTGGCACGGTCGATCAAGCTTTGCATGCTCAGATCCTGCAGAATCGTCATACGGAGATAATTTTCCCCGAAGTACTGTTTATAGCTTTCCAAGTCGTCGGTGCCGTAGAGGCGGGGGAAATTCTCCTCCATCGTGGCGTCGTCGCAGACCAGACCAAAGGTTTCGGCCACCGCCTGGGTCAGCAGCTGCTGGTAGATGTTGGCCTTGATGGTCTCCTGGAGGTTTGCCAGGTAGGTGTCCGCGTCGGTGTAGCCGCTCTGAGCCAGCAAATCGTCCAGGGAAAGGCCGTACATCTGGCTGTACTGGTAGGGCGTGTAGAGGTAATAGGAGGTGTAATGCTCCTGCAGCTCCTGCGGCAGTTCCTCGGCAAAGACGGCCCCGTCAACCAGCTGCGAATACACTTCGCCGGCCTGCTGATTAAAGAGGAGCGCCTCCTGCGCATAGGCGCGCACGCTGGCGGCGTCGGTGAAGGTGGTGCCGTCGCTCAGAACCTCCTGCACCCACTCGTCGGTCAGTTCGGGGGTCGCTTCCTCGTTGATGTAGTTCAGCGTGGTCACAAAGACGGCCTCTTTGCCGGCCAGATCGGGGTTGTTTTGGTAGACCTCGGGGAAGGTGACGGTCACGTCAAAGGTCTCGCCGGGGGTATGCCCTACGATCTGATCCTCAAAATCGTCGATAAAAGAGCCGCTGCCCAGCACCAGATCATACCCGGCGCCGTCGGAATTGCCGCCTTCAAACTCCACTCCGTCAACGGAACCCACAAAGTCGATGTTGACGGAATCGCCATCTGCGGCGGCACGGTCGGTGATCTGCTCGGTGGTTTGATAGTTGGCCAGGATATTGACGGAGATGTATTCCGCCACCTCGTCCTCGGAGACCTCCGCCAGATCGGCGGGCAGCGTCATCGCGTCGTACCCTTCGGGCAGGGTGACGTAGTCGCAGGCGGTCAGCCCCTTAACGTAGCCGTTTTCATCGTACAGGCTGTCGACGGAAAAGTCTGCCAGATAGGCATAGGCGTCCTCCTCGGCACTCTCGGCGGTGGCGGCTTCCCCGGCGTTGCTTTCGGCGGCGCTTTCCGCCGTGGCGGTGGTATTAGACGAGGCGCCGCAGCCCGCCAGGCCGAGGCAAAGGCCCAGCGCCAGCGCACCGGCGGCGGTCCGGTTGATCATATTTGTTCTCATGTAGTTCTCCTGTTTCCTGTGGGCCTTAGCCCGAATTTGTCACATACCCTTTTATTATACACGAAGTTTTGAAAAAGTACAGATAAAACAGATGAAATCCCTGTGAAAAGATGCTATACTACATCTATCTGCGAAAAGAAAGGGGGAGAGACAGGTGGAGCAAGCTAAGATCGATCGCATCAACGAGCTGGCCGCCAAGGCCAAGCGCAGCCCGTTGACCGAGGGGGAACTGGCCGAGCGCGCCGCTTTGCGCGAGGAATTTTTGGCGGATTTCCGCGCCGGGTTCAAGGCGCAGCTGGAGCATACTTATATCGTTGGCCCGGAGGGGGAAAAGAGGCCGTTCATGAAAAATCCCAAAGTATGAGCAAGAGGGCTGGATTTTTATACAATTTCTGCTATAATAGTAACTGGTGGCGGATCCCGGGAGGTCCGGAAAAGGCCGAATTACCACGAACCTTTAGAAAGAGGACATTATTATGCTTACAGCAGTCACCGGCATCAACTGGGGCGACGAGGGCAAAGGCCGCATGGTCGACCTTCTCAGCCAGGATTACGACATCGTGGCCCGCTACCAGGGCGGCAACAACGCCGGCCATACCGTCAAAAATGAGCGCGGCAAGTTTGTACTCAATCTGATTCCATCCGGTATTCTTCGGCCCGAAGTGGTCTGCGTTATGGGCGGCGGCATGGTTGTGGATCCGGCCCATCTGGAAAAAGAGATCGCTGCGCTGCGGGAGCAGGGCATTGCCATCAGCCCCGATAACCTGAAGATTTCCGACCGCGCCACCGTCACAATGCCCTTCCATGTGGCGCAGGATGGCCTGGAGGAGGCGCGCCTCTCCAGGACGGGCGCGCAGTTCGGCTCCACCAAGCGGGGCATCGCCTACGCCTACGGCGACAAGTTCATGAAGAAAACGCTGCGCATGGGCGATCTGTGCCATATGGACGCCGGTGTGCGCAAACGGTTGGAAACCATCGTTGAGTCCAAGAACCTGACCATGGTGAATATCTATGACCAGAAACCGGTCAGCGTGGAGGAAATGTGGGCCTGGTGCGAGCACTACGCCCAAGTCTTCGCCCCCTATATCTGCGACGTCGGCAGCTACCTTGCAGCGGCGGACGATGCCGGGAAGAAGATTATGTTCGAAGCTCAGCTGGGCGCGCTGCGCGATATTGACTACGGGATCTACCCCTACACCTCCAGTTCCAACACCATCAGCGCTTACGCGCCCATCGGGGCGGGCATCCCGGGGCGGAAGCTGGATCTCTCCATCGGCATCATGAAAGCCTACTCCTCCTGCGTGGGCGACGGCCCCTTCACCGCCGAACTGGCAATGAGCGAGGAGGAGAAGGATCGTCTGCGGCAGGCGGGGCATGAATTTGGCGCTGCCACCGGCCGTCCGCGGCGGGTCGGCCCCTTTGATGTGGTTGCCAGCCGCTATGGCGTGCGCTGCCAGGGCTGTGACGAACTGGCCCTGACCCTGCTGGACGTGCTGGATTACATGGAGGAAATCCCCATTCTGATCCACTACCGCCTGGCGGACGGCAGTCTGACCGACGAATTCCCCATGGGGAAGGCCCTGGATGATGCCCAGCCCGTGGTGGAAAAGGTGCCCGGCTGGCACTGCGACATTTCCGGCGTGCGCCGTTTTGAGGATCTGCCCCAGGCAGCGCAGGCGTATGTGCTGCGGCTGGAAAAACTGGTCGACTGCCGGATCAAATACATCTCGGTCGGCCCCGAGCGGGATGCATATATCGAGCGCTGACAGCGTTATTTATATGGCGGGCCGTGTTCGGTCCGCCATTTTACAGCAGGCTTTCCTGCGCGGCTTCTGCCGCCGAGGTAGCCCGCAGAAGGGAAGAACCGCTTTGACCCGATTGTTGCTCCGCCTGTTCATCAGGGAACCCAGGGATTCCAGCGATAAACGCACCCGCGCAGCCTACGGCAACCTAGCCTGCGGGGTGGGGATTGTTTGTAATGTGCTGCTTTTCCTGGGGAAGTTCACCGTTGGCACCCTGTTCGGAAGCGTCGCCATTGCGGCGGACGGTATGAACAATCTTTCGGATGCCAGTTCCAACATCGTCGGCCTGGTGGGCTTCAAACTGGGGGCGCGGCCCGCGGATTCGGAGCATCCCTACGGCCATGCCCGCTATGAGTATCTGGCAGGGCTGGCCGTTTCGGTGATGATCCTTGTGATTGGCGTGGAAATGCTGGAGGAAAGCTTTCTCAAGGCGCTGCGCCCCACGCCGGTCTCTTTCAATGGGCTGACGGCGGCGGTGCTAGCGGCCTCTATCCTCGTCAAGCTATGGATGAGCCGCTTCAATAGGGTGATCGGGGAGCGTATTCGCTCGGATACCCTGCTGGCTGCCGCCGCCGATGCCCGCAACGATGTTATCGCCACGGCGGCGGTACTGGCGGCGTCGGTGGGGGTACGCCTCACCGGCAATAACCGGCTGGACGGCCTGACGGGCCTGGGCGTGGCGGCGTTTATCCTGTATAGCGGCGTGGGCTTGGTGCGGGATACGCTGAACCCCATCCTGGGCGCGGCGCCCGACCCCGAATTGGTCCAGTACATTGAGACCAAGGCGATGAGCTACCCCGGTGTGCTGGGCGTTCATGACCTGATGGTGCATGACTACGGCCCCGGCAACCGGCTGGCCAGCCTGCATATTGAGATGGACGCCGCCGGGGATGTGATGCACAGCCATGACGTGATCGACACCATTGAACGAGATTTCCTGGTCAAGGATGGCCTCATCGTCACGATCCACTTTGATCCTGTGGTGGTGGGCAACCCCCATGTGGAGGAACTGAAGACGTTTTTGCAGCAGACTGCACAGCGGCTGGATCCCAGGGCGGGCATCCATGATCTGCGCATCGTGCCGGGTCCCACCCACACCAATGTGATCTTTGACTGTGCGGTGCCGGCGGAATATATCACCGATAAGGGGCGGCGGGGCGCCAAGCTGCTGGCCGCCCTGCGGGCGGAAGTCAAACAGCGTTGGCCGGACCATTTCTGTGTGATCCGGCTGGAACCGGACTATGCCCGCCACCATGACGAAACCTAAGGAATCTCTGAACAGATCGGCACATAGCTTGCCGGCATCCGTGCACTCCGAAACGCCTCGCTGCGGCCGCACCGCCGGCCTCAGCACGGCTCGCTCAGCGATCGTTATATACCGGATTTATTCAGACAGAGTTTCCCTAAAAACCGGAAAAGCAAAGAGGAGGAAATACGATGGACTACAATCAGGCGGCGCTGGAACTGCATGCACAAAACCGCGGCAAGCTGGCGGTACAGAGCCTTGTCCCCTGTAAGGATAGGGATGCGCTCTCTACCGCCTACACCCCCGGCGTGGCCGAGCCCTGCCGCAAGATCAAGCAGAACCCGGACGATGTGTATACCTACACCATGAAAGGCCGCACGGTGGCGGTTGTCACCAACGGTACGGCGGTGCTGGGGCTGGGCAACATCGGCCCGGAGGCGGGCCTGCCTGTGATGGAGGGGAAATGCGTCCTCTTCAAGGAATTCGGCGGGGTGGACGCTTTCCCCATCTGCCTCAACGCTTCCACAAAGGAGGAAGTGGTGGCGGCGGTCAAAGCCATCGCGCCCACCTTCGGCGGAATCAACCTGGAGGATATCCGCAGTCCCGAGTGCTTTGAGATCGAAGCCGAACTGGAGCGGGACCTTGCTATCCCGGTCTTCCATGACGACCAGCACGGCACCGCCATCATTGTGCTGGCCGGCGTCCTCAACGCGCTGAAGGTGGTGGGGAAGCGGATTGAGGACGTGAAGATCGTGCAGAACGGCCCCGGCGCGGCGGGGACCGCTATCATCAAGATGCTCCAAACCGCCGGCGCAAGGCATATCGTCGCGGTGGATGAGCACGGCATCCTGGTACCGGGCCGCCCTGCCGGGCTGGCGGATCACAAGGCATGGCTGGCCGAGATCACCAACGAGGAAAAGCTGACGGGCGGCCTGGCGGAAGCGATCCGCGGGGCGGACGTCTTCATCGGCACCTCTGTGGCCGGCGCCCTGACGCCGGAGATGGCGGCGACGATGGCACCGGGGGCCATCGTCTTCGCCATGGCGAACCCCAACCCCGAGATCATGCCGGACGCGGCGAAGGCCGCCGGCGTGCGGGTCATCGGCACCGGACGCAGCGACTTCCCCAACCAGGTCAACAATGTGCTGGCGTTCCCCGGCATCTTTAAGGGGGCTCTGTCGGTGCGGGCGCGGGATATCAACCCGGCCATGAAGATGGCGGCCGCCCGCGCTATCGCCGGGCTGATCCCCGAGGCGGAACTGAACGAAGAAAATATCCTGCCCAAAGCCTTCGATCCCCGCATTGCCGGGACGGTGGCCGACGCCGTGGCGCAAGCCGCGCGGGAAAGCGGCGCGGCGCAGATATGAGTATCCGGGAAATCGAGGCGAAGGCTATCGCCAAAGCGGTGGAGGAACTCTGTATCGAGGCGAACACCACCCTGCCCGCCGATGTGAAGGCGGCGCTGGACGCTGCCGAGGCCGCAGAACCGTGGCCGCTGGCAAAACAGACCCTGGGGCTGCTGCAGAAAAATCTCTGCGTGGCCGGTGAGAAGGACCTGCCGATCTGCCAGGATACCGGCATGGCCTGCGTGTTTATCGAGTTGGGCCAGGAGGCGCATGTTGACGGCGATCTGGAAGCCGCCGTGAACGAGGGGGTGCGCCGCGGGTACGAGAAAGCCTACCTGCGCAAATCCATCACCGCCGACCCGCTGCAGCGGGTGAATACGGGGGATAACACCCCGGCTTTCCTCACGGTGCATCTGGTGCCTGGGCAGGGATGTCGCATCACGGTGGCCCCCAAGGGAGCGGGAAGCGAAAATATGAGCCGCCTGGCGATGCTCAAACCCGCCGACGGTGTGCAGGGCGTGAAGGCTTTTGTGATGGAGACGGTGGAGGCGGCGGGGGCCAACCCCTGCCCGCCCATTGTGCTGGGAATCGGCCTAGGAGGCAGCTTTGACAAATGCGCGGCTCTGGCAAAAAAGGCGCTGCTGCGCCCGCTGGATACGCCCAACCCCGATCCCTACTACGCGGCGCTGGAAAAAGAACTGCTGGACGATGTAAACGCCACCGGCTTTGGCCCGCAGGGCTTCGGCGGCCTGACCACCTGCCTGGGCGTTGCCATTGAGCAGATGCCTACCCATGTGGCCTGCCTGCCGGTGGCGGTGAACGTCAGCTGCCATGTGACCCGCCGCGCCAGCCGGGAGGTGTAACCCGATGGAGAAAAAGCCAACCGGCCTGAAGAAGACGGGCACAGGGCGGCAGGGCACCCGCCGCCAGATCGATATCCCGCTGGATAACGTGGGGAGGGGGCGGGGAAACGGCGCCCAGGAGATATCCGATAAAGAGTTGGATTTTGTCAACCGCCACCATGAAGAATACAAGGAACTGCGCCGCCGTGCGCGCCGTCAAGGAGGCCATTGATGCAGTACATTTTGCAGACGCCGTTGGAGCGGGAAGCTCTGGCCCCGCTGCGGGCGGGGGATACCGTGCTGCTTTCCGGCGTGGTTTACACCGCGCGGGACGCCGCCCATGCCCGCATGGCGGAACTTCTCGACCAGGGGAAGCCGCTGCCCTTCGATCTGCGGGGCGCCGCTGTCTACTATGTCGGCCCCACGCCGGAACGTCCCGGCTGCGCCATCGGAGCCGCCGGCCCCACCACGGCGGGACGCATGGACGCTTACACGCCCCGGCTGCTGGACCTGGGCCTGGCCTGCATGATCGGCAAAGGCAAACGCAGCGAGGCGGTCAAACAGTCGGTGGTGAAAAACGGGGCCGTCTATCTGGCCGCCATCGGCGGGGCCGGGGCTCTGATGGCGGGCAGCGTACAAAGCTGTGAGGTCATCGCCTGGCCCGACCTGGGCTGCGAGGCGGTGCGCCGTCTGGTGGTCAAAGAGATGCCGCTGACCGTGCTGCTGGACGCCCATGGCGGCGACCTGTATGCCAGCGGCCCCGCCGCCTACCTGGCCCGCCGCGCCCCCTGAGCCGCGTATAACCGCTCCCGAGGGCATTGACAAATTCCCACGCACCTGATAAACTAAATCTGTTGTGCGGATATGGCGGAATTGGCAGACGCGCTGGTTTTAGGGTCCAGTGTCCACGACGTGCAGGTTCAAGTCCTGTTATCCGCACCATACCAATAGAATCCGAACCTGTCTCCGATCGGGGATGGGTTCGGATTGTTTGTTTTCTCTGGGGCATGCGGCCACAGCGCGGCAGCGCCGAACCGGATGCCCGCCGGTTCGGCGCTGTTTCCTGTTATGGGGTTATTGGCCGGAAAGGGGGCGACTGATCCGCTCAAACACCCGCACGATCTCGGGATCCTCCAGCTTGACGACCCGCCCGGAAAGATAGTGCAGCGTATTTTCCTCGGGGATGCGCCCAAAGGTCAGGCGTTGGGCGCACAGCGCTTGGGTCTTGAGGCCGGTGCGCTCGTTCATCTTGCGGCTACCGTACTTGATGTCCCCCAGCACAGGGTGGCCTAGATAGGCCAGATGGGCGCGTATCTGGTGGGTGCGGCCGGTGACCAGGCCAATGCGGCAGAGCGCAAACGGCCCCTGCTGGCGGATAACCGTCACATCGGTGATGATCTTCTTATACCCCTCTCTCTCATGGGCGTGGATGCGCACCTTGTTGTTTTTTTCGCTGTGCTGCAGCCAAGCGATATGCCGCCCCGCCGGCGGCGCGCCCACCGTGATGGTCAGGTATTCCTTCTTCATCAGGTCGCTGCGGATCACCGCGTTGAGATCCCGCAGGGCGGCGTAGGTTTTGGCAGCCAGAACCAGCCCCTCTGTGCCGCGGTCCAGCCGGTTGCAGAGAGCCGGGGCAAACCGGTTCTCTGCATGGGGATCGTATTTTCCCTGGGCCTCCAGCTGGGCGGCAAATGCATCCACCAGGTTGGCGTCGCCGGTGTGGTCGCTATGGCACAAAAGATGGGCGGGCTTGTACAGGACCGCGACGGCATCATCCTCATATACCACCTTCACAGGCGGCTGGCGGCGCACCGGCTTGGGGACGGCGGGGGCGGCAGGAAAGAACTCGTCATTGATGTACAGTTCGATCACATCGCCCTCTGCTAGGCGGGTATCCGGCTCGGCCCGTTTGCCGTTCACCTTGATGCGTTTGTTGCGGAAGGCCTTGTACATCATGCTCCGTGGCAGTTCCCTGGCGACTGATTCCACAAAACGGCTCATCCGTACCCCGGCTTCATTGGGGCCTGCGACGTATTTTTTCATAAAGTAGACCTCTATCCCTTTGCAAATAGTACCTTTACAGTATATAATAGAATTGCAAAAAGGTAAAGGAGGCGTATGCAGGTGGAACAAAAGCCGAAGCCGAAAAACGCCCATGAAAATCACCGCTCCCGTATGAAAGCGCGGGTCCGGCGCGATGGGCTTGACAGCTTGGCAGAGCATGAGGTGTTGGAATACTTGCTCTTCTTTGCCATTCCCCGCAAGGATACCAACGAACTGGCGCACCATCTGATCGACCATTTCGGCAGCTTCTGCAAGGTGCTGGAAGCCAGCGAGGAGGAACTGCAAAAGGTGGATGGCATCGGCCCCGCCAGCGCGGAACTGATCCACACCCTTCTGCCGCTGCACCGTTATTACCAGCGGAAGAGCCGGGGGCCGATCACCTCCCTGAAAAACGTGGAGAATGCCATCGAGTACGCCACCCTTCTGGATTGGAGCATGCAGGATGAGCGGGTTTACTTAATTCTGATGAATGAGAAATTCCACCCGCTGCGCACCGTACTTTTGGGGGAGGGGACGCCCAACCAGGTGCAGATCAACCGCACCAAAGCCCTGCGGGAGGCCGCGCGTAGCAACGCCTCCTGCGCCATGCTGGCACATAACCATCCGGGCGGTTTCGCCCGCCCCTCCGGCGCGGATCTGCAGGTGACGGACAACATGAAGCTGGTGCTGGCGAACATTGATGTGGAACTGGTGGATCATATCGTGGTGGCAGGTTCGGAAGCGTGCTCTCTGCGCCGCTTAGGACGGATGCCGTAAAGAATACCCCGGCAGTGCCGGGGTATTCTTTTGCCTCAGTGGTGGGGCTGTGGGCGTTATGCCCGGAATTTTACCGCAGTTCCGTAGGCGATGACCTCGGCTGCGCCCTGCATAACGGCGGATGAACCGAACCGGATGTTTATGACGGCATCTGCGCCCATGGCCTCCGCCTCGTCCACCATCCGCTTTGTGGCGATCTGGCGGGCCTCGATGAGCATTTCGGTGTAACCGGCGATCTCGCCGCCAACCAGCGTCTTCATGCCGGCCATAAAATCCCTTCCCAGGTTTTTGGATTGCACCACCGTTCCTTTCACAAGGCCGAGCGCCTCGATCTCACGGCCGGGAACATGGTCAATATTGAGCAGCATCATTTTCTTCTCCTCCTTCAATCTCTTTCAATCTTTCGTACAGGGCGGCCCAGACGGGGACGATCGCCTCCAATTTCAGCAGGGCCAAGATTAGCAGCGCCGCGCCTG
>CAZIVF010000007.1:0-43972 GCA_964542725.1 uncultured Subdoligranulum sp. | reverse complement strand
ATCAACGGCAACTATGTGAAGGAGTATTGGGGCGAGGGTTCCAACCGCGCCCGCAACTGGCAGCGCTACGATCTGGGCGGCGCCCAGAAACTCAGCTTTGAGGAGGGCGTCGACAGCTACGTTCCCTACGCCGGCCCCTTGGCGGACGGCGTGCAGACCACGCTGTACAAGGTCCGGTCTACCATGTGCAACTGCGGCGCGCTCTCCATCCCCGAACTGCAGCAGAAGGCCCGCCTGACCGTCGTTTCCTCCACCTCCATCGTGGAGGGCGGCAGCCATGATGTGATCCTGAAAAACAGCGGCAGCAGCAACTGATCCGCCGCACCGGAACTCCCATCCGATCCCTTAACCAGCGCGCAGCCCCGGCAAAATCCCGCCGGTGCTGCGCGCTGGTTTTTGCTGCCGCGCCTCCTTTTTGCCGTCCCCCGCCCGCCGGGGCACGGGAAGGAACTTTCGCCCTGCGCGGCCCGCGCGGCAAGGCTGCCGGGGCATTTTCCCTTCCGCCGCGCCATAGGATGGGGCAGACTGGATGCAAAGGAGGCCCGCCATGGAGAACGCCGTGCTGGTACATTATGCGGAGGAGGAGGGTAGCCCCACGCTGGCCGGGCTGCTGGCCGAACTGCTCCTATATGCCGAACTGCCCCCGGCGGAGGGCTGAGATGCCCGCGCCGCAGCAGGCGGGGCAAACGCCCGCCTACCTCTATCTGCGGCTCTCCTCCGCAGACGGGCCGGACAGTGAGAGCAACTCGATCCGCAACCAGCGCGCCCTGCTCACCCGCTGGGCGGCGGAGAACGGCTTCACGGTGGTGCGGGAGTTCGCTGACGACGGCCACACCGGCACCGATTTTGAGCGCCCCGGCTTCCAGGCTCTCAGCGCCAGCCTGCTGGAGGGCCGGGTGCGCTGCCTGATCGTGAAGGATCTGAGCCGCCTGGGCCGCAATTATACCGAGACGGGCCGTTACCTGGAGGAGATCTTCCCCCGGCTGGGGGTGCGCTTCATAGCGGTGAACGACGGGTACGACAGCGCGGACAACACCGTCGGCGCCGCCCAGATGGCGGTGTTCAAGAATGTTTTCAATGACTGGTACGCCCAGGAGGCCAGCGTCAAGGTTCGCGCCTCGCTGGCGGTGCTGAAAAAGCAGGGCAAATTCCTGGGAACAAATGCCCCCTACGGCTACCGCCTTGACCCGGAAGACCGCTACCACCTGCTGCCGGATGACCGGACCGCGCCGGTGGTGCGGGAAATTTACGCCGCCTTTTTGGCAGGGCAGAGCCGGGGAGCCATCGCCCGGCGGCTGACCCAGGAAGGCGTACCCACCCCCGCCAGGCACTGCGGCCAAAAGGACAGTCGCCGCCGCTTCACCAACGTTTGGAATGCCGAGACGGTTCGGGCGATCCTGACCCATCCGGTCTACCGGGGGGATATGGCCCAGCAGTGGACCCGGGCGGTGAGCTATAAGGTCCATGAGCGCCGCCGTGTACCGCCGGAGCAGCGCATCATTGTGGAAAACACCCATCAGCCGCTGGTCAGCCGGGAGGAATTCGCCCTGGCCCAGACCATGCTGCAAACGAGGAGCTATGGCGTGGCGGAGCATCCCCATCTCCTCACGGGGGTGGCTTACTGCGCCGACTGCGGCGCGCCGATGTACGCCAAAAGACGGGGGCAGTATTGGTACCTGAACTGCTACGGCTACTATCGGGATCCCGCCCGCCGCCGCTGCACCTCCCACAGCATACGGGAGGATCGCGTGCTGGCGGCGGTAAGCCAAGCGCTGCAGCAGGCCGCCTGCGATCTGGATGCGGGTGCCCTGGCCCGGCAGCGGATGGACCGCGCCGGGCGGCAGGCGGAAGAGGGCAGCGCCGCTCAGCTGCAGCGCAGGCTGGAGCAGACCAAGCAAGCCCTCCTGGATGTTTACAGGGATAGGGCGGCGGGAGCGCTGAGCGGGGAGGAGGCGGCCTTCCTGCTGAGCAGCCTGCGCGGGGAGGAGGAGGCGCTGCGCCGCTCGCTGGAGCGGCAGCAGTCCGCCGGGGAGGCGGGCGAGGAACCATTGACCGCCCGGATCAGGCATTTCCTGCGGTTTGAGGCACTGAACAAGGCCCAACTGCACCGCCTAGTCCGCCGTGTGGAGATCGACGAAAACAAAAACATCGCCATCCGGTTTGCCTTCCGGGATCCGGCGCACCCCGGATAACCGTTCCCCTCCGGGGAAAAGGTCCTCGAAGAAGCAAAAACGTATCGCCGCTGGCACACAGAGAGCCGCCCCTGCCCGGAGGCGGGCAGGGCGGCTCTCTCAGATAACTGTGGACTGTAACCTAAGCCTCTTGGTGTCCCAGCACAGGCAGGGGGCGGCTCCGGGGCGTCAGCAGGGCGCAGGGGAGCAGCAGCAAAAACGGGTTGGCCGCCAGCAGGAAGGGCTTGTTCTCCATCACCAGGTAGGCCAGCAGCGCCGCCATCCCAAAAAGCTCCACGGTGTGCCGCCCGCGCGCCAAGCGCACCAGCAGCAGCAGAAACACTGCCCCCACGATCACCGCCCCCAACAGGCCCTTGTTCATCATCAGGGCCAGGTACATATTGTCGATGGCGTGGTGGACGTCGCCGTCGGTGGCGTAGCCGCCCAGCAGCGACCAGCGCACCCAGCCCGCGCTGCAAAGCTCGGTCCAGCCCTCGTGCAGCAGGGTGGTGTGGAACAGCATATGGTTCCACACCTCGAACCGGCCGGAAAGCAGGCTGTTCATCCGCGCCAGCAGGGGGGTAGCCCCCGGGTCGTTGGGGTCAAAATAGCGGCTCGCCAAAAGGCAGGCCACCGTCAGCAGGGGGTAGAGGACGGGCACCGCCCAGCCCCACGCCCGGCCAGCAAACAGCGCAGGCCGCACCCGGTGGAGGGCAAACAGCGCCAAAAGCAGCACCATCGCCCCCACCGCGCCCCGGCTGCCCGGTACCACCGCGGTGTAAACCGTAAGGACGGCCAGCCCAGCCCAGTCAAACCAGCGCAGACGGGGCCAGCGCAGCCAACTCCAGGCAAAAAAGATGCCCAGCAGCCGCGCGCCGTACCCGTTGTAATGCCCGTAGCCAAAGTCCCAGTTGCGGCAGTAATAGTTGTAGGGGACCAGGCCGGTGGTGAAGTGCAGCAGCTGCACCAACACTAGCCCAACGGCGGCCACCGCCAGATAAACCCGCAGCGCGCCGCGCAGATCCACGCCCTTGGCCCCCAGACCCACCAGCACAGCCAGGAAAAACCACTGGTCGCCGCCGTACCAGGCGGCGAAGCCGGCGTACCCCAACGCCGCCGCCAGGATCATCCATTGTGCTTTGGTGTCATAGGCGGTCAGCAGCAGGCATTTGACCAGCAGCAGCAGCACCGCGCCGCCGGTGAGCGCCAGCCGCCAGGCGTAGCTGAAGGCGGGCAACGTGTTCTGAAGGGAGGAGCTGAACACCTCGGAAAGGATCAGCAACAGCGCCAGCGCGGCACAGTAAAACCGCTGGGCCAGCGCGGCGTACCGCGCATGATCCCCCGGAACCAGGCGTTCCAGCAGCATGGATGTTCCTCCTTTCCGTTTTTTGCTCCCCGGCGGGCTTACTTCAAAAAGCGCCGCAGGTCTTTGTTATGCCCCATAATCATAATGGTCTCGCCGCCCGCAAAAACATAGGCGGGGCCGGGCATCGACTTCACGCGGCGGCCCTCCTTGATGGCGATGATGTTGATGTTGTACCGCTGGCGCACGTTCAGTTCCCCGATGCTCTGGCCGCTCCACTCCCCGGGAACGGTCAGCTCGTAGATGGAGTAATCCTCGCTCAAGGCCAGGTAGTCCATCACATTGTCGGTGGTAAAACGGGCCGCCGCATAGTTGGCCGCCTGCTTTACCGGGTAGATCACATGCTCCGCACCGTTGCGCAGCAGCAGCCTTTCGTGGATATCGGTGGCGGCGCGGGCCAGAATATGCTCTGCGCCATGGTCGGCCAGCAGGGCGGTGGCCTCCAGCGAACTCTCAAAATCCTCCCCGATGGCAACCACGCAGAGGTCGAAGTTGCGCACCCCCAATGTGCGGACAAAATCTTCGTTGGTGGCGTCCCCGATCTGGGCGTCGGTTACGCAAGCCAAGGCGGCGTTGACCTTCTCCTCATCCCGGTCCACCGCCAGAACATCGTGGCCCATCTCCCGCAGGCGCAGCGCCATATAGCGGCCGAAGCGGCCCAGGCCGATCAATAAAACGGATTTCACCTCAAAACACCTACCCTATAATGATGCTCTCCTGCGGGTACCGCCCGGGAGCCGCCTCGTTGGGGTCGGCCAGGGCGTACAGCAGGGTCAGGCCGCCCACGCGGCCCAGATACATAAGGAAAATCAAGATCAGATGGGAGGGGGCCGAGAGAGTCGGCGTCAGCCCCAGCGAGAGCCCCACCGTGGCCACCGCGCTGCTGGATTCAAACAGCGCGGCCAGCAGGGGAACCTCGTCCAGCAGGCTGATGACCGCCCCGCCGCCCAAAAACAGCGTCATATACACCGTGACCAGCACGCTGACACGGCGCAGCACGTCATCCTCCAGCCGGCGGCCAAAGGCCACCACATCCCGCTTCTTGCGCAGCACCGACCAAACCGAGAGGAAAACCGCCGCCACAGTGGTCATCTTGAGTCCGCCCGCCGTCGAGCCGGGAGCGCCGCCCACCAGCATCAGCAGAATCGTCACCAGCAGGCCCGTCTCGCTGAAAGCGCCGTAGTCCAGCGTGTTGAATCCCGCCGTGCGGGGCGTTACGGTGTGGAAGGCCGCTCCCCACAGCTTGTCCCACAGGCTCAGGCCGCTCCACACGGGGCGGCGCAGTTCCACCAGCAGGAAAAACAGGAAAGGAAAAACCAGCAAAACCACCGTGGCGGAAAGCACCAGCTTGGTTTGCAGCCGGTAGCGCCGCCAGTGCAGCCCCCGCTGGTACAGGTCCAGCCAGACCACAAAGCCCAGGCCGCCCACCAGGATTAGCGCCATCAGCGTCAGGTTCACCACCGGGTTGGCGACCCAGCCGGTCATCGAGGAGTAGGGTTCCTCAATGCCCATCAGGTCGAACCCCGCGTTGCAGAAGGCGGAAACGCTGTGGAACACACCGTACCACAGCCCGCGCCAGAAACCGAAACGGGGGATGAACTGGGTGGCCAGCAACACCGCGCCCGCCAGTTCAAAGGTGGCTGTCCACCGGAAGATAAAGCCAGTGGCCCGCAGAATACCGTCCCGCTGGGGCAGACCCAGGGACTCCCGCATCAGAAAGCGCTGCCGCAACCCGATCTTTTTGCCGCGCAGGATGTTCACCAGCAGGCCGATGGTCACAAACCCCAGCCCGCCCACCTGGATCAGCACCAGGATCACCGCCTGCCCAAAGGCCGACCAATGGCTGTAGGTATCATAGACCACCAGACCGGTCACGCAGGTGGCCGAGGTGGCGGTGAAAAGCGCGTCGAGAAACGGAGTGGGCGTGCCGTCCCGCGCGGCGGCGGGCAGGCAGAGAAGCCCCGCCCCCAGCAGAATAATAATCATAAAGCCCAACGCAATCACCTGCGACGCCGTGACGCGCCGCGGCGGATGGGAACGATGTTTCTGCATACAAAGATTCTCCCTGCCGGATGGCGGAAATCAAATGAATGTATGGATTGTGCCACAGTGCAAGGCGCTGCGCAAAAGCGGTATAATAACCGCTGTGCGGTTATTATACCATATTTCCGCCAATTAGACAATTATAAATGCGGTTTGCCCGCGGCTTTTTCTGTAAGCGCACACATCCCTGCAACACCTACAACACGAAAGCCACAAAATAAAGGAAAGATGCTTGACAAAAACCGGCAAATCTGATAAAGTATATACCGTTATCTGAAAAATGCAGTGATGGGGAGAAAGCGATCCTCTTCCCGCTACAGAGAGCCGCCGGCAGGTGCAAGGCGGTGCGGTGGGTATCGCGTCACTGGCCCCGGAGCAGCTGTGCTGATGGCTCTGCCGTAGGTGCAGCCGGAACCTGACCGTTATCATGCAGGAGCGATTCGCAGAACGCCGATCGTGCAGAGTGGCCGTGTGGGTGTACACGGCAATGAGAGTGGTACCGCGGGTACAGCAGAGAATTTTGCTCCCGTCTCTCAAAGGCAAACCGCCTTTGGGGGACGGGATTTTTTGTATGCGTTTCCCGCCCGGCAAAGGCACACACAACCTTGAAGGAGGCATTTTGTTATGATGGACGCAACCAAATACCATGTAGGCTACTACCAGCCCCCGGTGGAACCGGGTCATGTGTATGAGTGGACCCAGAAGGATCATATTGAGCAGGCCCCTGCCTGGTGCAGCGTGGACCTGCGGGACGGTAACCAGAGCCTGATTGTGCCGATGAACCTGGAAGAAAAGCTGGAATTCTACGATATGCTGGTCAAGATTGGCTTCAAGGAGATCGAGGTCGGCTTCCCGGCGGCCTCCGAGACCGAGTATGAGTTCCTGCGCAAGCTCATCGACGAGGACCGCATCCCCCAGGATGTCACCGTCCAGGTG
Organism: uncultured Subdoligranulum sp.; assembly: GCA_964542725.1. Lineage (GTDB taxonomy): Bacteria > Bacillota > Clostridia > Oscillospirales > Ruminococcaceae > Gemmiger. The sequence goes on along the minus strand of CAZIVF010000007.1, from coordinate 37,459 downwards.
CTGACCCAGTGCCGCGACCACATCATCCGCCGCACCTTTGAGGCGGTCAAGGGCGCGCCCCGGGCGATCATCCACTTCTACAACTCCACCAGCGTGGCCCAGCGGGAGCAGGTGTTCAAAAAGTCCAAGGAGGAGATCAAGCAGATCGCCGTGGACGGCGCCAAGCTGGTCAAGCAGCTCAGCGAGGAGTACGAGGGCAACTTCCTGTTCGAGTACAGCCCCGAGAGCTTCACCGGCACCGAGCCGGAGTACGCCGTGGAAGTCTGCAACGCCGTGCTGGACGTGATGCAGCCCACGCCGGACCGCCCCATGATTATCAACCTGCCTGTCACCGTTGAGATGAGCATGCCCCACGTCTACGCCAACCAGATCGAGTGGTGCTCCAAGCATCTCAAATACCGCGACAGCGTCATCCTCTCCTCCCATCCCCACAATGACCGGGGCTGCGGCGTGGCGGACGCCGAGCTGGCGGTATTGGCCGGCGCCCAGCGCATCGAGTGCTGCCTCTTCGGCAACGGCGAGCGCACCGGCAACGTGGACGCCATCACCCTGGCAATGAATATGTACAGCCACGGCGTTGACCCCAAGCTGGACTTCTCTGATATGCCCAAGATCTGCGAGACCTATGAGCGCGTCACCCGGATGCACGTCTATGACCGCACCCCCTACGCGGGCAGTTTGGTCTTTGCGGCGTTCAGCGGAAGCCACCAGGACGCCATCGCCAAGGGCATGACCTGGCGCAAGGAGAAGCAGCTCCACGACTGGACCTGCCCCTATATCCCCATCGATCCCCACGATATCGGCCGGACCTACGACGCCGACGTGATCCGCATCAATTCCCAGAGCGGCAAGGGCGGCATCGGGTTCCTGCTGCAGCAGAACTACGGCTACAATCCGCCGCCCCGCATGCGGGAGAATCTGGGCTACCGCGTCAAGGATGTCTCCGACCGGGAACACCGCGAGCTGAGCGTCAAGGAGGTCCTCTACGTCTTTGAGCGGGCTTACCTCAACCACAACAGCCCGCTGAACGTCACCGCCGCCCATTACCGGCAGAATGAGGATCACACCATCACCGCCGCCGTCACCATCAGCTACAACGGCAAAAAGCTGGAGCAGGTTGCCACCGGCAACGGCCGACTGGACGCCGTCGCCACCGCCATCGAGCAGGTCACGGGCATGCACTTTACGCTGGTGCATTACTCGGAGCACGCGCTGGATTCCGACACCGACTCCCGCGCCTGCAGCTATGTGGGCCTCAAGTGGGCCAACGGCGACGAGACCTGGGGCTGCGGCACCCACACCGATATCATCGTGGCCGGCATCAAGGCGCTGGTGAGCGCCATCAACAACAAGGAGTAAAGAGCAAAGAGCGGGCAGGAAAGCGCGGAGGACAAAGAGCAGGGGGCGGGCCGCCCTTCGCTCCGCGCCCCCCGGCTCGGCTCCTACCGAAAACGAGGAGGATTACCTATGGGAATGACTATGACCCAAAAAATATTGGCCGCCCATTGCGGGGAGGCCGCCGTCAAGGCGGGGCAGCTCATCAACGCCAAGCTGGATATCGTGCTGGGCAACGATATCACCACCCCGGTGGCCATCAACGAGTTTGAGAAGGCCGGGTTTGATTCGGTGTTTGACAACACCCGCGTCAACATCGTGCTGGATCACTTTGTGCCTAACAAGGACATCAAGAGCGCCCAGCAGTCCAAAAAGTGCCGTGAATTTGCCGATAAGTACGATATCCTGAATTTCTTCGATGTGGGCCAGATGGGCATTGAGCATGCCCTGCTGCCCGAGCAGGGCATCGTCACCGCCGGCGACTGCATCATCGGCGCCGACAGCCACACCTGCACCTACGGCGCGGTGGGGGCTTTCTCCACCGGCGTCGGCTCCACCGATATGGCCGCCGGCATGGCGAAAGGGAAGGCCTGGTTCAAGGTCCCCGCCGCCATCAAGGTGGAACTCAAGGGCAGCCTCAAGGCCCCGGTGTCCGGCAAGGACGTGATCCTGCACCTGATCGGGAAGATCGGCGTCTCCGGCGCGCTGTATAAGAGCCTGGAGTTTGTGGGGGAGGGCGTTGCCAGCCTGACGATGGAGGACCGCCTCTGCATCTGCAACATGGCCATTGAGGCGGGCGCCAAGAACGGCATCTTCCCGGTGGACGAGGTCTGCGAGAACTACCTGAAGGGCCGCAGCCGCCGCCCCTGGACCAAGTACGCGGCCGACCCCGACGCCGAGTATGAGCGCACCGTTGCCATTGACCTGGACGCGCTGCAGCCCACCGTCAGTTACCCCCACCTGCCGGAGAACACCCACCCCGCCGCCGAGGGCAAGGGCATCCGGATCGACCAGGTGGTGATCGGCTCCTGCACCAACGGCCGGCTGGAAGACATGGAGGCCGCCTACAAGGTGCTGAACGGTAGGCACATCGCCAAGGGCGTCCGCGCCATCATCATTCCCGCCACCATGGAGGTCTACAGGGAGTGTATCCTCCGCGGCTGGACCACCGCCTTTGTGGACGCGGGCTGCGTTGTCTCCACCCCCACCTGCGGCCCCTGCCTGGGCGGCTACATGGGCATTTTGGCCGAGGGCGAGCGCTGCATTTCCACCACCAACCGCAATTTTGTGGGCCGCATGGGCCATGTGGACAGCGAAGTCTACCTGGCCAGCCCTGCCACCGCCGCGGCCAGCGCGCTGACCGGCACAATCACCGACCCGAGGGAGGTTTGAACGATGAACGCAAAGGGAACAGTTTTTAAGTACGGCGATAACATCGATACCGACGTTATCATCCCCGCCCGCTACCTGAACACCCAAAGCCCGGCGGAACTGGCGGCCCACTGCATGGAGGATATCGACAAGACCTTCATCACCCGCGTGCAGCCCGGCGATATCATGGTGGGCGGCGCCAACTTCGGCTGCGGTTCCTCCCGGGAGCATGCGCCGCTGGCCATCAAGGCGGCGGGGGTGAGCTGCGTCATTGCCGAGAGCTTTGCCCGCATCTTCTACCGCAATGCCATCAACATCGGCCTGCCCATCCTGGAATGTCCGGCGGCCAGCAAAGCCATCGGGGCGGGGGATACCGTTGCCATCAACTTTGACACCGGCGTCATCACCGACGAGACCACCGGCCAAACCTTTGAGGCCGCGCCCTTCCCGCCTTTTATCCAGGATATCATCGCCAAGGGCGGCCTGATGAACAGCCTCAAGGGCTGACAGCAAACGGGGGAGTACCTATGAACAAGACCATCGCTCTGATTTACGGCGACTGCTCCAGCCCGGAGATCGTCGCCCAGGCTGTGCGCGTGCTGGACAAGACTGCCGAAAAACACGGCCACGCCTTCACCTACACCCGCGCCTACATGGGCGGCGAGGCCATCGACAAATTCGGCGAGCCGCTGCCCCAGTCCGAGTTGGATACCTGCCTTGCGTCGGACAGCGTGCTGCTGGGCGCCGTCGGCGGCCCCAAGTGGGAGGGCCTGCCCGGCGAGAAGCGCCCCGAAAAGGGCCTGCTCCGCCTGCGCGCCGGCATGGGCCTGTACTCCAACAACCGCCCGGCCAAAATTTGGCCCCAGCTGGCCGACGCCAGCCCGCTGAAGGAGAGCATCGTCGCCAAGGGTATCGACTTCATCGTGGTGCGGGAACTGATCGGCGGCGTCTACTTCGGCGAGCACAAGACCATCGAGGAAAACGGCGAGAAGAAAGCCGTCGATACCATGCCCTACGCCGAGCATGAGATCGAGCGCATCGGACGCATCGGCTTTGAGACCGCGATGAAGCGCCGCAAAAAGCTGACCTGCGTGGACAAAGCCAACGTGCTGGACACCAGCCGCCTGTGGCGCGCCGTCATGCACCGCCTGGCGGCCGAGTACCCCGAGGTGGAGTACGGCGAAATGTTTGTGGACAACGCCGCCATGCAGATCTGCAAGGACCCCAGCCAGTTTGACGTGATCGTCACCGAGAATATGTTCGGCGACATCCTCTCCGACGAGGCCAGCGAGATCACCGGCAGCATCGGCATGGTGCCGTCCTCCAGCCTGGGGGCCGGTACCTGCGGCCTGTATGAGCCGATCCACGGCTCCGCGCCGGACATCGCCGGGCAGGACATCGTCAACCCCATCGCCTGCATCCTCTCCGCCGCCATGATGCTGCGGTTCAGCTTCGGCATGACCCAGGAGGCCGACGAGATCGAGGCCGCCGTCAACGCTGTGCTGGACGACGGCCTGCGCACCGCCGATATCTACGCCGGCCACCCCGGCACCGTCAAAGTCGGCTGCACCGCCATGGGCGATGCCATTCTGGCAAAGCTGTGACGCCGTAACGTATCCAAAGGGGCCGCCGCAAACCGGCCCTCTCAAAAAGCAGATAAGAACCGGCCCCCGAGGAAGCCAAAACGGCTTCCTCGAAGGGCCGGTTCCTGTTGTTCCCGACTTCTGCGCAGACTGCTGCTGCGTTTTCACCTCGCAGCAGCCTCTTAAACCCTTTCCCGACGGGAAAGGCGGCGAACAATACAAAAAGTTGTAGGGGGCGGCGTCCTCGACGCCCCGCAAGCGCTGCCCTCTACAGCAGTCGCAGTTTCCAATCGGTTTTTCTGAAACGCTCGAAGGTTACGCCCGCTCCTGCACGAACTTGATGAACTCGTCCCGCTCGCGGGCGGTGTGCAGCACCACGGTGTACATCTGGTTGCCCATGTCCAGCGCCAGCGCCTCGGGGATGCGGTCGCACATCTTCATGCAGCTGCCGTAGCGGGCCAGAATCTCACCGTGGCTGTGCTTGTAGGTATGGCAGTCGCGGCGGCCCGCATAGACGCAGTAGCACTTGGGCGCGTCCAGATCCTGGCTGCGCACCTCGTCATAGCAGACCATGTCCGCCCAGATCTGGTAGCAGTCCACACTGTTGGCAAAGTTGATCATGTCGGGGGTGTAGCCGCCGGCGGGGCGCATGTTGACCTCCAGCGCCACATAGTCGCCCTTCTTGCCAAGCCCCTCCTTGTCCTCGTTCAGCTGGAAGAACTCGCAGTGGAAGAAACGGCTCTTCGCGCCGAACGCCTGAATGGTGCGGAAGCCCACGTCCTTCAGGGCGGCGGGAACCGTCTTCTGCACCCAGTAGGAGAGATCGCCGTCGCTGTTGACGATCTCCATCATCGGGGTGGGGAAGTAGTTGGAGGTGTAGAACAGCGGCACGCAATGGCTGTCGGCCACGCCGTCAAAGCTGACGATGGTGCCGTTGATGAACTCCTCCATGATGTACTGCACGGGATGGCTCTCGGCGTAGAACGCCTCCAGATCGGCATCGTTCTTCAGCTTGTAGGTGGCCTCCGCGCCGCAGCCGTTGTCCGGCTTGACGATGACGGGGTAGCCCACCTCGGCAACGAACGCCTTGGCGGCATCCAGCGTCGAGACCATGTGATGGCGTGCCACCGGCACGCCGGCGGCGCGGTAGCTGTCCTTCATGCGGCTCTTGAATTTGATGCGGTCAATAAAGTCGTTCTGCGCGCCGGTGGTGATGTTGAAATCGGTGCGCAGCTGGGCGTCCATCTCCAGCCAATACTCATTGTTGGATTCCAGCCAGTCGATCTTGCCGTAGCGGAAGGTGAAGTACCCCACCGCGCGCACCATCTCGTCATAGTCAGACAGGCGGTTGACACGGTAATACTCGGTCAGGCAGTTTTTCAGCTCATCGGGGATGGACTCGTACGAAGCGTCGCCGATACCCAGCACGTTCACGCCGTTGTTCCGCAGGCGGTCACAGAACTGCCAGTAGGTTTTGGGGAAATGGGGGCTGACAAATACAAAGTTCATGGTACCTACATCCTCTCTCTTTACCTTTTTATTTCACACAAACTGGTTGCGCGCGGCGCTATACTCATAGCCCAACTCCGCCAGGGTCGTACACAGGGCGGCCTCGTCAGCGCCCTCCTCCTCGCAGAAGGCCGCAAGGCTGGCGTCGCGGTCACGCAGCTTGGTGTTTACATAGCTCAATAAGATCACAGGATCCAGGGGGATCATACGGGTACTCCCTTTTATACGATATAACGATGAATATGATCATCTATACAGAAAAAGCCGGCCACACAGTGACCGGCATTTTTTCCATCCAATCAGACTGCGCGGGTAACTTTACCAGAGCGCAGGCAGCGGGTGCAGGCGTAGATATACTTCGGGGAACCATCCACGATCGCCTTCACACGCTTGACATTGGGGTTCCAGGTCCGGTTGCTCCGACGATGAGAGTGGGAAACCTTGATGCCGAAAGAAACACCCTTGCCGCAGCAAGAACATTTGGCCATTTTGCTTGCACCTCCTTTAAGTAGCTGTACTATTATAGCGAACTCCCGCCGAAAATGCAAGACTTTTCGGAAAAAATTTTAAGATTTTAAGATTTTACTTGAATTGCATTTTGCGCGCACTCCGGGCTGTAAAATGCGCGGGGATTTCTACAGCCCCTCCCGGCCTTTGGCTAACGCACGAGCAGCACGATAAAAGCGGCAGCGCTGTTCTTCACTATCAAATTATAAGAAAGAAAACCTTTACAGCGATAGGAAGACTGCCCCGATTTTTCTGCCGAAATTCCGGGGCGGTCTTGTTTTATACTCTGTTTTACGCTATAATAAGATGATTGTTTAATGGGGTGGTGTTGGCTTTGAACGGGCTGCTTTTCGACGGGGCGTTCTTCAATGGGCTGCTGTCTGCGTACCAGATCATAGTGTATCTGCTGCGCGCGGCGGTCATGCTCATCGCCCTGCCTTTTCATGAGAGCGCCCACGCCCTGGTCAGCCATTGGCTGGGGGACGATACCGCCAAAAACGCGGGCCGCCTCTCGATGAATCCGCTGCGCCACTTTGACCCCTGGGGCGCGCTGTGCATGGTGGTGGGCGGCGTCGGCTGGGCCAAGCCGGTGGGAATCGATGTGCGCAACTACAAAAATCCCAAGGTTGGCATGGCCGTCTCCGCCGCTGCCGGGCCGATGAGCAATCTGCTGCTGGCCTGGATCTCGATGATCCTGTATAAGCTGCTGTGGTACCGCTGCGCGGGGCTGGAACTGAGCAGAAGCGACCCTCTGTGGTGGCTGTTTTTCTTCCTGCAGCTGATGATATCCATGAACATCAGCCTGGCTGTCTTCAATCTGCTGCCGGTGCCTCCCTTTGACGGCAGCCGCATCGCACTGCTGTTTCTGCCGCAGAAAACCTATTTCCGCGCCATGCGCTATGAGCGGACCATCATGCTGATTGTGCTGGGCCTGGTGCTGCTGGGCCTGCTGGATAGGCCGCTGGGGGCGGTGGTGGATGCCGTTTGGGCCCTGATGGACGGGCTGACCGGCTTTGTGGACCGCCTGTGGGCCGGAAAAATCGCTGTGGGAGTATAAATGGAAAGCTTGACCTTTAAAATTGAAGACTTTGAGGGCCCGCTGGATTTACTGCTGTATCTGGTGGCCAAAAATAAAATGAACCTCTATGATATCAACATCATGGAGCTGATCGATCAATATACCGCCGCTATCCAGACGATGCAGGCGGGTCGTATGGACGTGACCAGTGAATTTATCGATATGGCCGCCCATTTGGTGCAGATGAAAAGCACCCTGCTGCTGCCCCGCAGCCCAGAGGCCGAGAGGATGAAAGCCGAACTGACAGGCCGCCTGATCGAGTACAGCGCCTGCAAGGAGGTGGCCGCCCAGCTGGGCAGCCGTGCTAGGGATGTGTTTACGGCGGTGCGTGACCCGATGCCGCTGGAGGGCGCGGCGGAGTACACCCGCCCCCATGACCCCGACCGTCTGGTGCAGGCGTGGTACAGCCTGATGGGTCGTAGCCTGCGCAGGCGTAAACCCACCCAAGACCGGTTTGAGCCGCTGGTCACGGCGCCCTTTGTCTCGGTGGCCAGCCGGGTTGCCAATATGCTGCGGGGGCTTCTGCGGGGGTCGCTGCACCGCGTGAACCAGTTGTTTAGCCCCGAGGCCAGCCGCAGCACCAACGTGGCCACCTTTTTGGCGCTGTTGGAATTGGTGCGCGCCGGGCGGGTGCAGATTGAGGCGGGTGGGGCGCTGCGCCTGGACCGCCGCCACCGCGGCCGAGACAGTGAGAGAGGAGGGGATCGCCCATGAAGGAACAGCAACGCCTTGGCGCGCTGGAAGCCATGCTGTTCGCCCACGCGGAGCCGGTGGAACTGCCGCGCCTGGCCGACGCGCTGCGCGCCGCCCCGGAGGAGACCGAGCGGCTGCTGCAGACTCTGCAGCAGCGCTACGATGAGCAGGAGAGCGGCCTCGCCCTGCTCCGCTTTGCGCCGGACCGCTGGCAGATGACTACCCGCCCCTACTACGGCGAGATGGTCAAGCGGATCCTGGATACCCGCCGCAACGCGCCGCTTTCGCCCGCCGCGCTGGAGGTGCTGGCGGTCATCGCCTACAATCAGCCGGTTTCCCGCAGTTTTATTGAGCAGGTGCGCGGGGTCGATTCCTCCTCCACCGTTGCCAAACTGCTGGAGAAGGGCCTTATTGAGGAGGCAGGCCGCCTGGATCTGCCCGGCAAGCCGGTGGCTTTCCAGGTTACGGACGCCTTTCTGCGGGTGTTCGGCTTAGGCAGCCTCAATGATCTGCCGCCGCTGCACGGAGAGGCGGGCGAGGCAGAGGAAGCCGCCGCCGACAACGAACAGCTGGAATGGAAGTGAGCGCCGATGCCGATCCTGCTGGGCATCCTGAAGATAGTGGGGATCCTGCTGCTGTCGCTGCTGGCATTGCTGGTCATTGCGCTGGCGATGCCCATCGGCCTGCGGCTGGATTGGACCCCCGGGCGGCTGCGGCTCTTCGCCCGCGTCGGCCCGGTGGAACTCTGCCTTTCGCCGCGCCCCGCCAAGTCGGCGGGCAAGGCCGCCGCACCCGTGCCGCCTATCGGCCCGCCGCCGGGACAAACCGATGGGGGCGCTCCCCCCGCCCCGCCTCCATCCCCGCCGCCTAAGACTTCCAAAGCGGCGGCCCGCCCGGCGGAAGCTGCCCCGCCGCCCGGCAGAAGGGGGTTGTTGCCCGGCTTCCTGCAAAGGCGGGTGGACGCGGTTTTGGCCCTGGCGCGGCGCGATCCCCTGGCGCTGGCCCGCTGCCTGCTGGGGCATCTGGGCTGGTTGGGCCGCCGGTTGCTGCGGAGGATTCGCGTTACCGGCCTGACGGTTTTCTGGACCGTCCATTGTGAGGAGGCATCCGCCACGGCGGTCCGCTACGGCCAGCTGATGGCGCTGCTGAATAATCTGCTGACTTTGCTGCGGCAGTGGATGACCATCCGCGCCGATTCGCTGCGCCTGGAACCGGATTTCACCGGCAGCCTGGCGGATCAACGGCGGATCGCCTTCTGCCTGCGCACCAGGCCCGGCATCCTGCTGGCGGTGCTGCTGCGCCTGGCCTGGCGCGTCTGGCATGACCCGCTGCTGCAGCCCCAACCCCAAAAGGACGCTTGACCCTATACAACACCTGATTATAAGGAGGAATTTCCCATGGCAGAACATCCAATCCAAGGCCTGATGGGCATCACCATCGACAAAATCCGTGAAATGGTGGATTCCAGCACCATCGTGGGCGATCCCATCAAGGTGGACGAAGCCACCACCATCATCCCCGTCTCCCGCGTCACCTTCGGCTTTGTCTCGGGCGGCTCCGACCTGGGCGCCAACTCCAACAAGGAGATGTTCGGCGGTGGAAGCGGCGCGGGCGTGTCGGTCACGCCGGTGGCCTTCCTGGTTATCAGCGACGGCAGCGTGCGCCCGGTGCAGATCATCGAGCATGTGAGCGCGGTGGACAACGCCATCGCCTGCCTGCCGGAGCTGGTGGATAAAATCGCCGCCCTCATCAAGAAGGACAAGCCCGCCGCGGAGAAAAAGCCTGCGGACGAGGCGGCGAAGTGAGGGACCCATGGCAGAAGAACGTATCCAAAAAGTTTTGTCCGACCAAGGATTCTGCTCCCGCCGGGCGGCGGAGCGGCTGATCGCGGAAGGTCGGGTCAAAGTCAACGGCCGCCCCGTCACGCTGGGGGATAAGATGGACCCCACCTTTGACAAGGTATCCATCGACGGCAAGAGTGTGCGCATCGCCCGTAAGCGGCAGTATATCTACCTGATGCTGCACAAGCCCCGTGGCTATGTGACCACCACGGCGGACAAACATGCCGACAAGACGGTGATGGACCTGCTCGTCGGCGTGGACCGCCGCGTCTACCCGGTGGGCCGCCTGGATAAAGACAGCGAGGGCCTGCTGCTGCTCACCGACGACGGCGCTTTCGCCCAGCTGCTGACCCATCCGTCCGGCGGCGTGGGCAAGCTGTACCGCGTGACCGTCCATCCCCGCGCCACCGAGGAACAGATCACCCGGCTTTCCAGCGGGGTGGTGCTGGACGACGGCGTCAAGACCCAGCCCTGCGTGATCCATGTGGCTGCCGACGAGCCGGAACGCACCGTTATGGAGATCACGCTCCATGAAGGGCGCAACCGCCAGATCCGCCGCATGTGCTCCGCCGTGGGGCTGGAGGTGGTGCGCCTCAAGCGCAGCGCCGAAGGCCCGGTCAAGCTGGGGATGCTCAAGCCGGGGGAATACCGGGAACTGAAACGCTCTGAGGTCAACGCCCTGCGCAACGCCGCCCAGCAGGGCAGCCGCCCCGCGGCAACCGCCCCCGCTCTCAAACGCCCCGGGCCGCTGCGACGCAGGGGATGAAAATGGCGCGGCGCTCCGCCGCAGCAGCCGGCAAAAATCCGGCAAAAATCCGCAAATTCTTTGTGTGTTTTGTGGCTGCGGGGCTTGTGGAATCCTTCACAAAGTTGTATAATAAAAGTGTATAGCCTAGTTAGGTCCTGCCCGACGATCAGGATTTTTCCGTGAATTCCGGCCTTTCGGCGGGGCCATAATCCATTCCAATCAGGAGGTCAGTATATGGCAGCAAACAAACCCGGCAAGGCAGAACTTCTTGCCACCTTCTTCGACGACGGCGCCTACACGCCGTTGTTCACCGACGGGGCCGTCAGCGCGGCATATGGCTGCGCCGACGGCCAGAGCGTGTATGCGGTGTTCCAGGACGGCAGCCCCGTGGGCGTGCAGGATATCGAAAAGAACATCCGTGTGCTGGAAATGGCCGCCGAGACCGGCTGCCCCGCAGTTACCTTCTATGACTCCACCGGCGCGAAGCTGGCCGGCGGCTTGGAGCTGCTCAACGCCACCTCCCGCCTGACGGCCCAGATCGCCCGTATCTCCGGCGTGGTGCCGCAGATCGCGGTGGTCGTTGGCACCTGCGCCGGTTCCGCCGCCGTGCAGGCCGCCGCCGCCGATGTATGTGTGATGGCGGAGGATGCCGAACTGTTCCTCACCGCCCCCTTCAACAGTGAGGATAAGGTCAAGGACGCCGGCTCTGCCGCCTTTGCCGCCCGCGCCGGTGTAGCCGCCGTCACCGCCGCCGACGCCAAGGCCGCTGCGGCTGAGGCCGCCAAGATCGTGGCGCTGCTGCCTGCCAACAATCTGGCCGGCCCCGCGCTGTTTGACGCTGCGGCGCCCGCCAAAACCTTGAACCCTGCCTCCTACAAAGCCGCTGAGGCCGCCGCTGCCGTGGCCGACGAGGGCAGTTTGGCGGAACTGTACGCCGGTTACGGCAAGAACATCTATACGGCGCTGGCCACCGTGGGCGGCGCCGCCGTGGGCATCGTCGCCACCGAGAAGGCGGCTCTCTGCCACACCTGCATCGCCAAGGCGGCCCGCTTTGTGCGCCTGTGTGACGCTTACAGCATTCCCGTCGTGACCATCGTCAACACCGTCGGCTTTGTCAAGAGCGAGGGCGACGACCAGGCCGGCGGCATCCGCCAGGCGGCCCGCATGGCCGGCGTGTACGCCGAGGCCACCACCGTCAAGGTCGCTATCCTGGCCGGCGAGGCGGTCGGTCCCGTCTACACCGTCTTCGCCGCCTCCGCGGACTGGCGCATCGCCGTCGAGGGCTGCACCGTCGCCCCACTGGCGCCCGAGACCGCCGTCAGCGTCCTGTATAAGGACGAGATCTTCGCTTCCGACAACATTGTGAACGCCACCAAGGCCAAGGCCGCCGCCTACGCCAAGGAGGTCTGCAGCGCCGCCGCCGCCGTGGAAGGCGGCGCCGCCGACGCTGTGGCAGCTCCCGCTGCCCTGCGCGCCCAGGCTGTGCAGGCGCTGGATATGCTGGCGTCCAAGCGTGCCGTCCGCCTTGCCAAGAAGCACGGCAACATCACCCTGTAATCTTCATTGTACATTATAAGGAGGACTATTCCTATGAAAAATCTGATCGTTACCGTGAACGGCGTCGCTTACAATGTCACCGTGGAGGAGGGGACCGGCGCTGCCGCCCCCGTAGCCGCCGCGCCCGCGCCCGTTGCCGCCCCGGCGCCCGCCGCCGCGCCGGCCGCCTCCGCCGGTTCCGCCGGCGCTGTCTCGGTCAACGCCCCCATGCCGGGCAACATTCTGGATGTCAGGGTTAAGCCGGGCGATTCCGTCAAGGCCGGCGATACCCTGCTGATCCTGGAAGCCATGAAGATGGAGAACGAGATCAGCGCCCCGCAGGACGGCACCGTGGCCGGCGTCAACGTGCGCAAAGGCGACGTAGTCAACTCCGGCGATCTGCTCTGCACCATGAACTAAGACAGAACGAGGTGAACGACATTGGCTAACAAACCTGTAAAAATCACCGAGGTCGTCCTTCGTGACGCGCACCAGTCCCTGCTGGCAACCCGTATGACGATGGACGAGATGCGCCCTATCCTGCCGGAAATGGACAAGATCCCTTACTTCTCCGTCGAGTGTTGGGGCGGCGCCACCTTTGACTCCTGCATCCGTTTCCTGGATGAGGACCCCTGGGAGCGCCTGCGCATCCTGCGCAAGGAACTGCCCCATCAGAAGCTGCAGATGCTCTTCCGCGGGCAGAATATGCTGGGCTACCGCCCCTACGCCGACGACGCGGTGGAGTACTTCGTCCAGAAGTCCGTCGCCAACGGCATCGACGTGATCCGCATCTTTGACGCTCTGAACGATCCCCGCAACCTACAGACCGCCATCAAGGCCGCCAACAAGGAGGGCGCGCATGTCCAGGCCTGCATCAGCTATACCCTCAGCCCGGTGCATAACAATGCGTATTTTGCCGCGTATGCCAAGACGCTGGAGAGCATGGGCGCCGACTCCATCTGCATCAAGGATATGGCCGGTCTGCTCAAGCCGTACACCACTTACGAGCTGGTGAAGCAGCTGAAGGAAACCGTCAAGATCCCTGTGGATATCCACAGCCACTACACCGCCGGCCTGGCTTCCATGTCCATCATTAAGGGCATCGAGGCGGGCGCCGATATTGTGGATACCGCCATGAGCCCGCTGGCCCTTGGCACCTCCCATATGCCCACCGAGAGCCTGGTCGCCGCTCTGCAGGGAACCGACTACGACACCGGCCTGGATCTGAACCAGCTGAACGTGGTGCGCGCCTACTTCGCCAAACTGCGCGAGAAATACATTGCCAGCGGCCAGATCAGCCCCAAGAGCCTGGGCGTTGACGCCAACACCCTGCTGTACCAGGTGCCGGGCGGCATGTTCTCCAACATGCTCAAGCAGCTCAAGGATGCCGGCAAGGAGGACAAGCTGGACGAGGTCCTGGCCGAGATCCCCCGTGTCCGGGAGGATGCCGGCTACCCGCCGCTGGTCACGCCCACCAGCCAGATCGTCGGCACCCAGGCCGTCTTCAACGTCATCATGGGTGAGCGGTACAAGATGGTCACAAAAGAGTTTAAGGGCTTGGTCCACGGCGATTACGGCAAGACCCCCGCGCCCATCAAGCCGGAATTCACCGCCAAGATCCTCAAGGGTGAGGAACCCATCACCTGCCGCTTTGCGGACCTGCTGGAGCCGGAGGTTGAGAAGCTGAAAGCCGAGGCCGCCAAGTACGCCATCCAGGAGGAGGACGTGCTCACCTACGCCATGTTCCCCCAGGTCGCCCCCAAATTCTTTGAGAAGCGCAACGCCCGCATGCAGGGCGTCGACGCCAACCATGTCGACTACGCTTCCGCCTCCCACCCTGTCTGATCGCTCTTTCCGCTGCCTCCGCCCCTGCGCGGGGGCGGCTTTTTTTGCGGCGGGCAATTTGTAAAAAATCATTACAAAAATCGCCGAGGAGACTGTCTCGCCTTGCAACTTTCGTCCCAAAATAGTATAATATACCCTATATATGCAAGATGGAAAAGTACAGGCTTTTTTGACGAGGTGTAAGGATTATGGTACTTAGCATGACAGGGTATGGCCGTGCCGGAGCCGTGTTGAACGGACGAGATATCAAGGTGGAACTGCGCAGCGTCAACGCCCGCTTCTTTGAGTATGCCTCCCGCCTGCCGCGCTCCTGCGCGTTTTTGGAGGATAAGCTGAAAAAGCAGGTGGCCGCTCGCGTCAGCCGGGGCAAGGTGGAGCTGAACCTGACGATCCAGAACGTTGCGGCGGCGGATACCGTGGTGGCGGTGAACTGGCAGCTGGCCCAGGGCTACCGCGCGGCGCTGACTGCCATGGTGGATAAGCTGGACCTGAAAAACGATATCACCGTGGGGATGCTGGCTCGCTTCCCCGACGTGCTGACCCAGACCGCCGCCCCCACCGATGAGGAGGCGCTCTGGCGGGATGTGGAGTCCGTGGCGGCGCAGGCTGTGGATGCCTTTGTGGCGATGCGCGCTGCCGAGGGCGAGAAGCTCAAGGCGGATATCCAGAACCGCCTGGACGCCATCGAATCTCTGGTAACTCGGGTGGAGCAGAACAGTGAGGGCCGGGTGCAGGCCTATACCGACCGCCTGTACGCCCGCCTGCAGGAACTGCTGGGGGATCGCACTGTGGACGAAGGCCGCCTTGTGACCGAGGCCGCCATCTTTGCCGATAAGACCGCCGTGGATGAGGAAACCGTCCGCCTGCACAGCCATGTGGCCCAGTATCGGCAGATTCTGGAACTGGATGAACCGATTGGCCGCAAGCTGGATTTCCTGACCCAGGAACTGAACCGGGAATCCAACACCATCGGCTCCAAGTGCCAGGACGTGGCTGTCACCCGGCTGGTGGTGGAACTGAAAAGCGAGATTGAGAAGATCCGGGAGCAGGTTCAAAACATTGAGTGAGGCCGGCTGCGCACAGCGGGGATCGGCGATCCGCCCCTGCGGCGGGCCGCCGCAATAAGAGGAGGCGCCCATGAAACTCATCAACATCGGCTTTGGCAATATGGTCAACGCTGACCGTATCATCGGTGTGGTCAGCCCCGATTCCGCGCCCATCAAGCGCCTGGTGCAGGACGCGCGGGAGAAGGGGGCGCTGATCGACGCCTCCTATGGCCGCCGCACCAAGGCGGTGCTCATCATGGATTCCGACCATGTGATTCTATCGGGAATCCCGCTGGAGAGCATTGCAGGGCGCGCCGCCGAAGAGGGAGAACAACCGTAAAGGGGACGTGTAAATGAAAGGCGAAAGATATCTGTTTGTGGTGTCCGGCCCGTCCGGCACCGGCAAGGACACCGTGGTGGCCCGGCTGCTGAAAACCCATCCGGAGATCCAGCACACCGTCTCGGCTACTACCCGCCAGCCGCGGGAGGGGGAGAAGGACGGCATCAACTACCACTTTATGTCGGTGGAGGATTTTGAACGGCATCTGGCAAACGATCAGATTGTGGAGCATACCCAGTACTGCAAAAACTACTACGGAACCCTGCGCAGCGAGATCGAGGGACGCATGCAGGCCGGCATCCCGGTGATCCTTATTATTGAGGTGGAGGGGGCGGGCAACATCAAGCGGCTCTACCCCGGCGCCACCACCATCTTTGTGCTGCCGCCCGATATGCAAGAATTGGAACGCCGCCTGCGCAGCCGCGGCACCGAGAGCGAGGCGGTTATCCAGCAGCGGCTGCGCCGCGCCGAGACCGAGATTGCCAACTCGGTCAACTACGATGAGCACGTCGTCAACGTTGAGGTGGACTCCTGCGCGGAGTCGCTCTATTCCATCATCCAGTTCAAGCTGAAGCACGGCCAAGGGGAATGACCCGGCGCCCCTGCAGGGCGCTGCCGCAGCGCGAACGATTTTGAACAACCCCCTGGAGGTGATCGCTTGCCGCAGATTGCAAAGGTGGCGGTGAACGATGCTACCATCCACTTTGATAAACTCTATTCCTACCGGGTCCCGCCGGAATTGGCGGGGCGCATCTGGCCGGGGGGGCTGGTGCTGGTTCCCTTTGGCCGGGGCAACAAGGCCCGGATGGCCGTGGTGCTGGAAGTGGGGGAGGAGGCGGAGCCGGACCCCCGCTGCAAGCCACTGCTGGACGCCGCGCCGGAGGAGGCCCGCCTCACCGACGATCTGTTGGAGTTGGTGCGTTTCCTGAAGGACCGTACCTTCTGCACCTGGTTTGAGGCCGTCAAGGCGGTGATTCCCTATGGGGCGCAGTACCGGCCCGGCAGCAAAAACGGGCGGCCTGTGGTGCAGAACCGGCTGGCCCGCCCTGTGGAGCGGGTCTACACCCTGGCCGGCGCGCTGCCCGCCAAGCCCAAGCCCGGCCCGCGCCAGCAAGCGGCGGTGGAAGCGCTGGAGTCCGGCCCTTTGACCCAGCGCCAGCTGGAAGAGCGGGGGATCAGCAAGGCTACGCTGGATACTCTGTGCCAAAAGGGTGTCCTCACAGCCGCCGAACGGTACAAGTCGCTGGATCTTTTTGCGTCTATCCCCTTCGATCCCCAGCCCCTCACCCTGAGCGAAGAGCAGCAGCGGGCCTTTGAGGCCCTGCTGCCCGATCTGTTGGACCGACAGCCCCACGCCGCCCTTTTGCAGGGGGTGACGGGCAGCGGCAAGACGGCGGTGTTCCTGCGCCTGATCGAAAAAACGCTGGAGCAGGGCCGCCGTGCTCTGGTGCTGGTGCCGGAGATCAGCCTGACTCCCCAGATGATCCGCCGCCTCAAGTCCACCTTCGGCAGCCGCCTGGCGGTGCAGCACTCGGCGCTGAACAACACCGAGCGGCTACTGCAGTGGCGGATGATCCAGCAGGGTAACGCCGATATCGTGGTGGGAACCCGCAGCGCCGTCTTTGCGCCGCTGCAAGATATCGGCCTCATCATTCTGGACGAGGAGCAGGAGCACACCTACCAGAGCGAATCCGCCCCCCGTTATGCTGCCCACGATGTGGCAAAAAAGCGTGCCGCGCGGGAGGGGGCGCTGCTGGTCTTCGCCTCCGCCACCCCCCGCATCGAGACCGCCCACGCGGCGGCGGCAGGCAAACTCAAACTCGTCACCCTCACCCAGCGCTACGGAGGCCGCCCGCTTCCCAGCGTGGATTTCATCGATATGCGCGCCGAACTGACCGCCGGCAACCCCCGGGAGGTCAGCGCCCGGCTGGCGCAGGAACTGGCCCGCAACCTGCGCAGCGGGGAGCAGAGTATTCTGCTGCTCAACCGGCGGGGCTACCGAACCGTCTGCATGTGTACCGTCTGCGGGCATGTGCTTAAATGCCCCAACTGCAGTGTGCCGCTGGTCTACCACAAGCCCCAGCAGGCGCTGCTCTGCCACCACTGCGGCCATAGAGCGGCGCCGCTGCCCCATACCTGCCCCGAGTGCGGCGGCAAGCTGGCCTACAGCGGTTTCGGCACCCAGCGGGTGGAGGAGGAGCTGGCCGGCCTGTTGCCATCCGCCCGCATCCTGCGCATGGACCAGGATTCCACCATGCAGAAAAACGCCCATGAGCGGATGCTGGCCGAGTTTGGCCGCCAGGATTATGATATCCTGCTCGGCACCCAGATGGTTGCCAAGGGCCTGGATTTCGAGAAGGTCACGCTGGTGGGGGTGCTGGGCATTGACTCGCTGCTCTTCGGCCAGGGCTTCCGCGCCTATGAGAGCGTTTTCAGCCTTGTCACCCAGGTTATTGGCCGGGGCGGCCGGGCGGCGCTGCCAGGCCGGGCGCTGATCCAAACCGCCGTGCCGGATCACCCGGTGCTGCGCTTGGCCGCCGCCCAGGACTATCGGGCCTTCTATCGGGAGGAGATCGCTTTCCGCAAGCTGGGTCTCTACCCGCCTTTCTGCGCCTTCTGCGTGGTGGGCTTTGTGGGCGCGCAGGAGGGCGCGGTCCTCACCGCCGCCGCCCGCTTCGCGGCGCTGCTGGCCCAGCGGGCCGCCGCCCGCCCGGAACTGCCGCTGCGCCTGCTTGGCCCCGCCCCCATGGGCATCGTGATGCTGGGCGGCAAGTACCGCTACAAACTCACCCTGAAATGCCGCAACGACGCGCCCTTCCGCGCGCTGATGCGCCAGACCCTGGACGCCTACGCCGCCGAAAAGCTGCCCCAGAAGGCGTCGGTCATACTCGATTTCAACACTGACGGAGATATATAGGAGGTAAAACCCATGGCACTGCGTACCATCGTGCAGGACGGAGACCCCATCTTGAAGAAGGTTTGCCGCCCCGTGACCAAATTTGACGACCGTCTGGCGACCCTGCTGGACGATATGCAGGAGACACTGCGCGCCGCCGACGGCTGGGGCCTGGCAGGCCCCCAGGTGGGTATGATGCGCCGCCTGTTCATCTCTCTGGATGACCGCAACGTCCCCGATCCCATGCCGGAGGATTACCAGCTTCCCATCATGGAGTTTATCAACCCGGAGATCCTTGAACTGAGCGACGAAAAGGTGGAACTGTATGAGGGCTGCCTTTCCTTCCCCGGCCACAACGGGGCCATCGCCCGCTCCAAGCATGTCAAGGTCCGCGCCCAGGACCGCCGCGGCGAGTGGTTTGAACTGGAGGCGGACGATATGTTTGCCCGCTGCATCCAGCACGAGACCAACCACCTGGACGGCATCACCATCATGGACCTGGCGACCCATTTCTATGAGGATGACTACCCGGAGGAAAAGGAATAAATGCGAATTCTCTTTATGGGAACTCCCGACATCGCAGCCGAAAGCCTGGCCGCCCTGCTGGACGCCGGGCAGGAGGTCTGCGCCGTCTTCACCAGGCCGGATAAGCCGGTGGGGCGCAAACAGCTGCTCACAGCGCCGCCGGTCAAGCGGCTGGCCCAAAAGCACGGCCTGCCCGTCTACCAGCCCCGCACCCTGCGGGACGGCAGTTCCGACGAGTTGATCCGATCCCTCGCCCCCGACCTGATCGTCGTGGTGGCCTACGGATGCATCCTGCCGCCCCAGCTGCTGCACATCGCCCGGTACGGCTGCATCAACCTGCACGTCTCGCTACTGCCGAAATACCGCGGTTCGGCGCCCATCCAGTGGGCGGTACTCAACGGGGATGCCCAGACCGGCGTCACCATCATGCAGCTGGACGAGGGGCTTGACACCGGCGATATCCTGCTGGTGGAGCCGGTGGAGATTGGCCCCGAAACCACCAGCGGGGAACTCTTTGAGCAGGTCAGCCGCATCGGCGCGCAGACATTGGTGCGTGCGGCGGCGTTGCTGGAGGCCGGGCAGCTGGCTCCCATCCCCCAGGATCACAGCCGGGCCACCCAGGCGCCGGCGCTGACCAAGGAGATGGCCCGCTTTGATTTCAGCCAGGACGCCGCCCACATCCACAACTGGGTGCGGGGCATGAACCCTTGGCCCGCCGCGTATTTTGAACACGAGGGCAAAAAGATCAAGGTGCTGCAGAGCCGCCTGGCGGAAAATCCGGCTGGCGCGCCCCCCGGCACTGTGCTGTCCCTCAAGCCGCTGACGGTGGCCGCTGCGGGCGGCGCAGTGCAGCTGCTCACCGTCACGCCGGAGGGCGGCAAGCCGATGCCCGGCGCCGCCTGGGCAGCAGGCCGCCGACTGAAAGCGGGGGCCTGCCTGTGACCGCCCGCTACCTCGCCGTCAGGGCTTTGGTGCGGCAGGAGCAGGCGGGCTACGCCAACCTGGTGCTGGACGCTGAACTGAAAAAGTGCGCCCCGCCGCTGGAAGCTCGCGATGCCGCCTTTGCCGCCGGTATCTTTTATACCACGCTGGAACGGCAGAATCTTTTGGATCACTGCCTGAACCAATATACCAAGCGCCCCGTTGCCAGGCTGGACGCCCCGGTGCGCGCCATCCTGCGCGCCGGGCTGGCGCAGGCCCGCTTCATGCAGGTGCCGCTGCCCGCCGCCGTCAATGAGTCGGTCAAGCTGGCAAAAGCCTTCGGCAAAACCAGCGCCGCCGGCATGGTCAACGCGGTGCTGCGCCGCGCCGCCGCGCTGGAAGTGGCCGAGGGGGATTTCCCCGACCCGCAGGAACGGCTGCGGACCTATTACAGCCTCTCCGCCCCGGTGGCGGCGCTGCTGTACGGCCAGTATGGGGCCGAGGCGCTGCCCCTGGCCGCCGCCTTCTATGAAAAGCGGCCCACCGCCATCCGGGTCAACCCGCTGCTGACGAGCGACGAAGCCCTGGCCCGCACCCTGGAAGGGGAGGGGCATACGGTAGCGCCCGGCCCCTGGCCGAATAGTCTGGTGGTGAACTTCCGGGGCAGCCCGGCGGCCAGCCGGGCCTTCCCCAAGGGGTATTTCCATGTGCAGGGGCTGGCCAGCCAGTACGCCGCCCTCTGTGTGGATGCTCGCCCCGGCCAGGCCGTGCTGGACTGCTGCGCCGCCCCCGGCGGCAAAAGCCTGACTCTGGCCCAGCAGATGCACGACACCGGCCGCCTGCGCAGCGGCGAGGTGGTCCTTGCCCGGGTGGGCCTGCTGGAAAAAGCCTTCGCCCGCTGCGGCGTCACCTGCGCCGAGGCGGTCTGTGCCGACGCGACCCAGCCGCATCCCGGGCGGTATGACCGCATCCTCTGCGACGTACCCTGTTCGGGGCTTGGCGTCATCGCCAAAAAGCCGGATATCCGGTACAAAGATTTGGACGGAATGGAAAAACTGCTGGCTCTCCAGCAAAAAATCCTGCAAAATGCCGCCCAAAGCCTTGCCGAAAACGGTCGTTTGGTGTATTCTACCTGTACAGTGAATCGTCAGGAAAACGAGGAGCAGATCCGCGCTTTCCTGGCGGAGCGCCCTGATTTTGCCGTTGTACCGCCGGAATTGGCGTTCCCCGGCGCACGGCAGACGGAATTCGGCGCCCTGCTTTTGCCGCACAAGACTGGCTCGGACGGGTTCTTTGTTTCGATCCTGGAAAAAAAGAGGTGAATTTTGATGGGGCAGCCGCCCAAAATCTGTATAAGCGACCTGACGCCGGAGGCGTTGACCCGCTATGTGCAGGGCCTGGGCCAGCCCCGGTTCCGCGCCGGGCAGCTGTTTAGATGGCTCCATCAAAAGCTTGCCACCGATTTTTCCCAGATGACGGACCAACCCAAGGCCCTGCTGGCCGAACTGGAAAAGAACTGCTGCATTGCCGCGCCCGCCATCCGCCGCCGCCAGCAGTCCAGGGATGGCACCGTCAAGTATTTGCTGGAACTGGCGGACGGCAACTGCATCGAGACGGTGCTCATGCGCTACAAGTACGGCAACACCGTCTGCGTCTCCACCCAGGTGGGATGTGCCATGGGCTGCCGCTTCTGCGCCTCCACCCAGGCGGGCCGGGTGAGGGACCTGACCCCCGGCGAGATCGCCGCCGAAATCTACACTGCCCAGAAGGACAGCGGGGAGCGGGTCTCCCACGTTGTGCTCATGGGGATCGGGGAGCCGCTGCACAACTTTGCCAATGTGATGGAGTTCCTCACCATCATCTCCTGCCCCGAGGGGCTGAACATCGGTATGCGCAACATCAGCCTGTCCACCTGCGGCCTGGTGCCGAAGATGGACGAACTGGCCAAGCGGCATTTGCAGCTGACCCTCTCGGTCTCGCTCCATGCGCCGGATAACGCGGTGCGCTCGGCCATGATGCCCGTCAACGACGCCTACCCGCTGGAGGAACTGATCCCCGCCTGCCGTCGCTACCAGGCGGAAACGGGCCGACGCATCAGCTTTGAATATTCCATGGTGCGGGGCGTCAACGATTCCCCGGCTATGGCGCGCAAACTGGCCGCCCTCATACGTGGGATGGGCGCCCATGTGAACCTGATCCCCATCAACCCGGTGGACGGCAGCCCCTACTCCGCCACCGACGAGGCCAACGTGCGGCGCTTCCGGCAGCAGCTGGAGGACCTGGGGGTAAACGCCACGGTGCGCCGCCGCCTTGGCGCCGATATCAGCGCCGCCTGCGGCCAGCTGCGCCGCGAGGACGCGAAAGCAGCAAAAAAAGAGAAAGAAGAGAAAGAAAGGAACCGACCGGAATGAAGATCGCCGCGATCACCGACATCGGCAGCTGCCGCCAGGAAAATCAGGATAACTACTGCGCGCAGCAGCTCACGGACGGTTCCGCTTGGGGGATCGTCTGCGACGGCATGGGCGGGGTCAACGGGGGGCGCATCGCCTCCCGCATTGCCACCGACACCATGCTGCAGTATTTCACCAGGCAGCTTCACACCATGCATCCCGGGGAGGAGAAAACCTTCCTGCTGCACGGCTTTGACGTGACAAACCGCGCCGTGTACGAGAAAGCCACCGCCGACCCTGACATGCTGGGGATGGGAACCACCGGCGTCTGCGCCTACGTCCACGACGGCATGGCCCACCTGGCCCATGCGGGGGATTCCCGCGCCTACCTGTGGCGGGACGGCGAGATACGCCAGCTTACCCGCGACCACTCGATGGTCCAGCAGCTGGTAGACAGCGGCCAGATCACCCGGGAGCAGGCCGCCCAGCACCCGCAGAAGAACCTGATCACCCGGGCGCTGGGCGTATCGTCCAGCATTGTGCCGGAATATAACCGCTGCGAGATCAGCCCGGGGAATATCCTGCTGCTCTGCACCGACGGCCTGACCAACATGGTACCGGACAGTGAGATCGCGCTGATCCTGCAGGAAACCGCCTTCTTTGACGCGCCCCAGGTACTGGTCAGCCGGGCGCTGCAGGGCGGCGGGCAGGACAACATCACCATCCTGCTGATGGGCATGGAACTTATGGAGGACTACAATGGATAACCTGATTGGCAGAAGACTGGATGGCCGCTATCTCATCGAAGGCTTGGTGGGCGTGGGCGGCATGGCCAATGTCTACCGCGGCAAGGATATGAAAACCGGCAACGCCATCGCGGTGAAGGTGCTGAAAGAGGAATTTCTCGACAATGAGGAACTGGTGCGCCGCTTCAAAAACGAGTCCAAGGCCATCTCCATCCTGGACCATCCCAACATTGTCAAGGTGTACGACGTCTCTGTGACGGATACGATGCAGTATATCGTCATGGAATATGTGGATGGCATCACCCTGAAGGAATACCTCAAGCAGCGCGGCGGCGCCCTGACCTGGAAGGAAGTGGTACACTTTGCCACCCAGGTGCTCAGCGCACTGCAGCACGCCCACTCCAAGGGGATCATCCATCGGGATGTCAAACCCCAGAACATTATGCTGCTGGCCGACGGCTCTATCAAAATGATGGACTTCGGCATCGCTCGCCTCTCCCGCGCGCAGAGCCAGACCGTCAGCGATAAGGCCATCGGTTCGGTACACTATATCAGCCCGGAGCAGGCCAAGGGGGACCGCACCGATGCCCGCACCGATATCTATTCGGTGGGTATCATGCTGTATGAAATGCTCTCCGGCAAGCTGCCCTTCGACGGCAACGGCGCGGTGTCCATCGCCATCATGCAGATCGCGGATAAGGCCAAGCCGCTGGCGGAGGTGGCCCCCGAGGTGCCGGAGGGTCTGCGCCAAATCACCGAGAAGGCCATGGAGAAAGATCCAAGCAAGCGCTACCAGAGCGCCCAGGAAATGTTAGGAGCCATCGAGGAATTCAAGCGCAATCCGTCCATCCGCTTCGCCTATGAATACCAGACCGGCGACGCGCCGGATAAGACCATCAACAAGGTGGTCAGCAATGCCAAGGCCGGCAGCCGCACCCCCGCCAAGCAGGGCGGCAAGACCGGCGCGATTCGCACCAGCGAGGCCCGCCGCGCCGGCGCCCAGACCGCCGGCAAAAAGGGGAAGAAGAAAAAGAAGAAGGAGCCGAAGCCCTTTTCGGTCCTGCCAATCTTCGCGGGTATGGCGGTGGCCTTTATCATCGGCGCGGCGATCCTGGTTTATATGATCTTTGCAAACTCCTCCAACCCGCTCTTCTCCAACAAGAAGGATGTCACCCTCATCAGCTTTGTGGGCTGGACGGAGGATGAGTTCCGGGCCTCGGAGTATATGACCCTGCTGAATATGGTGCCGGAGAAGGAGTACAACAGCAAATACGAGGCCGGCGTGATCTTTCAGCAGAGCCCCCGCGAAGGGCGTACCGTCAAGGAAGGCCAGAAGCTGACCCTGAAAATCAGCCTGGGGACGGAGTGGGTCACTGTGCCGGAAACCCGCAACATGGATGCTTCCACCGCCGCCGAAACCCTCAAGGCGTTGGGGTTAAACGTCAAGCAGAGCGTCACCCAGGACGAGAGCGTCGCCGCTGGCAACGTGGTCTACACCGTACCCGCCGCCGGCGAGCAAGTCACCAGCGATTCCTCCATCACAGTCTACGTCAGCCAGGTGAAGGTCTCTAACACGCGGACGATGATCAGCGTCACGGGCTTGACCAAGACGGAGGCCGCCACCAAGCTGGCCCAGATCAACCTGAGCGTCCGATACCAAGAAATGCCCAGCGCCGAGCCGGCGGGGACGGTCCTCTCTCAGAGCGTGACGCCGGGGACCGAGGTGCGGGTGGGCAGCGCCGTTACCCTGACGGTCTCCACCGGCATCTCGCAGGAGGAACTGGACCTCCAGGCCGCAGAAGCGGCGGCTGCGGCGGCCGATGAACCCCATCGCTGGAGCGACGAGGAACCGCCGGGATCCGGCAACTGGGTGGAGTATGAACTGCGCGCAGACGGCCACACCTACCGCGTCAGCGACGGCGTGATGATCAACTGATGGACTATATCACCAAAGGCATCGGCGGCTTTTATTACGTCCGAACCGAAGGCGGCATTGTGGAATGCCGCGCCCGGGGCATCTTCCGCAAGCGGGGCGTCACGCCGGTGGCGGGGGACAATGTGGTCCTCTCCGCCGACGGCTCCGCCATTGAGGAGATCCTGCCCCGCAAAAACGTCTTTGTCCGCCCGCCGGTGGCCAACCTGGACGTACTCTTTATCGTGGCCAGCACGGTGCAGCCGGTCCCCAGCACATTGGTGCTGGATCAACTCATCGCCGCCGCTGTCTACAAGGGGGTGCAGCCGGTGCTGGTCGTCACCAAGGCCGACCTGGCCGCCGCTGACCGGCTTGCCGCTGCCTACGCCCAGAGCGGCGTGCCGGTGGTCTGCCTGCGCTACGACACCGGCGAGGGCCTGGAGGAGATCAGAGCGCACATCCGGGGGCATCTCTGCGCCTTCTGCGGCAACTCCGGCGTGGGAAAGTCCACGCTGCTCAACGCCCTGGCGCCCGAGTTGGAACGGCAGACCGGCGCCATCAGCCAAAAGCTGGGCCGGGGCCGCCATACCACCCGGGAGGCCGAAATCTTTGAGATCTGCGGGGGCCGCATTGCCGATACCCCCGGCTTCGCCAGCCTGGACGCCCAAAAGCTGTGCAGCATCCCCAAGGAGGAACTGCAGCACGCCTTCCCGGAATTTGAGCCGTATTTTGGCCGGTGCCGGTTTACCGGCTGCTCCCACAGGAGCGAGAAGGGCTGCGCCGTCCGCGCCGCCCTGGCCGAGGGAAAGATTGGGGGGAGCCGCTACGCCAGCTACCTTGCCATGTATGAGGAAGCCGCCCAGATCAAAGACTGGCAGCGGTAAAACGCCGTACCTGCACGGAGCGGCAGACTTATAAAGTGTGGAACCTATCGTCCCGCTGCGGCGCTGCTGCGGCGGGACGGCTGCCATACGGCCGCGATACAGCATTTGCCAAAGGAACTTCACCATGAAAACGATTCAACGTGCCGTCATCCTCTCCGCCGTGCCGGTCACTGCCGCCATGGCAGCCTACTTTCAGCCCGGGGATTTTCTCGTCGCCTGCGACGCGGGCTACCGCAACGCCGCGGCGCTGGGCGTCACCCCCAATCTGATCATCGGGGATTTCGATTCGGCGCCTCAGCCGCAGGCTGCCGGCGAAACCATCGTGCTGCCCCATGTTAAGGACGATACCGATACCCACTATGCCGCCCGCTGGCTGGCGGAGCGGGGCTGCGCGCGGGTCACGATGCTGGGGGCGTTGGGGGGAGCCAGGGTGGAGCACGCCCTGGCGAACATCGCCACCGGACTGTTTTTGGCAAAGCGGGGGATCGAAGCCACCCTGGCCGATGAGCGCAGCGAGCTGCACTATCTGGTGCCGGGCCGCCCGCTGACGCTGGAAAAACGGGATTGGATGTATCTTTCGGTCTTCCCGCTGGGCGGTCCCCTCACCGGGCTGGATATCGAGGGCGTCTACTACCCCCTGCGGGACGCGGCCCTGACGCCGGAGTATCCCCTGGGGGTCAGCAATGAATTTACCGCCCCCGCCGCCTGCCTGCGATGCACCGGCGGCCACGGCCTGGTGGTGCTAACCCGCGCCGACGGCTGACCGCGCCGCCTTCCCCGGCGGTTCCTTCGTGCCGCTGCCCGCCGTTTTTCCCCTTTGAAGATAACACTCCGGCCCCGCCGTGCATAGTATGGCATGTTACCAAGCGAAATAGGGAGGTGCCGTCCTATGCAGATCGTCGTCATTAAATGTCCCCGCGCGCTCCGCTGGCTGCTGCGCGCCGCATTCCGTGTCTGAAACCGAAAAAAACACAGGAACCCCTGCTTCCACCCCGCTCTGCGGGCCTGGCGGGCAGGCTTGTTCAGAACTTCCCCGCAAACCCGATCCGGCCCGGCTGCCTTAGCGGAGTTCGCGTAAGGAAACTATTGCCGTAAATTCTAACAAAAGCGGGCCATTGACTGCGTCGCCGCCGCTTGGCAACCACCAAAGCTGCCTGCGTTCCGGCTTCTTGTCACTGGCCCGCTTTTGCGAATTTCCGGTGCCTTGCAGTTTTGCTTCTGATGCAGCAAGACCAAGGTTTCCTTGCGCTTACTCCGCTTTCTTGGCAGCTGGGCTATTTTTGTCCCCCCGCGCATATACATTCAGCAAATAGCGTTGAAAGGGGCATAAGCCATGGAATTAAAGGTGTTCAAAAGCTCTCTCGCCGCCTACAGCGGCCGGTGGGAGACCCGGCTGGAACTGCCGGTTGAGACGGAAATCCTGATTCCCGATTATCTCCCGGCGGTGTTTAAGATCGTCAAGTGCCTGATCGAGCCGGTGGTGCTGCAGAACCAGGTGCTGGACGGACGCTGGCAGGGGGAAGGATATCTGCGCTGTACCGTCTATTATCAGAGCGATGAGGCGGGATGCCGCCTCTACCGCACCGAACAGAAGTTCTCCTTTGAAAAATCGGCCGAGCTGCCCGAGGGGCAGTACCCCGCCGGCCCCGCCAGCCTGTGGGGGGAAGTGGAGTACTGCAACTGCCGCTCCATCAGCGAACACCGCATTGATGTCCGGGGGGCCTACGCCCTCAGCGTCTCGGTGCTCTCCAGCCGGGAGACGGAACTGCTCACCTCGCTGGCGGACTGCGGCGTGGAGCAGCGCACCCAGCCGATCTCGGGCTGCCTGCTGGCCGATGCCCAGGAAAAGACCTGCACCGCCGAGACCACCGTCAGCCTGCCCGGCGCCGGGGAGGCGATCCTGGATATCGGCGGCTTCTTCGCGCCGGAGGGCGCCACCGTCCAGACCGGCCAGGTCAACTGCAAGGGCAGTCTGCAGCTGCAGGTCTGTTTCCGCCCCGCCAACGCGGAGGAACTGACGGTGCGCAGCAAGGAACTGCCTATCCAGCAGTCCGTCGAGCTGCCCGGCGCGGCGGCAGGGGACGAGGCGGTCTTTTGGGGCGAGGTGCTGGCCTGCACCCTGGCCGCCGGGGAGGACGACGGCGACCCGGTGCTCACCGTCACCTGGAAGCTGCATCTGGAACTGTGGCGGGCGGTGTCGTACATGGCCGTGGCGGACGCCTACTCCACGCTCTGCCGCACCGAGGCCCAGCGCACGGCGGTGCGGCTGCTGCAAAATGCCGATACTCTGCGGGAGAATGTCAAGGTGGAACTGGAGGACGATCTGCCCGACCCCGAGGCGGAGGTCAAGGGCTGCTTCGTCACCCTGAACGCCGCCCTGGCGGCGCCCGGCAGCCAGCCGGATACCGTTCGCCTGGCGGGCAAGGGGGCGGCCCATCTGCTCTGTGCCGACAGCCGGGGCGAGATGACCTGCTACGATAAGACCTTCACTTGGCAGGCAGCGGGGGAGTGGCCCGGCAAGCCGGAGGAGTATATTCCCCATCTGCAGGCTGCCGTGGCGCGGGTGACATCCGGCAAAAACGGCGCCAGCCTGCGGGTGGAGACAGAGATTGCCCTCACCGGCACACTGCTGCGGGCGGCCTCCTTTGATGTGGTGGGCGCGGTGGAACTGGGGGAGGAATTCCCCGATAAAAACGAAGGCCCGGCCCTGACGCTCTACTATGCCGCCGAGGGGGAACGCCTTTTTGATATCGCCAAGCGCTACCATGCCCGCGCCAGGGACCTGGCGGCCGCCAACCATCTGGAGCCGGGGGAGGGCAGCCTGCAGGAGATGACCACCAAGGCAGCCTGCCTGCTGATCCCGGCGGCACTGTAACGAGGGGAGGAAAACAAGGTGACACAGGAACAGATCTACCAGAACATTGCCGGGCGAACCGGCGGTGATATCTACCTGGGCGTTGTGGGGCCGGTGCGCAGCGGCAAGAGCACCTTTATCAAGCGTTTTGCCGAGCTGATGCTGCTGCCGCATATCAAAAACGAGGCGCAGCGCGCCCGCGCCAACGATGAACTGCCCCAGTCTGCAGCCGGGCGCACCATCATGACCACCGAGCCGAAGTTCATCCCCGAGAAGGCGGTCAGCATCGAGCTGAAGGGCGGCGGCAGCTTCCGGGCGCGCCTCATCGACTGTGTGGGCTATATGGTGGACGGCGCGCTCGGCCATGAGGAGAACAGCGCCCCCCGCCTGGTCAAAAGCCCCTGGTTTGCCGAGGCCGTACCCTTCGACCAGGCGGCCGAGACCGGCACCCGCCGTGTGATCCGGGAGCACGCCACGGTGGGGATGGTGGTGACGACGGACGGCTCAGTGGCCGACCTCCCGCGAGAGAACTATGTGGAGGCGGAGCGCCGTATCATCGCGGAACTGGAGGAGATCGGCAAGCCCTACCTCATCGTCCTCAACTGCGCCGAGCCGGACAGCGACGCCGCCCGGGATCTGGCCGCCCGGCTGGAGGCCGCCTATGGCCACACCGTAGTGCCGGTGAACTGCCTGCAACTGACAGCCGACACCTTGGATTCCATCCTCCAAAAGCTGCTCTATGAGTTCCCAGTGCGGGAGATCGCCGTCACCATGCCAAGCTGGGTGACGATGCTGGAACCCGGCCATTGGCTGCAGAGCGCCGTCTACAGCGCCATGCTGGAGTTTGCGGGCGGCATCCACAAGATGGGCGATCTGGCCGGCCAGCGCCCCCGCATCGACTGCGAATATCTGACCGGGACCACGCTCGTCGGCATGGAGCTGGGAACCGGCGCGGTGCGGGTTACGGCAGGCATTGCGCCGGATATCTTCTACAGGATCCTGGGGGAGCAGACGGGTCTGGACATTGTGGACGAAGCCAGCCTGCTGCCCTGCATCGTCGGCCTGGCCCGGGCCAAGCGCGCCTACGATAAGCTGAAAAGCGCCCTGGACCAGGTGGAGGCGACCGGTTACGGCATCGTTATGCCCGGCGTCGACGAATTGACGCTGGAGGAACCGGAGATCGTGCGGCAGGGCGGGCAGTACGGGGTGCGCCTGTCGGCCAGTGCGCCGTCGCTGCACATCATGCGGGCGACCATCCGCACCGAGCTTTCGCCCACCGTGGGCAGCGAGCAGCAGAGCGAGGAACTGCTCAAAAGCCTGCTCAGCGATTTCGAAACCGATCCCGGCAAGCTGTGGGGGACCAACCTCTTTGGCAAAAGCCTCAGCGAGCTGGTGGGGGAGGGGCTGCAGGCCAAACTGCTGCACATGCCCCAGGCCGCCCGCGGGCGGCTACAGCAGACGCTGGAGCGCATCATCAACGAGGGATGCGACGGCCTGATCTGCATTTTGCTGTAAAGGAGGCTGCCCCATGTTTCACAAGCGCAAGACCTCCGCCGATAAGCGGCGTGCGGCACTGCAGGCCGATCTGGAGCGGGCTATGGCCGATCTGCGCGCCAATGAGGCTGAGTTCCGCCAGGCCACCGACGCCTGCTACACCGAGCAGCTGATCTACCAGCACGCGGCGCTGATGTGCCGCTGCCGCGCCCTGCTGCGCGAACTGCGGGGAGGTGGCGGCCCATGCCCGCCGTCCTGCTGATCGCCGGAGCCGCCTGCCTGGTGGTGGTGGCGCGCTGCGCCGCCCGCCAGCAGAAGGGGCTGCGCTCGCTGCTGGGGGGCGCGGTGTGCGGTGTGGCCAGTCTGGCGGCGCTGGCGATTCTGGCCCCCCTTACCGGCGTGGCGCTGCCCCTCAATCGCTTCACCGGCTTTGTCGCCGCCGTGCTGGGGCTGCCAGGCGTTATCACCCTCGTTCTACTGGATATCCTGCTGTAGCCCGCAGCGCATCGAGCTTCCCAACACGGCAGCGCGCCCACCCCCAATAGGGGCGGGCGCGTTCTTTCTGGTAAAACGACTGAAGCGTAAGCCGGGTTCTGTATTAAACGACGATCTATCTTGGCCCAGCGTCGCCGCTGGGCTCATGCCATCTCCGGGACGCGCGAGGCTCCGCTGCCGGCCCAAAGGACCGGCGTGTCCCATACGGATGTTGCTTCAAGCAGGGTTTACATAGCCGCAAAGTCGCCAGTGCGCTGGTGAGCTCTTACCTCGCCTTTCCATCCTTGCCGCGGCAGGGCCGCGGCGGTCTATTTCTGTTGCACTATCCCTGGGGTCGCCCCCGGCTGCCGTTAGCAGTTGCCATGCCTCTGTAAAGCCCGGACTTTCCTCAGGCGCCCCACAGGGGGCGTCCCGCCGTCGTATGCTCCACTCGTTTGCGTTCAGTATACCATATTTTTTTGCATTTGACAACGCCGTTCTGCAGTTTTCCGACCCTTGGAGCGGGCCGTCCCAGCATTTGGATTTGCATCCCGGCACGGTTTGTGCTATAATCCAAACGTATAACTGTGAGCAAAGGCAGGTGTGCGGCGTGTTGACCCTTACCTACATCGTCCCGCCGGAAGCCGAGGGCCAGCGCCTGCAGCTGTTTCTTCGCGCGCAGGGCGTCACGGCGGGCTGCATCAAGGCGGTCAAACATCGGGGCAACGGTTTTTTTGCCGATGGCCGCCCGCTGCACACCGACCAGCCCGTCCGCGCCGGCCAAGCCGTCACCTTTGCTCTCCCGCCGGAGGAACCTTCGCCGATCACGCCCCAGCCGGTGCCTTTCCGGCTGGCCTATGAGGATGAGTTCGCCGCCCTGCTGGACAAACCGGCGGGCGTGGCGGTACATCCCACTTTGAACCACCCCGACGGTACCCTGGCCAACGGCTGGCTCTACCATCTGAGACAGCAGGGGAGAGACGGCGTGTTCCGCCCGGTCAACCGGATCGACAAAAACACCAGCGGTCTGGTGCTCTGCGCCCAGAACGCCTTTGCGGCCCCGCTGCTGGCCCAAAGCGCCCAAAAATGTTACCTGGCCATCGTGCAGGGAACGCTGCCCCTCGGCCCCGGTGTGGTGGATGCGCCCATCGCCCGGCGCGGCGATTCTATTATAGGCCGCTGCGTGCGCCCCGACGGCAAACCCAGCGTCACCGCCTACACCGCCTTGGCTGCCGCCGGCGGCTTCAGCCTGCTGGCCTGTCGCCCCGTGACGGGCCGCACCCACCAGATCCGTGTTCATATGTCCCATATCGGCCACCCCCTGGCGGGGGACAGCCTGTATGGCGGCTCCGCCTGCGGCATCGCCCGCCACGCGCTGCACTGCGCCGTGATCTGGTTCCGCCATCCGTTGACAGGCCAAGCGCAGCGAGTGCAAAGCCCGCTGCCCGCCGATATGGAGGCCCTCTGCCGGGCCGCCGGGCTGCCTGCGGCCATCCAACTGCCGGAGCAGCCCGGATCCTAACAGCACTGCCCAGAACGCGCCCCGGCGCGGAAAGGAGTTCCCTTTGAAGCAATCCCTAGACGATAAAAAGAAAAAACAGCCGGCTGGCGCCGGTACATTCCGCCGCTGGCTGGATCAGAGGCAGATCGACCGGACCCTCGGCGCGTGGCGCCGCGGCCAGCGCAAGGCGGCCCGCCGCAACCAGATGGCCGCCGTGCTGGAGACGGTACCCTACGCCGGCCTGATCGGTGATGCGCTGTACATGGTCGGCTTCTGGGCCGAGTATTTTCTGATCTGCACCGCCCGCAAGGCGCGGGCGGCGGCTTACGGCATCGGCAGCAACGTGGCCAATCTGTTCCTGCTGATCATCCGCCCGCTGGTGCTGGGCATCCTCACCCTGCTGGAAGATTTGGCCGCCCCCTTCGTGCGGGTTGCCAGCGGCATCCGCCATATCCGGGAACTGCCCAAGCGGAACCCGGAGGGGACGGCCCGTGAACTTCGGGCCGAGCGGATGCAGATCCTTACCACCGGCGTCAAGCTGTATTTCCCGCTACTCTGGAACGCCTTCGCCTATGTACTTCCGGTGGCGGCGGGGGCGATTCTGCTGGGTGTGGTGCGCACGGCGTTCAGTTACCCGTATATCCTCAATGTGCAGGTCAACGGCGAGAGCGTGGGGTATGTGGCCAGCGAGCAGGTGTTTGACAACGCCCGCGAGGATGTGCAGAGCCGTGTGAATACCGCCAAGGCCCTGCTGGCCGAGGCGGGCAACGAGGTGCCGGATACCCAGTGGGATATCCAGCCTACCTACACGCTGGCGATCTCCGGCGAGACGATGACCGAAAGCCAGATGGCCGACGCCATCCTGCGGGCCTCCAGCGATGAGATCGGCAGCGGCACCGCCGTCTATATCGACGGGGCGCTCCGCTTTGTCACCGATGAGGGCGACCATCTGCGCGCCTTCCTGAAATCCATCAAGACCCCCTATGAGAACGCGCTGGACGATGCCCAGCGGGTCAGCTTTGTGCATGATATCCGCCTGGTGGACGGCGTCTATCTGCTGAACTCCATCTCCCCTTACTCCGACATCCTCTCCTTTTTGCGGGAAGGCGCGCAGATCTTGACCTACACCGCCGTGGAGGGGGAGACGGTGGAGACCGCCACCTGGGCCACCGGCCTGAGCTTTGATTCGCTGGCGCAGATGAACCCCGACCTGCTGACGTTCGATCAGGCGATCCCCGAGGGGACCGAGCTGATCGTCGGCGCAATCTCGCCGGAACTGCTGCAGGTCAAGGTGGTGGAGCGCCGCACCCGCCTGGAGGATATCCCCTATGAGACAGTGACTACCGACTCCGGCGAATACGATTTCGGCACCACCGTCGTCACCCAGGCGGGGGAGACGGGCCTGCAGGAAATCACCGAAGATCAAACCTATGTGGACGGCGTGCTCACCGATATCAGCATTATCAATATCAACGTGACCAAACAGTCTGTGCCGGAGATGATCACCAAGGGGACCCGCCTGAAGAGCGGCATGGTGGCGCAGACCGGATCCGGCAGCTTTGTGTGGCCGGTGCCGCAGTATACCTATGTCAGCCGCTGGATGAGCAGCGGCCACCGGGGTGCGGACATCTGCGCCCCCTACGGAACCACCATCATTGCCTCTGACTCCGGCGAGGTCATCACTGCCGGCTGGCATTACAGCTACGGCAACTATGTCGTCATCGATCACGGCAACGGCTGGCGCACCCTGTACGGCCACATGTCCGCCATTGCGGTCAGCCAGGGGCAGGGGGTCAGCAAGGGTCAGACCATCGGGTATGTGGGTTCCACCGGTAACTCCACCGGCAACCACTGCCATTTTGAGATGTATCTGAACGGCTCGCTCTACAGCGCCTACAACCTGTTCGGCGGGCTGTAACGGCCCGCCCCGACCGGTGCGGCAGCGGCCGGGGACACTGGTCTGATGGGGATGCTACCCACAAAATTTTGTGGTTCCCAGGCATATCTTCCTCATATTTCACAAAATATGTGCAAATACTAACGGCGGTACTTTTCAAAAGCCGCCAAAAGGTGTATAATAAACAAGGATCAGTGAAACGCACGGTTCCGGCGCGGCGCTCCTGCGGTGCGGCGCTTCACTCAAAGGAGAGTTCGTTTTGGAAAAGTTTGTCATCCATGGGGGGAAGCCCTTGACGGGCGATGTCACCATCGGCGGCGCAAAAAATGCCGCCGTGGCGATCCTGCCTGCCACCATTCTGGCGGCGGGCAAGTGCCTGGTCGAGAATCTGCCCTGCATCAGTGATGTGATGGCTTCGCTGCAGATCTTGAGCGAACTGGGCGCCAGCATCCGCATGATCAGCCGCAATACCTATGAGATTGATACCACCCATATTGACTGTACCGAGGTATCCAATGAACTGTCCCGCCAGATGCGGGCCAGCTATTACTTCCTGGGGGCGCTGCTGGGGCGTTTCGGCACCGGCCAGGTGGCGATGCCGGGCGGCTGCAACCTGGGGCCGCGCCCCATCGACCAGCACCTCAAAGCGTTTGCCGCCATGGGGGCGGTGGATTCGGTGGAATACGGCATGATCCGCGTGGAGTCCGCCCATCTGAAGGGGGCGCATGTCTTCTTTGATACGGTCTCGGTGGGGGCGACGATGAACGCCATGCTGGCTGCCGTCCTGGCCGAGGGGCAGACCATTCTGGAGAATGTGGCTCGGGAGCCGCATGTGGTTGATCTGGCCAACTTCCTCAACCTGATGGGGGCGGACATACACGGCGCGGGTACCGATGTGATCAAGATCCGCGGCGTCAAAAGCCTGCACGGCTGCACCTATGCGGTCATCCCTGACCAGATCGAGGCGGGCAGCTATATGGTGGCCGCCGCCATCACCAAGGGGGATGTGACGCTGCACAACGTGATCCCCAAGCATCTGGAGCCGATCAGCGCCAAGCTACGCAGCGCCGGGTGCGAGATCACAGAGTATGACGATGCGCTGCGCATCCGCCGCGATAAACCGCTGCGCCCGCTGAAGATCAAGACGATGCCCCATCCCGGCTTCCCCACCGATATGCAGCCGCTGATGACGGTGATGCTCTCCCTGGCGCAGGGAACCTCGATCATCACCGAGAGTATTTGGGAGAACCGGTTCCGCTATGTGGATGAACTGGTCCACATGGGCGCCAACATCCGGGTGGACGGTCAGGTGGCTGTGATCGAGGGGGTCGAGAGGCTGCATCCCGCCCCGCTGCGCGCCACTGATCTGCGGGCCGGCGCCGCCATGGTGGTAGCGGCCCTGGCGGTGGACGGCGTCAGCGAGATCGACGAGACCACCCACATTGAGCGCGGGTATGAGAATATTGTGGAAAAGCTGCAGGGGCTGGGCGCGGATATCCGCCGCGTCGAAATTCCGGTCAGCTCCATCACAAGGGCGATATAACCCCCTCCCCGCTTTGAACCAACAGGCTTCGGGCCGCAGCGATGCGGCCCGCTTTTTATGGCACACAGGAAGGTGAAAGACTCCATGGCATTGTTTACAACCCTCTATTCCGGCTCCTCCGGCAACTGCGCGGTGATCCAGTGCGGGCAGAAATACCTGCTGGTGGATATGGGAAAAAGCTGCCGCACCACCCTGGCCGGGCTGCACAGGCTGGGCCTGGCGGTCAGCGACTGCGAGGGGATTCTCATCACCCACGAACACTCCGACCATGTGGCGGGGCTGGAGACCTTTCTCAAGCATTACAATGTGCCGGTGTACGGATGCGCCGATACCCTGGATATGCTGGATTCCCGGGGCGTTCTGCCCCCCGCCATTGAGGCCGTCGCCATGGATGGTCGGCGGGAGGAGGTGGGCGGCTTTGTGGTGACATCCTTCCCCACCAGCCACGACGTACCCTGCTGCGGGTACCGCATCACCACGCCGGACGGACGGCGGATGGCCCTGGCTACCGACCTGGGCATCCTGACCCCGGTGGTGCAGGAATGTCTGGCGGGCTGCGACCTGGTGGCGCTGGAGGCCAACTACGACGCGTTCAGCCTGCGGGGCGGCCCGTATCCCTACTATCTCAAGGTGCGTATCGCCAGCGACCGGGGCCACCTGGACAATAAGGCCTGTGCGGCGGAGATCCTGGACCTGATTCAGGATGGCTGCAAAAAATTCGCCCTCTGCCATCTGAGCCAGACCAACAATTCGCCGGAGCTGGCGCTGACCACCGTCTACAACGTCCTTCTGGCCGCCGGCATTGAGCCGGGCCGGGATGTCCTGATCCAGGCCCAGAGCCGGGGCGAGGTCAGCCCTTACATAGAATTTTGAGGTGCGCCATGCAAAATATCGATCTGATCTGCGTGGGTAAGCTGAACGCCGCCTATTTTGCCGCCGGCGTGGCGGAGTACCGGAAACGGCTGACCGCTTTCTGCAATTTCCGTATTCTGGAATTGCCGGAAGCCGCCATAGCGAGCAAAAACGCCGGCGAGGCCCAGGTGGCAAGGGCGCTGCAGAAAGAGGGGGAGGCGATCTTGGCCGCCCGCCGCAGGGGCGCCTGGATGGCGGCCCTCTGCGTGGAGGGCAAGCCCATCTCCAGTGAGGAACTGGCCGGCCTGATCGCCGCCCGGGCGGGCAGCGGCGCGGGGGATATCGCCTTCGTCATCGGTTCCTCCCACGGGCTTTCGCCCCAGGTCAAGCAGGCGGCTGACGCCAAGATCTCCCTGGGCCGCATCACGCTGCCCCACCAGCTGGCCCGTCTCGTCCTCACCGAGCAGATCTACCGCGCCTGCACCATCAACGCGGGCATGAAGTACCATAAATAAAGAACTTGTATTCTGAATCCCTTCTTTTGATTTGAAAATTTTACAATTTGCAAAGCAAAAATTTTAGTACACCATGTTGACAACTTTCTTTTGATAATATACAATATGGATGAGCATTATAAAAAATATTAGAAGAAAGAAGGATCACATGTTTATGAGAACAAAGCACGGTTTCGGCCTTCTTTCTCTCTGCCTGCTTGGCGCGCTGACCGCCTGCGCGGCCCAGACGGCAGAGCAGACGGCGCCGGAAAGTACCTCCGCCCCTGCCGCTTCCGCAATGACCCTCGCGGCAGGGCAAACTCCCGCCGCACAAACCCCGGAGGAAACGGACGTCGATCTGTCAGATATCGCCATCCCGGAGGAACTGGCGGACGCCTGCGTAACCTGCGGCGGGGAAGTGACGGTGCGCCTGCTGGGGGAAAATGAGATCGGCCCGGTGGAAGAAACATGCATCAGTTGTCTCCACGGCACGGATGCCGTCTTCACCAAGGAGTATTTCTACCAGCTTGTCTGCCAAAACCCTGACTGCGAAAGCCCTTATAAATCCAAACCCTGGATTGTAACGTCGCCGGGGCGGCGGGTCTGCTACGGCTGGTGAGCCCGCAAAAATGCCATAAACCAAG